>NZ_CALFSA010000139.1 GCF_937919355.1 uncultured Methanofollis sp. | reverse complement strand
GACGGCAGATCGAATCTGCGGCTCTCCTCTCCATCGAGGCCGAATTCAAACAGGGGTGCATCATCGCTGGCACCTACTCTCCTCGATCAGTCCTGCGAACGAGTGCCGCAATGCCTGATCATCTTTTCTCAACGATCTCCCTGTACTTCACGAGAAAATGGGGGACCTGTCGTGCAAGCGTGCCCAGCATAGGCATCTGAAGCGTCGCCACATAATACTGCGTTTCTGTGCGTGCCTGTCGCGCCTTCTCCAGCATCTCGCATTCGTCGGGCGTGAAGAAATTCCCTGGGAAGTGTTGTAGAAGTGCAATCGTGCAGGTATGGTTCTCGGACTTGATCCCGATCTTCATGAGCACGGCGTACAGAGAGAAATAGAGAGAATAATAGCCGGTCGAGATCTTCCAGTCATTCGAAGCCACAGAATGCATGGTGTCCGTGGCATCCTCCGCTTTTTTCAGGTATGCACCTGCGGGGGTGTCATTTGGTTCGACAGGCATGATGCCGTTTTTTTATCCCGGCGCACCAGGAGAGTATGTCTTTCATGCCATCACCTCTCGGACAAAAGAGTCTGTGTTTTTTCCACACGATATGATTCCGTCTCACCTCGAAGACAAGAGGCTCAGACAGATATTTCGGGCCGAACGCGGTATCTGGGTACGATTTGATAGTGACCTCGACACCGTACATCTCCCCGATTTTTGCGACTTCCCTCTCATCATATCGTCCTGCAACGAAGATATCGAGGTCTGAGGTTTCTGTCTCCGTACCTTTCGCGTAACTCCCGAAGAGAAGAGTGATACCTTTGCGTACAGGAGGAGACCCTGTCCAGTATTCCCGAGATATAGGGGTTTTCTTCCATAAACCGGATCTTCTTGTAGATCTCGGCGAGAATAAAATATTGGATAGATATTTCGCCAGATTTTATCCGGAAGAGCCGGATTTTCCCGCGTTGTGATGATGCAAGCACGCTTTTATCTTCAAGACGCACGAGGACAGTCTGCGCCGTCCCGGGACTGATCGGGAGATAGGTACAGACCTCCCGGATGTATGCAACACTCACGGTCGTATCCACGGGAAAACAGGGCGAGTATCATGAGGTCGGTCTCAGTTATGTCTAATTTTTTAGACATACGTCTTTTTTTATCAATGTTATATGAAGATAGGGTTGGAGCATCCTATCATGCAGTATCGGGGAGTCAGCGGTTCTCTCTGCATTGACTCCCACGAACCAGAGGAGATCAGAGAGACTGCCCCTCACCGCATCAAATGCCCGGCCTCGTCGATCTCGCCCCTGATGATCCGCGTCGAGGAGATCCAGCGGCCGTCCTCCGCGAGCACGCAGGCGATCTGGTGGATCTCGACCATCCTCTTCCCCTTCGCCCGGCGGAGTTTGTTGATCTCCAGGGCCACCGGCAGGGTCTCCTCGGAGACGACAAGGATGTCGAAGTCGGCGTCCAGGGCTGAGCCGTAGCGGTCGTTCAACTCCTCAACCTCCCACCTGACCCCTGCGGGGAGGCCTCGCACGTACCTCTCCAGCGCGGCTTTCCTCTCGTCGTACGACATCACCGGATGCGTTTTGCGTCCGGCGAAGGTGTCGGAGGAGAGGCCGATGATCACGATCCCGTCCGGGCCTGCAAGTTCAAAAGAGCGCGATATCAGTTTCTTGTGTCCTGCATGCAGGGGGGAGAAGGTGCCCCCGACCATAATCTTCATTGATAGTAATGGGGAATCCATAATATAATATGAACCACACTCTGCGCATCGGCGATGAGGTCTTCATTGCGGAAAACGCCACCCTCCTCGGCAACGTCACCATCGGCGACCGTTCCGGCGTCTGGTTCGGCGCCGTGCTGCGCGGCGACCGCGACCGGATCGTCATCGGCGCCGACTCCAATGTCCAGGACAACGCCACCGTCCATGGCAGCACCGGTTTCCCGACCCTCATCGGTGACCGGGTCTCCATTGGCCACGGTGCGGTCGTCCACGGCTGCACCATCTCCGACGAGGTGCTCGTGGGCATGGGTGCGATCGTGATGAATGGTGCGGTCGTCGGCGAGGGCTCGATCGTCGGCGCAGGTGCCGTGGTCACCGAGGGAAAGGTCATCCCGCCGGGCTCGGTCGTGCTCGGCGTCCCGGGCAAGGTCGTCAAGCAGGTCGACGACGTCCAGCGCGAGCACATCAGGGAGAACGCGAAAGTCTACGTCGAGATGGCCGGGAGGTACAGGCGTGGCTGAGGTCGTCGTCATCGGCGGCGGGATCGCCGGCATCCAGGCCGCCCTCGACCTCGCCAACCACGGGGTCCGCGTCCACCTCGTCGAGAGAGAACCCGCGATCGGCGGCCACATGGCCCAACTCGACAAGACCTTCCCGACAAACGACTGCTCGATGTGCATCCTCTCCCCGAAGATGGTCGAGGTGGAGCGCCACCCGGAGATCGTCCTCCACACCTGCACCGAGGTGACGGGGATTGAAGGGGAGGTCGGCAACTTCACCGTCCACCTCAGGCGCCACCCCAGGTACGTCGACGAAGAGAGGTGCAATGGCTGCGGCGACTGCACCGCGGTCTGCCCTGTCGAGGTCTACAACCGTTTCGACGCCGGGATCGGCGTGCGGAAGGCGATCTACCGCCCGATGCCCCAGGCCGTCCCGAACATCACGATCAGAGACGCCGAACACTGCATCGACTGCGGCCTCTGCTACGAGGCCTGCGGCCGCGATGCCGTCCTCCACGACGACCAGGACCATGAGGAGGAGTTCGACCTCACTGCGGCGAGCATCGTCGTCACCACAGGCTATGCCACCTTCGACCCGGGCAAGAAGAGGAACCTCAGGTACCTCCAGGTCCCCGACGTCGTCACCAGTCTCCAGTTCGAGAGGATGATCAACGCAAGCGGCCCGACGGGCGGCGAGGTGCGGAGGCTCTCGGACGGCGCTGTCCCGCGAAGTGTCGCCTTCCTCCAGTGCGTCGGCTCCCGCGACATGCAGGTCGACCGCCCGTACTGCTCCTGCGTCTGCTGCATGGCCGCGATGAAGAACGCCATGCTCATCAGGGAGCACCACCCCGAGATCGAGGTCACCATCCTGTACATGGACGTGCGGGCCTATGGCAAGGGCTACGAGGAGTACTTCAACCGCGCCGGGGCGATGGGCGTCCGCTTCCTCCGCGGCCTTCCGGGTGAGATCGCACAGACGGACGGTGGCCTTGAGATGCAGGTCGAGAACACCGAGACAGGTGCGGTCGAACTCCTGAAGACCGACCTTGTCGTCCTCTCCGTCGGCATGGAGCCCCCGAAAGGGATGGGGGAACTTGCAGAGGGCCTCGGCATCACCCTGGAAGAGACAGGTTTTGTCCACACGAGGGACGAGAAGATGAACGCCGTGGCGACGATCAGGCCGGGCATCTACGTGGCAGGCACGGCCGCCGCCCCGAAAGACATCCCCGACAGCGTGGCAATGGGCGGTGCGGCCGCGATGCGGGCGTACACCGACGTCCTGAAGGCCGGCCCATGATCCCGCGGACCATTGAACGGGACGGCGCCACCCTCCGCTTCATCGACCAGACCCTCCTCCCGGAGAGGCTGGAGGTCGTCGCCTGCACCGACGTCGATCGCCTTGCCAGGGCGATCCGCCGCCTTGAGGTGCGGGGCGCCCCGGCCCTCGGCATCGCCGGGGCGTATGGCGTCGCTCTCGCGGCGATGACGAGCACGGAGACGGACTACGGCCCCTTTGTTGAGGATGTGGCGAAGGCCGCCGCGTACCTCCGGGTCACCAGACCGACGGCGGTGAACCTCGGGTGGGGGATCGACCGCACGCTGGCCGCCCTGCGGGCCACCGGGACGGTGGACGGGGCCGTCGAGGCCGCGGTCAGGGAGGCAGACCATATCGCCCGCGAAGACGAGGAGGTCTGCCGGGCCCTCGGGAGGAACGGCGCCGACCTCATCCCCGACGGCGCCCGCGTCCTCACCCACTGCAATGCCGGTGCCCTCGCCTGCTCCACCTGGGGGACGGCCCTCGGCGTCGTCAGGTCGGCAGTGGAGAGCGGGAAAAAAGTCTCCGTCACCGCCTGCGAGACGCGGCCCCTCCTCCAGGGGGCGCGCCTCACCGCCTTCGAACTCCACGAGGACGGCATCCCTGCGCGGGTGATCACCGATTCCACCGCCGCCTTCCTGATGCAGAGAGGAGAGATCGACTGCGTCGTCGTCGGTGCGGACAGGATCACACAGGACGCCGTCTTCAACAAGATCGGGACCTACATGCACGCCGTCTGTGCTCGCTACCACGGTATCCCCTTCTACGTCGCCGCACCGCTCTCCACATTCGACACCATACACCGTGCTGCAGACATCACGATCGAGGAGAGAGACGAGGACGAGATCGGCGCATTCAGCGGGAAGCGGACTGTCCCCTCCGGCGTGCCCTGCACGAACTTCGCCTTCGATGCCACGCCCCTCGACCTCGTCTCAGCCATCGTGACAGAAAAAGGCGTCCTCAGACCGCCGTACGGACAGATGCAGGGAATATTTAAATAATCACTCCATATTCTCCTATCATGTTCTTCACGGCCTCGCTCTGGAACGACCTCATGATGCTCATCGGAGAGGTCACGGTCATCCTGATCGTCGGGATGCTCATCGGCGCCGTCCTGGTTATGATCGTCGCCGGCCTCTCCATCCAGAATGGGCAGTTCTATTTTCCGCGCCTGATGAAGAGCGGGATGGTCCTCCTCGAAGGCGTGATCAAAGGGATGTGCAAGTTCTTCGGTTTCGACGACACAGACCTCGTCCAGTTCTCGATCAAACTACAGAATATGATGAATACGAAGAGGTTCGCCGAGACACCCGTCGAAAAAAGGGTGATCTACCTGCCCCAGTGCCTGCGGTCGGCAGAGTGCCCGGCCCACCTCACACCTGAGGGCCTTGTCTGCCGCCGGTGCGGCAGATGCGATATCGGCAGGGAGATCGACGCATACGAGGCGATGGGCTACCGGGTCTTCATCGCCCCGGGCTCCACCCTCATCAAGAGGATGATGAAAAAATACCGGCCAAAGGCGATCATCGGGATTGGGTGCCTGATGGAGATAAAAGAAGGGCTCGAACTCTGCGACAGGGCAGGAGTCATCGGCATGGGCGTCGTCACCCTGAAGGACGGCTGCGTGGAGACAGTCCTCAACTGGGACGAGCTCCACGAGATCGCCGCGATCGGGATTACTGCGCCTGGTTCCCGATAACCTTCACATTTCTGCCGATGAGGCCGGTGCTCGTGATCTTCCCGTACACATAGATCGTGGCGTCGCTCCTCACCTCGCCAACCCTGACGCCCGGCCGTAGGATGATGTCGCCCCCGGCAGAGACCGACCCGAGGACGACATCGTCGGAGATGGTCACATCCTCCCCGACGGTGAGGGCCCCCTTGATCTTCACGCCCCGGCCGATCACCCCGGACTGGCAGGTGACATCCCCACCGACAGTCGAGGACGGGCCGAGTTCGAGGCAACCGTCGACGTCGAGGCGGCCCCAGAAATGGGTTTCTGGCGGGACGATGAAATCTCCAGGGATGTGGACATTACCGTCGAAATACGATCCCTTCGGTGCGATGTAGGTGTTCCCGCGCTGATAGACCTTCATGCTCTAAACACGATCATGCCATGCATGGAAAGAATAGTTTTCGGTTTGTTTATATGAGGGATGCTGAAATCGTGTATCGATATATAGCCCCACTACATATTGTCCGGGAAGGAACTCTCCGATTACGTGATCAAACTCGGTAATCCCGCTGCGTCCTTCAGAGGAGGACGGCAGCGGCGGTAAAGATCACGAGAGAGAGGAACATCCCCTTCTTCAGGGTGGAGGTAACGCGTGACGACCTGATGCAGACCGGCGTCGTGCACCCCCGCACCTTCATGGCACCGATGAGGACGGCAAGGTTCAGGACGCCGATGGCAAGGAGGTACGGGAGGCCCCACCACCGGAAGACCGGGAGCATGGAGAGGACGGTGGCCGCCCCGGCGAATACGAAGGCAAGGGTGATCGTCCTGGGGATGCCGAGGATCATGGGCAGGGTTCGCGCCCCGCCGGCGGCGTCGCCTTCCACGTCCTCCGCGTCCTTGAGCACCTCACGGGCCACCATCGCAAGGAAGGTGACCCCCGCGACAGGGAGGTTCGCTGCAAGGCCTTCTGTCCCGGCGAGGGCGCCGCCGAAGAGGAAGATCGAAGCCGAGAGATAGGCGACCGCAAGGTTGCCAATAAAGGGCATGCCTTTCAGGCGTGCGGCGTAGAGCACGAGGAGGACCGAGTTGAAGAGGGCGATCGCAAGGCAGAGATAGTTTGTTGCCAGGGTGAAGAGGTTCCCGGCCGCAAAGAGGATGGCGGCATAGATGAGGGCGCCCCGGCGCGAGACAAGACCTGCGGGGATCGGTCTGTCTGGCCTGTTGATCGCGTCGATCTCGGCGTCGCAGTAGTCGTTGATGACATTTCCGGCAGCGGTGATCAGGGCGACGATCCCGATGAGGACGGCGGATTCAGGCGTGACTGTCCCTGTGGCGATGAGGTAGCCGAGCACCCCGGCAAGCCCGGCGACGACCGAGTTGGCCGGGCGGGTGATCGAGAGATAACCGTGCATTCGGAAAAGAGGTGAGCGGGGGAGGTATTTCAATCCTCACACCACGGCGACATAGCCCGCTGTCCACCCCGGCCGTGCAGGCGGGTCGGTCGCAAGCATCCTCTGCCAGGCCTCGTCGGTGAGCCTCCCGGAGAGGGGGACGGTGAACTCGTAGTACGAGAAGACCGGGCCGGCCGCGAGGAAGGGCCGGCCGTCGGGGTCGGGACAGGTGACGACGATGAGGTCCACATACCCGACACCCTCCTCGAGGACGAGTTTGTCGTATGGGTCTGTATGCACGTCGGCGACGATAGCGGTCGTCATCCCGTCCTCGTCGACGTCGGCGACGAGGCGGTCGAGGGCGGTGGCGACGCCCCTGATGAAAGCCTCGTCATCGGCGGTGAGGGCATCGCCTTCAAGTTCCTTCACCGAGATCGCCTCCAGGCGTGCGAGGACGTCTTCGAGTGAGCGGAGACGGGACTCTGCGGTCTCGTCAAGGGCGCCGAGGTCGGCGAGGCCCTCGCGGGTCATTGCGGTGAGGACGAGGAGACGGTGGTAGAGGTCTGGCACGGGCTCGACATATCCTGCGACCTCCTGCTCGGGCGGCCGGTAGGCCATCCCCTTGCCCATCGTGTAACTCTGCTTGGCGTACAGGATGGTGTCGTGGCGGAGTTCAGTCCAGGAGGCAAGGGAGGTGGTGAGTTCCTTCTCCTGCCAGGCCGTCGTCCGCATGAAGGTCGGGTAGCCCTCCCCGAAGTCGGCAAGGAGGGGCTGGAGAGTGTAGAGCCAGCCCAGGGCAAGGTTTCTGTTCCACGCGCTCTCGTTCTGCGGGAGTTCCCCGGCGAGGCGAGTGACGATGGCGTCGTAGTGCTCGTACCGGCTGTCGCCATTCTCGCCCAGGATCGCATCGGCCCTCTCTGAACCGAGGAGAGCCATCACGTCGAGGGCTGTCGGGATGGAGCGCCCCTCGCTGTGGAGGGTGAAGGGGGTGCCCGTCCCGGTGAAGGCGCCTGTGTAGGGGTACACCAGTTCTGAAAAGATATAGGAGTCCAGGAGGAAGCGCTGGCCCATGAACCTGAACCCCTGCGTCCCATTGAGACAGGTACGCGCCTCTTCGGGGGTAAAGGCGATGCAGTCGGCGGTGCCGCCGTAGATCGCGGGGGCGCGGTAGGTGCCGAGTTCGCGCTGGAGGGCCGCGACCTCGTCTGCTGAGAAGTCGGTCTTCGGACCGCCGAAGAGGGTGTCCATCGCCGAAAGATAGTCGCGGGGGCCGAGGTCGTCGGAGTATCCCGCATAGAAGGAGGTGGCCGTGTAGATCCTGTCCCACCTCTCCATCAGGGCCGGGTCGGCGGCAAGGGCGGCGGCGATCTGGGCGGCGCCGATCGTCTGAACTCTGGCGTCCTCGGGGGTAGCGAGGGTGCCGTTGAGGAGGAAGGCCATCCGGCCGTGCCACATCATCGCCTGGAAGTAGTTCTCCAGTCTCTCCGACCGGGTGTAGTGGCCGCGGGGGAGGTACTGCGAGTAGTCCTCCTTGTACCTGAAGAGAGGCGAGGCTTCGGTGCCGGCATGGCCGCGGATCAGGAGGAGTTCGGCCTCCACGTCGGACCTGACCTCATCGGGGACGGCGGCGGCGTAGCGCTCCACGTCTCCGGGTTCAAAGCCTGTACCTGCCCCGACCTGTCGGGCATCAGGGGCGAGGAGACTGGTTGCAACGCCGAAGTATGCGGCGTTCCGCCGGGCCGCCTCCTTCGCCTCGCCGCTCGACCGCCCGTAGGTCTCCATCGAGATTTTGAGGAGTGCGGAGTCGAGGGCGTACAGGTCGTCGTACAATGTCCCCTCCTCGACTACCCGCATCGTCTCGTCGAACTGGATATGATAGAGGTGGAGGAGGGAGTCGGTGCTCACAAAGACCGGGACACCCCCCTCCTTCAGGGCGGCATAGGGCCTGACCATGTCGGTGCCCCCCGGACCGAGGGGGTTTTCGACGACGACGAAACCGTTTCTCGCGAGGAGGGCCTCGGCCTCCGGGCCGAGGGAGAGGGCGGCATCGACGCTGTCCCAGTTGGTGACATTCGCCGCCTCAAGGGGGAGGGGGTACTGTGGTGCGGAGAGGTTCACCGGCAGGGGCTGGGGGGTCTGGTACGTGGAGAAGTTCGGCGCTGGCGGCGGCGCCTCTGGTGGTGTCACGCACCCGGCAAGGAGTGTAGCGGCAAGGACGAGCAGGGCAAAGAGGGGAGTCCGGTACATGGACGATCAGAGGGCGTCGGTACCAAAAAAAGTATGCATCAATCACGGCGCGAAAATGGAACGGGCTTGGGGGGATTTGAACCCCCGGCATTCAGCTTAGGAGGCTGACGCCATGTCCTGGCTAGGCCACAAGCCCCGGTGTGCTCTGTAATATGGGTGCCGGGAAGGTATTAAGGTTTTGAAGGCACACCTTTCTCCCGCAATGGAGAAGGTTCCGGTCACCGAGGGAAAGACCACGTTTTTTGCGCCGGTTCAGGATGAAAATGCCGCTTTTCCCCCGGGTTCGGCCCCGATCTTTTATAACCGGAGGATGGAGGTGAACAGGGACGCCACCGTCCTCTATCTCTCGACGGTGCAACCCTCAGACTACCTCGACGCCATGGGTGCGATGGGCGCGCGGGGCCTGCGCGTGGCCCATGAAGTCGGTATTCCCGTGACGATCAATGATATCAGCCCCTCGGCCGCGGCCGAGATCAGGGAGAATGCAGGACGGGTCGGCGGGGAGATCGAGGTGACCTGCATGGACGCCAACGCCCTGATGAGCACGAGGAGGTTCGACGCCGTGGACCTCGACCCCTTCGGGACACCTGCCCCCTTCACCGACGCTGCCTGCCGGAGTGCAAAACGTTTCCTCTGCGTGACCGCGACCGACACCGCCCCCCTCTGCGGGGCGCATCTGAAGGCGGGCATGCGCCGGTACTTCGCACGGCCCATGAACACCGAGTACCACCGCGAGGTGGGGTTGCGCATCCTCCTCGGCTTTGTGGCGCGGGAGATGGTGAAATACGACAGGGGCATCACCCCTGTCTTCTGCTTCTCCCACGAGCACTTTGTCCGCCTCAACCTGCGGGTCTGGGGGCGGGTCAAGAACGCCGAGCAGACGATGGCGCGGATCGGCTACGTGATGCAGTGCCCGCACTGCTTCTACCGCGAGGAGCAGGCGGGCATGCTCCCCGAGGCGGCGACCTGCCCGGCCTGCGGCGCCGCCCTGCGGCCTGTCGGTCCCCTCTGGCTCGGCGCGGTGAACGACCCGGAGACCATCAGGGCGATGGTCGAGCGCCTCCCTGCGATGGACCTTGGCACGGAGACCTACCTCTCCCGCCTCCTCCCCCTCCTCGCGGAGGAACTCCCAACCGCAACCTTCTACGACTACCACAGGGTCGCCCAGAGGCTGCGGGCCTCGCCGCCGGGCATCGACGTGGTGCTCAACCGTCTGCGGGACGCCGGCTACCAGGCGACGCGGACCCACTACGAAGGCACGGGGATCAGGACGGACGCACCCCTCGCCGTGCTTGAAGAGGCGATCCTCAGGCGGGACTAAGATTCGGGGAAGGGACTCCAGCGAAGGTCTTCGACCCGCTGCACATCGAAGATGTGCACGCACAGGAAAATCTTCGATTTTCCATCTTCTCGACTCCCTCCGGTCGTCTCCCGGGATTGTGATAGGGCCGGAAAGGCAGAAGGCGGAGATTCCATCCCTGAAAGGGGATGCTTGAGGAGAGGCAGAGCCTCGTGCAAACCTGGAGAGTCGTTCTCCCGGATCATTTTCATGGAGGTTATCCCAGAACTGATCCGAACCCTCATTCACGCTGATGAAATGACTCGCGTTCGATTCTGAAAATCCTATTCTGGAGTGTCTTGTCCGGGGGACTGCCTTGAAGACTCCGTCTTCCCGACTCCCTCTGTTCGTCACTCGAAAACCGAAGGTTTCGAGTTCCGGGGGCGTCAGTCCCCCGGCGAACGGGAAGGAAAGGATCAGGACGCACTATCAACCGATGTAGGAGGAATTCTACAGGGCCGACTTCACAGAACGCAAAAAAAGTGTATGCCGGTCGAGCCGAGGGGCAGACCAGTCCTCAGAACCTGGTGACGATCGTGATGATGTCGCCGTCGGCGAGAGTGTGCTGGAGGCCAACACGCTGGGCGTCGTGCTTCACCGAATTGCCCCACACTTTCGCGTACCTGAACTTGTCCACGAACTCGCGGTGGAGGCGGCGGCAGACGTCCTCGACCGTCGAACCCGTCCTGACGATCATCGGTTCGTCCATGTCTGCCGGGCCGCCGAGGGGTTTCATGAAGAGGCGCATGAATCCAAAATGCTCGTAGATCGCGTCTTTCAGTCCATCGATATTGTAGCCTGAGTGGGCTGAGACCATGTAGGGTTCCTCGCCGAAGCGCTCCGTAAGTTTGGTCTCGATCTTGTTTCTCGTCTTCTCGTCGACCAGGTCGACCTTGTTGATCGCGATGAAGGCCGGGACATAGACACGGTTGCCGATCATGGCGTCGATGAAGTCGTCCTGGGTGACATCGCCGCGGATGAGGACGTCGGCATTCATGATCTTGTTCTCGGCGAGTATGGACCGCACTTCCTCAATGTCGAGGGCCTCGTCGCCGACATAGTTGAGCCTGATACCGCCGTTCCCGCTCTTCTTGATCGTGATGTCGGGCTTCGGTTTGTTGATCCTGATACCGGCGTCGTACAGTTCCCGCATCAGGACGTCGATATGCTGGCCGTTGTAGACGTCGCCGAGGATGAGGATCAGGTCGGCGCTCCGCACGACCGCGATGACCTCCTTGCCGCGCCCCTTGCCCATCGCCGCACCTGCAATGAGACCGGGGATATCGAGGACCTGGATCTTCGCGCCCCGGTGCTCCAGGATGCCGGGCACGACGGTGAGGGTCGTGAAGGCATAGGCCCCGACCTCGCTCTCCTGTCCGGTGAGCTGGTTCAGGAGGGTGGACTTACCGACTGACGGGAAACCGACAAGCACGACCGTCCCGTCCCCGGACTTCTTGACAGAATAGCCATCGCCGCAGCCCGCGGACTTCATCGCCCGCTGGACGGCCTCTTCCTTGATCTTGGCGAGCTTCGCCTTCAGGCGGCCGATGTGTTTGGATGTGGCCTTGTTGTATACCGTGCGCTGGAGCTCGTCCTCGATCTCCTTGATCTCATCTTCAAGACCACTCATTCCTCATAGATCTGTTAGATGACTACATAAGGATCATGGATAGGGAACGCCGGCGCTCCTTCGCGCGGCCCCAATCGCAGAGATATAAACTCGGCCGGAACGAGAGGCGCAGACAGGAATGGTTAAATACCGCTATATCTAACATTGTAGAGCACATAGGTGCAAACAATTGCTGCTATAGTGTAGCCGGCCAATCATGCAGGACTCTCACTCCTGCGACTGGGGTTCGAATCCCCATAGCAGCATTCTGTTCTCTTGTTTCAACATTCTGTCTTAGAGCCGTGCTTTTTCTCGTCATTTCACAGGCAGGCCATCCCATGCATCCGAACCGGCTGATCATATCACCAGCGGTCACGAATCCACAGTCACCCCTCGGTATTGTCAGGGCATTTCTCGCTGCAATGAAGACCCTTGACTTCGACACGGCACTCTCGTACGTGTCCAGCGACTGCGAATACGGCAACGTGCCCATGCCCGAGGCAAAGGTATACGGATCCAAAGGAATTCGTGCCGTGTTGGAACCGTTCTTTGCACCGATCATCGAGAATGCGTTTGTCATTTTACGCGAAGCGGCCGAAGGCCCTGTAGTATTCACGGAGCGACTCGATTGACACCGCCTGCCCCATGGTTGGGTTGAGTTACCCGTCACAGGAGTGTGGGAGGTGCACAACGGTCGCATCACGCTCTGGCGGGACTACTTCAATCTGCCAACACTTACGCCGATGTTTGCCCCGGCCACCTGACGGCGAGGAGACGGGACTCGGTACCGCCCTTGCGGCCGCAGTGCCCGTGCGTGTGATAGTCATGTCGACCCTGAAAGTGGAGAGGCACCTGGCAGAGAGGACAGGGATGTACGGGCACATATGATGAGAAAGAGGCTTTTAACTTCACATCATGCGTAAAACTGGGAATAATATTGCCGGTTTTTCATACCGGCCGGGCCGCCGCGACCCGACCTTTTTTCTCCTCCCGCACGGAGACAGAGATCAACCCATGCGATCCAGATATACCCCCCTCAGGCCTGGTGCCGGCGAGGTCATCTTCAGGAGGCCGACGAGAGAGGAGGTCACAGGCCCCGGCCTCCTTGCGGCCGACCTGCATGTCCACACCAACCACTCGGACGCCCCGACGCGGGTGAGGGACGCCCTGAAATTCGCCGCACGGCAGGGCATCGGGCTTGCGATCACCGACCACAATCAGGTCAGTGGTTCCCTGGAGGCGTGTCGGGCCGGCACCACCGTCCCGGTCGTCCCGGGCATCGAGGTGAGCGCGGACGACGGCCCCCACCTCCTCCTGTACTTCGCCGCACCCTCCGACCTCAGGGACTTCTACACCCGGCATATCGAGAGGAAGAAGAGAGACGGCCCCTTCATCGCCATCAAGATGGCCACCGAGGAACTTCTGGACGCACGTGAGGGCTATCACTGCGTCGCCGTCGAGGCGCACCCCTGCGGGTATGCCCTCCTGAACAGGGGCATCAGGCGGGGCCGAGGCAGTGCCGGGATCTTCTCCCGCCTTGACGCCCTGGAGGTGATCTCGGGTGGCATGGCCCGCATGCACAACCTGAAAGCCGTAGCACTCGCCCGGCGGTATGGCCTCGGGCAGACCGGCGGGACAGACGCCCACCTCCTCCGGGATATCGGTGGTGTCGTCACCTGTGCCACGGCCTGGACGGTGGAGGAGTTCCTGGACGCTATCGTGCGCCGGAAGACTGCGGTGATCGGGCAGGAGACGAGCGTCCTCAGGAAGGCGGTGATGGGAGCGGCCGTACTCCCCCACCACCTCCCGTACACTCTGCCGATCCTCAGGGACCGGGGGGAGCACCTGCTGACCCTCGTCCGCTCCCGCCAGAGACCCTAACCGAGGGGCGAGAAGAGGCGGGAGATAGACTCCTTGACCCTGATGAGGAGGGGACGCTGTGCATACCTCTCCTGTGTGATCTCCGTGCAGACGGCGAGGTCCTCGACAAAACGCCTCTTCAGTTCGGCCCCGACAGCGGGGTCGTAGAAGAAGGCGTTCGTCTCGAAGTTCAGCCGGAAACTCCGCACGTCCCAGTTGGCGCTGCCGACCGACCCCGCCGCCCCGTCGACGACGATGGTCTTTGCGTGGATGAAACCATTGTCATAGGTGTACGCCCGCACTCCTGCATCGAGGAGGTCGGCGACAAAGGAGAGGCTTGCCCAGTAGACGAAGGGATGGTCGGGCTTGCAGGGGATCATGACCCGCACGTCGACGCCGGAGAGGGCCGCGAGGCGCAGGGCATCGGTGACGCTGTCGTCCGGGATGAAGTACGGGCTCTGGATGTACACCGACTCCCGGGCCGCGTAGATCAGCTTGATGTAGCCCTCCTTGATCGGGCTCCACCGGGTGTCGGGGCCGCAGGAGACGATCTGGACTGGCGTCGTGCCGGTGGACATGCCGGCCGGGGGAAAATAGGCCTTCTCATAACCGGGATACTCCCCGGTGGCATAGTTCCAGTCGAGGACGAAACGGAGTTGCAGCATCTTCACCGCATCGCCGACGATCCTGACAGCGGTGTCCCGCCAGTAGCCGAGAGGCCCGGTCCCCA
>NZ_CALFSA010000138.1 GCF_937919355.1 uncultured Methanofollis sp. | reverse complement strand
CAGGCGTTTTGTGAAGGTCTCCCTCCTCACACTCTGCACTGTCGCCGCCGTACTCCTTCTTTCAGGCCTCTTCATATTCTCGACACCGGCAGGTATGGACTGGTACGCCCACGCGCTCATCGATGCCGCGGGCAGCAGGGGAGATGTCATAGACTTCCAGACCTACACCAGAGAGGAGTTTGCCCGGATTCGTCTCAACACCACCCTCCTTCCCGACGACGACTTCACCCATCTCTTCGAGGAGACCTACGGGGGAGAGAACCGCAAAGAAAGTCTGTTGCTGGTGACATATGACGTCCCTGACCCGGAGAACAGACAGATCTCAACACTGTACGGCATCAGCAGGTACACAGATCTCGTCTACTCCAACACACGGTGGGTCGGGCGGCCCGACCCTCATGGAGAGGGGGCTTGATCAATGGACCGCACACGGACAGTCCTCCCGGTCTGGCTGGTGATGGTCGCAGGGTGCCTGGCCCTGTACTCGCTTCACCCGGAATATTTCAGCCTTGCAGGTCTGAAAAGCATCGCTGCAGACCATCACCACCTCGCTCTTCTTGCGTACTTCCTCCTCCTCTCTGTCAGGGGACTGACACTCATCCCCTCGACACCCCTCCTCATCTCCGGGGCCCTGGTCTTCGACCCTATCGAGGTGTTTGTCGCGAACATGGCAGGTATACTCACCTCATCCACACTGGTCTACAGGTACGCCAGATTTCTCGGCATCGACACGGCACTTGAAAAGCGTTATCCAGAACAGACTCGCACGGTCAGGCAGCACCTTGAGGACAGGGAACTCCCGGTCATCGCCGGGTGGAGCGTCTGCCCCTTCGTCCAGACCGACCTGATCGTCTATATCGCTTCCACTCTCCGGACTCCACTCTGGAAGTGTCTGGTCGGTGTCGGAGCAGGTCAGGCGGCGATTGTCTCATTCTATATAATCACGGTCAAGGCATTTGTCCCGGTCTGAAAAAAAGCACACGGGGGTCTTAGGCCCCGCCTGAGGGTGAAGAAATAAGAAAAGATGATGACGGTGGGCGGCCTACTCGTCAGGACCGCCCATCACCTTGTCGACAAAGTCCTTGAAGAAACCCTTCTTCCCCGGGCCCTTCTTATTCTCGATCTCGAGCAATTTCTGGTAGAGTTCCTTCTCCTCGTCGGAGAGGCTTTTTGGGACGATGATCTTCACACGCACGAGGAGGTCGCCAGGGCGGCCGCGGTGGCGCACGCCCTCGCCGGGGATGCGCAGGGCAGTGCCGTGCTGGATGCCGGCCGGGATCTTCAACTCGACTGTCCTGCCGTCGATCGTCTTCACCTCGGCCTTCGAACCGACCGCCGCCATCGCGGGCGTGATCTTCACCGAGGTCTCCAGGTTGTCACCGTCGCGGACGAAGTCAGGGTTCTCCTCGACCAGGACCTCGACATAGAGATCACCAACAGGGGCGCCGTAGTCCCCGGCCTCGCCATAGCCCTCCATCCGCAGGCGGAGCCCGCTGTAGGCCCCCGGCGGGATGCGGACAGAGACCTTCCTTTTCACCCGGGCATGACCGCTGCCCCTGCAGTGTTTGCAGGGTTCCTCCGGGACTTTCCCCCTGCCGCCGCAGTCCGGGCAGGTGCTCATGCGCACAAACTGCCCGAAGAGTGACTGGCTCACCTGCCTGATCTGGCCGCTGCCACCGCACTTCGGGCAGATGTGGAGTTTCTTGCTCTTGCTCCCGGTCCCATCGCATTCCGGACAGGACTCTGTGTGCATGACCTCGATCTCCCGTTCAGTCCCGAAGACCGCGTCCTTGAGACTGATCGAGAGGCGGTACAGGAGGTCGGCACCCGGCCGCGGCCCTCTCGAACCGCCGCCGCCACCACCACCAAAGAAGGTGTCGAAGATGTCGCCAAAGCCACTGAAGTCAGCCTGGAACCCGCCGCCATAGCCGCCGCCACCGGTGTACGACCCCTTCGAGGCGTTCTTGAAGGCCTCGTGCCCGATATTGTCATACTGGGCGCGTTTCTGCGAGTCCGAGAGGACCGAGTAGGCCTCGTTGATGTCCTTAAACTTCTCCTCCGCGTCAGGCTCCTTGCAGACATCAGGGTGATACTTCCGTGCAAGGTTGCGGTATGCCTTCTTGATCTCCTGCTCGCTGGCGTCCTTCGAGACGCCGAGGACATCATAGTAGCTTCCCGCACTCATCTATTGCCTCACTCTTTCTTCTCGTCTTTGACGTCGAAGTCAGCATCGACGACATTGTCGTCCTGCTTCTTCTGTGCACCCTCGGCCCCGGCGGCCTTCTGGGCCTCCTGCGCCTTCTGGGCTTCCTGGTAGATCTTGGCGGTAACGGCGTAGACGGCGTCGGTGAGTTCTTCAAGTTTCTTCTTGATCTCCTCGATGTCGTCGCCTTCGAGGGCCTTCTTCAGGGCCGCGGAGGCGTCCTCGATCTTCTTCTTATCGTCCGCGCCGATCTTGTCGCCTGACTCCTTGAGAGTCTTTTCAGCGGTGTAGACCGCAGTGTCGGCGTTGTTCCGCACCTCGATCTCCTCACGCTTCTTCTTGTCGTCCTCCTCGGCGCTTTTGGCGTCGTTGACCATCTTATTGATCTCGTCGTCGGAGAGGCCCTTGCCGCCCTTGATGGTGATGGTCTGCTCCTTGCCGGTGCCGAGGTCCTTTGCCGAGACATGGACGATACCATTGGCGTCGATGTCGAAGGTGACCTCGATCTGGGGGATGCCGCGCGGGGCGGGCGGGATGCCGGTGAGCTGGAAGCGGCCCAGAGTGAAGTTGTCCTTGGCAAGGGCGCGCTCGCCCTGGATCACATGGATCTCGACGCTCGTCTGGCCGTCTGCGGCCGTCGAGAAGATCTGGCTCTTTCTCGTCGGGATGGTGGTGTTCCTGTCGATCAGCTTCGTGTCGATGCCACCGAGGGTCTCGATACCGAGGGAGAGGGGCGTGACATCGAGGAGGAGGACGTCCTTCGCCTCGCCTGTGAGGACGCCGCCCTGGATCGCGGCGCCGACGGCGACGCACTCGTCGGGGTTGATGCCCTTGTCAGGTTCCTTGCCGAGGAGCTTCCTGACAGTCTCGACGACGAGGGGCACACGGGTCGAACCGCCGACAAGGAGGACGTGGTCGATATCGGACGCGGTGAGTTTCGCG
Source organism: uncultured Methanofollis sp. (assembly GCF_937919355.1). Taxonomy (GTDB): domain Archaea; phylum Halobacteriota; class Methanomicrobia; order Methanomicrobiales; family Methanofollaceae; genus Methanofollis. The sequence goes on along the minus strand of NZ_CALFSA010000138.1, from coordinate 5,493 downwards.
TCGGAGAGGGCCTGCTTCACCGGTTCGACAGTCTTCTCGACGAGGTCGCCGACAAGCTGCTCGAACTTTGCACGGGTGAGGTCCATGTCCAGGAACTTCGGGCCGCTGGCGTCGGTGGTGATGTAGGGGAGGTTGATGTTCGTCTTCTGGACGGTCGAGAGCTCTTTCTTGGCGTTCTCGGCGGCGTCCCTGATCCTCTGCATCGCCATCGGGTCCTTCGAGAGGTCGAGGCCTTCCTTTGCCCTGAACTCGGCGACGATCCAGTCCATGACACGCTGGTCGAAGTCGTCGCCGCCGAGACGGTTGTTCCCGGCAGTCGCCTTCACTTCGAAGACGCCGTCGCCGAGCTGGAGGATGGAGACATCGAAGGTGCCGCCGCCGAGGTCGTAGACCAGGATGGTCGACTCCTCTTCCTTGTCGATGCCGTAGGCGAGCGCGCTCGCGGTCGGTTCGTTGATGATCCGCAGGACTTCAAGCCCGGCGATCTTGCCGGCGTCCTTCGTCGCCTGCCTCTGGGCGTCGTTGAAGTAGGCCGGGACAGTGATCACGGCCTTCTCGATCTTCTCGCCAAGGTATGCCTCCGCGTCGAGTTTCATCTTCTGGAGGATCATCGCGGAGATCTCCTGCGGGGTGTACTTCTTCTCGTCGATGTCGACGGTCTCGCTCGTCCCCATCTTCCGCTTGATCGAGATAATCGTCCTCTTCGGGTTGGTGATCGCCTGCCTCTTCGCGACGCTGCCGACGAGACGCTCGCCTTCCTTGCTGAAAGCGACGATCGACGGCGTCGTCCTGCCGCCTTCGGCGTTCGCGATCACGACAGGCTGACCGCCTTCCATGATGGCCATGCATGAGTTCGTCGTGCCAAGGTCAATACCAAGAACCTTTTCTGTTGCCATAATATTCCTCTTATTCGTTATTTCCTTTTGAGACCGCAACTTTCGCGTGCCTGATTATCCTGTCGTGCATGCGGTAGCCGCGGATGAATTCTTCGACAACTATACCTTCCGGGTGTTCCGACGGGATGGAGGCAACCGCTTCGTGCTCCTCGGGGTTGAATGCCTCGTGGAGGCAGGAAAGAGGTTTGATCCCGTGCTTTTCCAGTAGCCCGGAGAACTGTTTCTGTATGCTTTCAAGGCCCTCGCGAAGGGAGGCATCGTCAGACTTCTGTGCCCGCTCGAAGTTGTCGGCAACATCGAGCAGTTCTACGGCGAACTTCTCTAGGGCATATGTCCTGATCTCTTCTGTCTGTCGGGCAGTACGCTTCCTGAAGTTGTCGAAGTCCGCAGCAAGGCGGAGGTAGCGTTCGTTCAGGTCGTCACAGGACCTCTTGAGGTCTGCGTTTGCCTTCCTGAGGGATTCGATCTCTTCGACCCCTCCCGGCGGGCCTGGTTGTTCCAGCGTCGGTTGCTTTCCCGGCGTCTGATTATTCTTATCCGCCTCCATGGAAATCCTCTGTATGCAATATCAATTGTAATGTAGTTCTATATATAATTTTGTATTCGGGGGGCGTAAGGGAGACACAGATTGACACCAGATTATCATTCCAAGAAAAGATTCGTGGTTTTTAAGATTTCTGTCTCTTCTTCGGGACAGAGACCCCGCACCGCCCGGCAAGTTCGCACATTTTCGGGGGCGGGTTCTCCCACCTCCAGAGGCCGAGATCGATATAGCGCCGGGAGAGACCTCTCTTCTTCGCCCACGCCACAAGGTACGCCTCCCAGTACCCGGCAAGGTCCGGGTGGATCTCCCGCGTCCGTGCGGCCTCGCTCTCGAGCATCGCCGGGCAGAGATAACACCCCACACGCTCGTATCCCATATCATAGAGGGGGTTGTACGGCACCTTCCGCCACCAGAGATAGAGGAAGACCTCAAGGGCCCGCCAGTTTCGTATGGGCGAGATGTTCAACTGCAAGGGGTTGAAGGGATTTTCTATGACACCCGGCAATGTGGACCTGGAGAAAGACTCGTACCACCTGTTCCCCTGCACGGTGACACACGGACCCCTGCCCGAGAGATATTCCTTGACCGGTTGGAGTTTGAGCCTCTCACAGCACCAGCGGTTGTCCTTCCTCGGCAGGCCGTTCTTCTCGACCTCTTTCCAGAAGTCCTTCCCGTGGATGACCACCTGGATACCGCACTGCCTCACAAACTCCACCGTCTCCGGGAACTCCACGCCGGTATCGACGTAGAAGACATCAGTGACGCCGGCCCTCCGCGCGAGTTCGAGGGAGACGGTGCTGTCCTTGCCGCCTGAGAAGGAGACATTCACCTTCGGCCGGTCGTTCATGTGCTGCCTGATGAACCTGATCGCTGTGCGCTCCAGGTTCTTGAGAAGGGGGACGTTCACGCGGACGACCTCGCCCCAGGAGGGATCGGGCGGGGACTCGGGTTCGACCTTCCCGATCTGCCGTACCCGGACGCCGCCGTCATGGAGCTGGCCGACACCGAGGAGGTCTTTCATCCTGACGACCACCGGCCCCTCGGATATACCGGTCTTCACCATCACCTTCTTCCCGCCGAGACGACGGTTGCCGAACCCCTGCTCTTCAGCCTCGGCGGTGATGTCCACAATCCCCTTCGTGATGAAGGGGGCGAGGAAACGGAGCGCGTCCTGTGAGAGGTCAAGAGTATAGGCGTGCTCTGCAGGGTCGTAGGAAAGACGTCCGAACTCGACGCCGTTTGCAATGATGACCTCGGTCCTGTCGACGCCGCTGCTCTTGTTGAAGAGGACCACCTGGGGGAGGTGGTCGGTGCCATAGCGTTCAAGGAGGAGGGAACGCAGGAGGTCGTGGTCGTGGGTAAGTGCCGGGCGGAGGTCGTAGGGTTTCTGGATCGGGATCTCCACGCCGGCGGCGCCGCACCGGCAGGTCTTCCCGATCAGAGGGACGTTACACTCCCTGCACCAGTACAGTGTCTTCTTGACGGCAGGTTCCCGCATAGAATAACGTGTACCGGACAGGGGGATAAGGGATTGCATCCTGCCCTTGAAAGATATAAGAGATCTGAAGCCCATATCTTCAGTATGAAATGGGCACTTCTCTCAGTCTGGGACAAGTCCGGGATCGTGGACCTTGCACAGACGCTTGTTGAGAACAAATACCGTATCATCAGCTCCGGGGGGACTGGAAAGGCCCTGAAAGAAGCAGGGATCGACTTCATCGAGGTCTCCGAGTACACGGGTTCGCCCGAGATCATGGGCGGCAGGGTGAAGACACTCCACCCGCGCATCCACGGCGGCCTCCTCGGACGGCGCGACGTCGATGCACAGGTGATGAAGGACCTCGACATCAACCCGATCGACCTCGTCGTCGTGAACCTCTATCCTTTTGAGAAGATGGCGGGCGAGCACCTTGACCTCGACAAACTCATCGAGTTCATCGACATCGGTGGCCCCGCGATGATCAGGGCGGCGGCGAAGAACTTCAAGTTCGTCTCCGTCGTCGTCGACCCGGCCGACTACCCGAAGGTGAAGGAGGCCGCTGCAAAGGGCGGGTTCAGTTACGAGGAGAGGCTTGCCCTTGCAAAGAAGGTCTTTGCACGGACGGCCGCATACGACGCCGCCATCTCGAACTATCTCTCCGGTCTTGACAGAGAGTTCCCGGAGACCTACTCCTTCCAGTTCAGGAACGGCAGGTCCCTCCGGTACGGTGAGAACCCGCACCAGAAGGCGGCGGTCTACGGCGACCACGGCATCGCCGGTCAGGTGCCCCTGCAGGGGAAGGAGATGTCGTACAACAACTACCTCGACGTCGATGCGGCCGTCTCCCTGCTGCGGGAGTTCGACGAACCGGCGTCCGTGATCGTCAAGCACAACAACCCCTGCGGCGTTGCCGTCGGAAAGAACGGGCTTGAGGCCTACCTCGCCGCTCGCGAGGTCGATCCTGTCTCCGCCTACGGTTCGATCGTCGCCATCAACACCCCGGTGGACACGGCGATCGCAGAAGAACTCTGCGGCACCTTCGTCGAGGTGATCATCGCCCCGTCGTACGCACCTGAGGCCGTCGAGATGATGAAGAAGAAGCCGAACATGCGTGTACTCGTCCTGCCGGAGAAGACGGAGACCGACGCGGTCAGGAGCATCGACGGCGGCGTGCTCGTCCAGAGGACAACCACCCCGAAGGAAGAGTGGAAGGTCGTCTCCGAGCGCGAACCGACAGAGCAGGAGATTGCGGCGATGCGCTTTGCGATGAAGATCTGCAAGCACACGAAGAGCAACGCCATCATCTTTGCAAACGACCATGTCGCCCTCGGCATCGGTGCCGGGCAGATGAACCGCGTCGAGTCGGCAAAGATCGCCGTCGAGAAGGCCAGGTCCTCTCTGAAGGGCTCGGCCGTGGCGTCCGACGCCTTCCTGCCCTTTGCAGACACCCTTGAGGTCGCCGCGGCCGCTGGTGCGACCGCCCTCGTTCAGCCGGGCGGTTCGATCCGTGACCAGGAGGTCATCGATGCGGCAAACAAACTCAATGTGGCGATGGTCTTCACGGGCGTGCGCTATTTCAGGCACTGAACCCATTCCTTCTTTTTTCCCGTCCGGACATCTTTTCTCTTCGGTTACCCTGGAGAATGCGCCATATATGCTGTGCCCGAAAGGGAGGGACACACAATTGTCCCGAGGTCAAAAAAAAGCATAGCGGGAAGGCACCGAGCTCCAATCAGTGCATCCGAAGAGGGAAACATCATACAAAAGGTACGGGTTTTCCCTTTTAAAGGATAAAACCTATTCATCATATCACATTTACGAAATTAATAAATACAAACACCTTAGAGTCTCGTATGCACACCCCCAAGGTGATTTGTTATGGATTACGGTTCTATGCTTGGAAACTCCTTCGGATATGCGAAGGAGGCGGTCTGGGGAAAGTGGATGAAGTGGATCTTTCTCGTTATCGCCACTATCATCTTTCCCCTGATCATGGGGTATATCATGGAGATCTACCGGGGGAAGACCCCGGCGCCCGAGTTTGAAGACTGGATCAAACTCTTCATCGACGGGATCAAACTCTTCATCGTCCAGATCATCTACGCTATCCCGGTGATCATCGTGGGCCTGATCTTCTTCGGCGGTTCTCTCGCCCTCATAATGAGCGGGGACTCGGAGGCTCTGACCGCTGCGGCGGCCGGGACGATGCTCCTCGGGACGCTGGTCATGCTCATTGTCGCTTTCATCATCGGCCTCATTGCCACCTTCGGTTTCATCAGGTTCGCACGGACGGACAGTTTCGGCGAGGCCTTCAACATCTCGGCGATCCTGGCGCACATCGGTGCGGTCGGTTGGGGCAGTTACATCATCGCCCTGATCGTCCTCTGGGTGGTGATGGTCGCGATCGGCATGGTCCTCGGCATCCTCATGATGATCCCGTTCCTCGGCTGGCTCATCGTCCTCTTCATCGACCCGGTGCTCATGATCTTCGCGGCCCGGTACATGACACACATCTACGAGAGCGCGGCGGCCCCCGCCTGAACCCCTTTCTCCCCCTTTTCTTTTCCGATTCC
>NZ_CALFSA010000137.1 GCF_937919355.1 uncultured Methanofollis sp. | reverse complement strand
CAGAGGCCAGGATTTCCTCAATGAGGGGACGGAGGTCCTCCTTCATCCAGACCTCCTCGGGCGTCACAAATCCCATCTTGTCCATGCGGCACCTGATGCTCTCCGGCACCAGGCCTATGATCGCCTGCCGCAGGACATACTTTGTCACGCCGTCCCTGATCTTCTGGTCCAGGGGGAGGGAGGCGAGGTACTCCGCAACCCGGTAGTCCAGGAAAGGGACCCGCGACTCGACCCCGAAGGCCATCGAGTTCCTGTCCTCGTAGTGGAGGAGGGAGGGGAGGTTCGTGGACCTGATCTCCCGGTAGAGCACCTCAGGAAGAGTGCCACCGTAGCGGTCGATCATGGGGATTTCGCCGCGGAGGAGGGACCGGCGCTCGGACCGTGCGGTGACCTGCTTCCCTGCATCCAGGAAAAAACCATGGTGATGGAGGCCGCCGTAAATTCCTTCCCTGAGGAGGGCGAGAGGATGGGATTTCAGGTTCCGGAGGTAGGGGACGATGTAGCCGAGGTAGCCGCCAAGTTGTTCGTCCGCACCCTGTCCATCAAGGACGACAGTGACATGCTCTCCGGCAAGGGACATCACGCGGTACTGGGCATAGATGGAGAGGGAGCCGAAGGGTTCGTCCTGAAGATAGACAAGGCGCTCCAGATCGCGTTTCAACTCCTCGGGGTCAGGTGAGGTGCGGTGCGCATCGACACCTGTCACCCTGACGACCTCGTCGATGTACTGGCTTTCGTCGAATCTTCCGTCGTGATAACAGGCCGAGAAGGTCTTCTGCCTGCCGCCGACACTTGCAGGGGCCTCCTGCCTGATCAGGTCGTTGATCAGGGCAGTGAGGGTCGAGGAGTCGATGCCACCAGAGAGGCAGGTGCCGACCGGCACGTCGCTCCTGAGACGGAGGCGGACGGCGTCGAGGAGGAGGGCGCGCAGGCGGACAACAGCTTCCTGGTCGTCGGTTCCTGTCAGGGCATCGGAGATCCTGAGGTCCCAGTATGGAGTTGGCTCTTCGGGGACTCCCATCCTGACGACCATCGAGTGGGCAGGAGGGAGCTGGAAGACCCCCTCAAACATCGTTTCAGGGGTGTGGTCGAGCACGCCCCATGCGAGGTAGTCCATCAGGCGCGCGTCATTGGGCCTTTTTCCGACCGCAGGGTGGGAGAGCAGGGCCTTGATCTCTGAGGCGAAGAGGAAGGTCCCGTCGACGACCGTATAATAGAAGGGCTTGATCCCGAACCTGTCGCGGGAGCAGAAGAGGAGGTCTTCCTTTCGGTCATAGAGGGCGAAGGCCCACATGCCATTGAACCTTTCGACGCATGCCTGCCCCCACTCCTCATAAGCATGGAGGATCACCTCACTGTCTGTCTGCGAGCGGAAGGTATGGCCAGCGCGGAGAAGGTCCTTCCTGAGTTCACGGTAGTTATAGATCTCTCCGTTGAAGACGAGCCAGAGGGTTTCATCCTCATTGGCCATGGGCTGCGCGGCCAGGTCTGAAAGGTCGATGATGGAGAGGCGGCGGTGCGCGAGACCGACCGGTCCCCGTAGGTAGGTGCCCTCGCCGTCAGGGCCGCGGTGCGCGAGGCGGGAGGACATGGCTGTAAGGAGGGCGTGATCGGCCTCGCCTTTACGTGAATAGATACCTGCTATGCCGCACATGAGAGATCACGATGATAATTTTGGTAGATCTGGAATTGCTGTACATGAATTCTTCTTCTCAAAGAAAATGTCTGCCATTCGTATCAATGAGAAGAATCTCACAACCACCGCGGCCAGGGCGCACCGAGCTGCACCACAAGATCCCTAATCTCGTCGTGGAGGCCGCGGCCGGCCCTCAGGAGGACAAGGCCGTAGACAATCCCCCCGAGGGCGACGGCGCCGAGGACGATGAAGACATTTGTGAGCGGGATTGTGAGGCGATATGCGAGGACGACAAGGGCCATCGCGCCCGCGGCGAGGAGGATATGGAGGACAGGGCCGCGTTCGAGTTTTACCAGGATCTGTTTTGAAAGATAATACCTGGCAATCCCTGCATTGACGAGCATCGTTGCGAGGGTGGCGATCGCCGCCCCCTCGATCCCGATGACGGGGATGAGGGCAAGGTCGAGGAGGATGTTGGCGACCGCCGCGGTGCCGGTGGCATAGAAGGACTCCCTCGGGCGGTCGATGGCATTGAGGCACATCGTCTGATCACCCGCTTTCAAATTCGACATCTTAAAAATATCTTCATCTTCTCTTTCTGGATATTCCTCTCTGGGACCGGTGCCATCGTCTTCTCGTACGCTGACACGATCCTAGTCGGTTACTTCATGTCTACTGCCGATGTCGGTGTATACAGGATTGCCTTTCAATTCACCGCCGCTGCAACCTTCGTTACCATTGCTTTTCAGACCACCCTGTACCCAAAGATCAGCCGCGGGCATGCCGACGGCTCCCTTGACCGCGTCACCCTTCCCCTCTCTCGCACCTTCACCTACTCCCTCCTCCTCGCGGTCCCGGTCGCGGTGGGGGGGTGCTCGGTGACCGTCTCCTGTACTTCTTCTATGGTGCGGGATTTGTCGAGGGGGCAGCAGTGCTCGGCATCCTCCTTCTGGTGCAGGTGGCCAATGTCTTCATGTACCTCCAGGAGTTTGAGGAAGGGCAGGCATGTGCCAAGTTCTATATAATAGAGTTTTCTCCGCCACAGGATATTGAGGCTATCTAGAAGTTATAGTATTGCGAATCTAACAATCAAAACAAATAATAATCCACGACTAGAAGAAACGATAATTAATTAAGAATGAGTTTGCCAACAAAAATATATTATTAGGCATATTAGAGACCAGAATTTTGTCTATATTTTTGTCTATATTTAATAACTCTTGCCGGTACACCCCCCACCACCGAGTATGGGGGCACATCTTTTGTTACAACAGCACCTGCTGCCACTACTGCACCCTTGTTGATTTTTACTCCGGCTAAAATAACACAATTCGCCCCAATCCAGACATCATCCTCGACTATAATTTTTTTAGGCGTATGGCCCTGCTTGCATATTGGAATCTCCACTCTTAAATAGTTGTGATTCGCCGAAATTAGATGTGTATTAGGCCCAACTTGAACGTAATTCCCGAGATTAATCCCACCATATGCGTCGACATAGCAATTCCGATTAATCCCACTAAATGAACCAATAGAAATATTCTCAGGATGCAATAACACAACATCCTCCAAAATGACGAAACCCTGCCCCGAAGACATAAAAATACGACTATATATATTGTATCTAAGCGAACATCCGACCTTTCCAGGTATCATTGACAATATTTTAAAGAAAAATGTCTGGAGTTCGTCAATAAACATATTTTTATCACTGCGTCCCTAAAATATACCACAACACCGAGAACACGCGGGGGTTGCTCCAACTTTTCTCAGGAAATCTCTAAAATCCATGGCATTTTGGCCAAACCAGATTTCATTAAACGTATTTGTATAGATATTTCCATATTTTATGTGGAAACATCTAGAAGCCGGTATCACGTCTCCATTTGATAAAACCTGCATATTTGTCCAAGGAACAACACACTGTTTTGATCCTATAAACTGTGAGGGCTTATGATAATATTGCCAGATAGAGTCACTCCGATCGAGATTTGGAGAGAAGTAAACAAACTTACCTTGATAGATCGCATTAACAGTCTTGATTTCATCAGAAAGAACATCTATATCGACAGAACAAGGAGCGGTCGAACCTACACTGCTTTTTTTTACCTCATAAAACCATCCATATTTTTCGTTATGAGACTGTGCCATTTCGTTATCTACAAAATTAAGGTGAGTAAATTTGATTCCATCAACACCTAGATCTTTAAATATAGCCGCAGTTTCGGATAAATATTGATAATTAGCGTCAGATATGGTAAATGCAACAAATATTTTCGGGAATTTACTTTTGGTTTTTGATTTCATCTCGATAATCTGCTCTATACCACGGTATGATCTTTCGAAACTATTTGGTACCCCAACTATGCCATTATGAATGTTCTCTGGGCCGTGGATAGATATATTTATTAAAGGTAATTGAATCCCAACAAAATCCTGCGCAAACTTTTGTAGCAAATAACCATTTGTCGTAAGTTCGCACATTGTATTTTTAGACCGGATATACTTGATAAGATCTGTAATATGAGGATATAATAGAGGTTCTGTTCCATTTATCGCAATTACCGGAGAATTATCAACGCTATTAACAACGTCCTCAATAAACAGTCTCAAAGTATCTATAGACAATTCTCCGCCATTAGTTACATTCTTATAAAACTCCCCGGAACAGCGTTGACCAATGTCACACATTCGACACTTAAGATTACAGATGCTGTTTAATGAGAGTGCAATCCGCTGGCAATGGGGAGAATTTAATTTATTAGGGGGTAATCGATAGATAAAATGATTATACCTCCGTTTTAGCCAATCTTCGACCAAGTGGGGATTATGTATGCCATGCATTAATTTTTTAATCATAATTCAAACTCCCAGAAGTCATTCTCTCGCCGAGCACACTTAACGCTTCAAAGAGATGTGCCTGGTGGCGCATATAAGATTCTTTTTCCGTACTTCGATAGTAGAAATATCCTAAGTCATTATATAATGTGGTTTTAACATGTTCATGCGCTTTCAAGGCATATAAAAGATATTTTTTATCCCAATAACTGGCATATGTGAAAGTACGAATCGATGCTGCATAACCCCATAATCTAGTTTCGGGGTTTTTATTCATTAAGAATCCGAATCTATTCGCAGTCTGTACTATCATATCACGGATCATCGTCTTAAGATCTACTTCCTTGAAATCTCGAAGGTCGCTCAACAAAAAACCCCGGCCATATCCATTTTCTTCAAAAAATATTTTCCAATGGGCATCTGTCCCAGTTGTAATGGTATTTAAAATCGAAGGGTCTCTATAAGATAACCAATATCGCCACAATCCTTCAAGGACATATGCATTATGAAGATTATCTATAGTCGGACTCCGTGTGCTGTATCTCCAGAGATATTTGCTATTCTGGGAACTGAGCAGTGGTTGTAGCACCGCTTTAACAACAGGATCAATGTCCCTATGAGTGTATTCAGAAACTCTCGATAGAAAACCCAATCCTATAGAAACAGCATTGGGGATGAAATATCTATCACCATCATAGGGAGAATAGCACAATATATCATTCCCTCCTATTTTCATGAACAGATTATCAACGATCCAGTTCATCGCACTTTCAGCGATGTTAAGATAAGTACTGTCATTTGAATACTCATAGTAGTCCAGAAACGCATGACCACAAAAAGATGTTGTTAACAGATAGGGTCCATTTACCGGAACACCATCAAAATCAAAAGGCAAACCCCAGCAATAATCATTATAATAGGGAGAAGTGTTATTCTTTAACCACTGGAGAGCATCCCTGCATAATCTCAAATATTCGTCGTTTTCAGTTTGTTTATATAGGAATAGATAGCCAATCGCATATTTTGCGTAGACTTCTGGGTAAATCAAACCCTTATTTTTCGAATACTCATCATATCCGTATCCAATCTGATCGCCATTAAAACTATTTCTCCATTGGTGCATCTGCTCCATCGTGTCAATAACTTGAGAAAGAGATGTCATCCACTAACCTCATGATAGATACGATACAGTCTTTGTTCCATATTCTCCCAGTTATATTTTGATTCTATTGCTTTTTTTCCATTTTGTCCCATTGAAATTGCAATTTCAGGATTATTCAAGAGATATGCAATAGAATCCGCGATATCCTGAGGATCAGTAGGATCCACAAGAATCCCGCATTTAGCATCCTCAACGATGCTTCGGATATTTGGAAAATCACTGGCCACGACAGGAATACCTGCAGCCATGTAATCAAAAAGTTTGTTCGGGGTTCCAATAATGTTATTGTACGAAACAGGTTGGAGCAGTATTACGCCCAATTTAGATGCAGAAAGATAACTTGGAACATCGGCATATTCGACCCAATCTGTGTAAGTAAAATGATCACGCACTTCATACTCCACTAAATATTGATTCAAAGACTCCATCTCTGCCGAACTGATCAACATTCGCCCAACGATTAAATATAACAGATTAGGGTACTGTTTCGCTAGGATTGGCAAAGATTTTACGAAAACGTCCAAACCTCGATATTTTACATCAATATTCCCTTCATACACGATCGTATTTCTGCCAATAAATTCACGAACTATTGCATCATTAATGTGACTAAAAATACCCAATTCCGGACAAACATATAGAATATCCACATTATTTTTTATATTATCCTTTGAAAAACGGTCTTTTAGATTGGGAGGAGCAACGATGAAATATGACACATATGCACGCGATTTATGTTCGATTTTTTCAACAATATTCGTGATGATTTTTTTTCTCAATCCACCATAACGAGATGAGATCTGGCTTGGCCAATGCTCATGGACATCATAAATAATCTTCTTACGACAGAGGAACCTCAAAAATAATCCTACAATTAATGATTGAGGTTCATGGCAGTGATATATGTCATAATTCAGATTTAAAGACCTCAAAAATAATTTACCCATCTGGAACAACTCCCCGATGAACCCTGATCCTCTCCTCTTGATACCTTCAACTTTAATATTGTCAAGGATCGTACTGAAATCATTATCACTCTGGCATATTACGGCGACATCATAACCTGCTTTCTCTAGAGATTTTGCCTCTTTATGGAATATACGGTCATCAAAAGGACTATGTCCTGTTGAAATCATGCACACTTTTGACATAATAACCACCCAATTAAAACACAGAATAAAGAGACTTTGCAAACTTAGTACGTAGCTTCGCCCATTCGGCGTTATAATAAGGAATAATTTGAGGATTAAATGCTGATTTAAATTTTGCGATTGGAGGGGTATTGGCCCCAATAAAGTCAATATAAGATATTTTATCGGAAAGAGCCTCTTTCAAAGCATGCCCCAAAACAGCGCTAGGACCCTCCAGACTAAGGGCGTCTCTTCGGGAGCCGCCTAACCAGTAGGAGGCACTATTTTTATAGAACAAAAATGTTCCAAATGAGATTGGATGATCCTCATGATAGGCAACATAGGTCTTGCATGCCCCTCTGCTATTCAGTTCCTTCATCAAAGCCGTGAGGAGATGTTTTGAGACAGGAGCATCTTCCTTATGCCAGTTGTATGACTCCATCAGAAGATCATAAATGAGATCCATATCATCATTAACAACACGAACCTCTACTGCATTTTTCTCGGCCTTATTAATCGACCAACGAACTGATCCGTCATAATGCAGGGATAGATCCTTCAAACTGGAGAAATTATTCAAACCGAGTATATAGGTGTAATAAACCGATTCATCCCATCCTTTCCACAGAAACGGGCGAATGTCGGTAAGGGCAGGAGAATTAAGAATCTGTGAATAATCATAATGTTCAAGACAATAACCTGAAACAGATTCAATGATAGAATTATTCATTGATTCATTTTTCTTTACGTTCTTAACTTCAGATCCAGCAATGATAATACCGCCATATGCTGTGGCAGAATTTATTGGAGGGGAAAAAGCAAGTTTGAAAAAGAACCTCTTTTCTTCAGAAATACCACATCCTCCAACGAGATCATCCCCTCTAAAAACACCGAGAAGACAGAGATCTGTGCCCCGGTTGTCGGCAATAGTTTTTAGCCACCAACATTTATGGAACAATGTACCTTGAGGAGAATTATCAACAAGGTCATCCCAAGCACTATATTGAGACGGTTTGAGCATTTCAAGATGAAACTTAGACGTCATTCTCTCATCACCACAATAGTGGAAACTGCACCAATATTTTGAACTAAATGAGAAATAACAGGGATCCTCCGCAATAAAATTTCCAGTCTCAACAAAGGAGGAATGATTCTCTGTGGGGCATACTTGGGAAGTATATTAAAAGACGAAATGTCAACTATTTTCCCTCCATTGGAGGTAATTCTTTGAAGATACCATAAATAGGAGCGAATATTTTCCTTTGGACAAGTATCTTCTCCGAGGATTCTAAGTTTTCTCAATAATTTCCCAATATACAAACAGTGTACAATTTTATGCACAAACCAAAATGGAGAGAAACTATTATGTATTGTAATATAAATATATTTGCCCCTTTGAGTAACTCTTAATAGTTCATACAATGCATGATCGCAATCGGAATCGGATAGATATTGGAGAACGCTAATGCAAATAACCCTATCAAAAGAGCAATCTTTGAACATCAAATTATCAGCACTGCCAATAAATAAATTAACATTTTCAAATAAAGACACCTCTAACTTACTATTACAACGGTATATTGCGCCGTCACAATAATCTAGGCCAAATATGTTAATAGCACTCCCATTAGTCTTTTTGATCAGTTCAATACTATCTCCTGTTCCACACCCAACATCCAGAATCCTCATACTCCTCTCAGAGCCGATGAAATTTAATAATTGTTTATTGTAATACGTATGGACGATACCACTGTTGGTTTCGAGGCCCCGATCAAATAAAAGGTCGTTTTCACAAAATTGAGCCCTACGATCCCATTCAGATTTCCAAGCATGATCACGATCCATTATGTACCCCTTCCCAAGGCATCATGAATAAAGTCGTTTATAGGCGCAATGGTTGCATTACTCACTATCTGTTCGTACTCTCTGACCACTAAAGGCGTTCCGTGGAGTATATCCTCAGGATGAACAAGAACAACAATATTTTGAGACGTACTTTGATCGAGTAGCCAGTCGACAGAATATCTATCTTCCCGGTAATTCCGATTAATCCAGAACGCTGAAGGCGC
>NZ_CALFSA010000136.1 GCF_937919355.1 uncultured Methanofollis sp. | reverse complement strand
ACCGCGACCAGAACGCGGCGATCAATATTATGAGATCGGGACTGCAATCTCAGGGGTAACCCAGGATGCCCCCGACGAGAGGAGGGGGAGCAGTCACTGACTGATCTCGCGCAGAATACAGAAATCGGAAAAAGCACGAGGAGGCAGGGCCTTCACCTCAACCTCCCTGATCACGACACGGGGACAGGCATGGATCATGGCAATGAACTTGTCCAGGATCGCCTGATCTCCCGAAGCAGTGATCTCGACCGTGCCGTCGGGTAGGTTTTTCACCGCGCCGCAGACACCGAGACTGAGGGCAATCCTCTTTGTACAGGCCCGGAACCCCACATGCTGGACTTTTCCCGAGACGACCATCTGGATCGTCTTCATGTCCGCTCCTCCTGGAGTATCCGCATCACCACGTCGAGATCGTTGAAGACCTCGTCCCGCAGGTCATCCTGCCTGATGTTTGTGGCGGCGTTGACTGCCATCCCGACGACGTCCCGGCTCTTCTTCTTCTCGCCGGCTTCGTGGAGAGAGAGGGCGATATCGCAGAGGACATGTACCCGCCGGGATAGCGGCCTGATGATACTCGCCTCGTCGATCCCGATGAGAAGAATATGGTCGGCAAGACGCTCTCTGCCGGCGTCGCGGAAGAGGAGGTAGAGTTCGAAGCAGTACCGCGCCCTCTGTGCACGGTCTGAAATCCCTTCGATGAGATACTCCAGGGAAGAGGTGTCTGGGCGTGGAGTGGCAGTATCGATGATCTCCTGTGCGGCGTCCATGAGCCTGTTATATGCCGGGTCGGATATCGGTGTCTCCGGGTTGACCCCGATCTGGACAAAGACGCGGTTCCTGATGATCTCATCATCAATGCTCTTGATTGCGTCAATTGCTCTGGCCCTGAGGCTCTCGTCTTTTCTGGCTGCGGCGAGCATCAGGAACATCTGGCTCACACCCTTCTTCACCATCGCGGCAACGACCGGGATCTGGATCTCTGCGGAGATCCTGTCGGCCTCTCCGAGGAGCATCTCTGCGTCACGTTCCTGTCCGTATTTCTCGGCGATGGGAGCGACCGAGATGAGCATGGAGGCGCAGTCGTAGGGGAAGGGAATAGCCGCAATACCATCATAGATCTTCTCGAGAACTTCTGCCGTCCTTCCTCCCTGGGAGACCATGCCGAAGGCTGCGACAAGGGAGTTCACATAGTCGACCGGGTCGTCGATGGTTGTGATCAGGTCGTTGACGCTGGTGATATTCTCCTCCCGTGGTTCAGTGGCGTGAAGGCTGACAAGTGCAAAGACAAGGTGCTTCCTGACGACGCCACCCATCTCCGGGTCGACGCGGGGGAGGAGGGAGAGGGCCTCACCAAAGCAGGAGTAGGCATCCTCAGTGTTTACCCGTGCCATCAACCCCGCAAGGTCAGAGAGGATCAGGGCTTTTTCATGGGGGATCTCCATCTCTTCAATCCCTTTGTGAATGCTATCGAGGATTGCCGTTGCCCTGTCTGTGTCGTTGATCCTGAGATATCCCTCGGCGAGGGTGCACATCCCCGAGTTGCGTGTGTATAAATTCCCAATCTGGAGAAGGAGAAGGCGGGTGAGTTCCATTACGTCAGGTGAACCCCGCGCATATTCGAGACGGGCGAGCATGAATGCCATCATCTCATAGGGATCGGTGGAGGCAAGGTCATCGAGGTAGTCTTCGAAATCGACGATGACACGTGCGATCATTGCGTCTCTCTCCGCGCCGCTGCTGATCTCAAGGACAAACATTGCAAGGGGGATGGCATAGTAGGGGTTCCGGGCAGCGCCGACGTACTCCTCAATGATGTCGATGCTCCGTGCGATCCTGATGGAATACCGCCTTTCGACCACCGTTTCCCGGAGGATCTCGATCGCACGCCTGAAGACCGAGATCCGGTTCTCTAGGAGGTCGACTTTCTCGGCGGTGAGGGGTTCGGCCATCATCAGGCACCCGACCCTGATGAAACCCTCGGTGATCTGCTCATGGAGTTGCTGGCGAAGGGAGGGGTCTTCGATCTCCCGTGCGACCTGGTAGGCATTTTCCAGGGCATGGGGGGCAACCTTGTCGATGCCGTATTTGACCATGCCGCGGACGATGTTGCCGGCGGTGTAGAGACCATACTCCTTCTCGAGCAGGGGGTCGGTCCAACCACGCATCCGTTTCAGGAGAGTGAGGTCACCCTGGTAGACGGCAAGGTCGGCGGCGCGGTCGATGATGCTGCAGAGCGCCTCAGACCGCATCTTCTGTTCCCTGATCTCACAGGTGAGACCGACGGCCCGCTGGAGATAATCTCTGTTCCTGTGGGATACACCGTAGTCGGCGATATTTGCGACGATCCTCGATACGGCGGTTCCACTTGTCGCGGGGTTGCTGATGTTCCTGGCGATCTCGACGAGGTATGAGGGGTCAAGGGATTCGATGAACTGTCTTTCGATGAGGAGGTCGATAGCCATCTGCAACTGTTCATCGCGCCGCCTGTGAAGGCCGCAGAGGGCGACAAGGGACGGGATGTGCCGGACAATGTCGTTGAAGGGGTTGTTTTTGCAGATGTCAGTGACACTCCGCTGGATCAGGTTCTCCTTCGTCTCCGTGTCCATCCGTGCGAAGACACGGGTTTTGACGTCGTCGACCCTGTCTCGCAGCACTCCTGTGCTCACCAGGAGGACGGTGGTGTCCCAGAACTGGTTCCCCATCTGGGCGATCTCGGTGAAGGAGGTGATCCTCCCGAATATATCGATGGCATGGCCGAACGCACCGCGTTCAAGCATTGTGTGGACAAGGGAGAGGTAGATGGAGAAGGCTTTCGGGCCGGAGATCGCTTCCTCAACGATGGGGACGATCTCCAGGATAAACTTGGCCTCGCCTGTCTTCTCGACGACGGCGATGCTGGCCCGGACGACCTCCCTGATCTGGACCTCTTCGGAGGGGTCAAGGCGCGTGTTGAATTTGAGGCCCGCTTCAAGGTAATACGGGTCGCCGGTCTTCTCCGCTGCCTTCAGGAGTTCGGTGATGATGCCCTGGAGAGTGAATGGGTAGGCTTTTACCAGCGTTTCAAGGGTGGTGACGACCGCTCCTTTGTCGTGGTCCCGTGCGATCATCTCTTCGGCCATGGATGCGGAGACTTCAGCGATCTCTGACTCGGAGAGGTCGTCCAGTTTTTTCAGGACATCCATAACATTTGAGACCTGTGAACTGAGGGGTGACTTCCAGGTCTGGTTGACGATGTAGGCGATGCAGTTCGTCCGCCTGATCTTCTGCTTGATCTCGGCGGCTGACCTGAGCGCCCTGATGGTAAGTTCGAAGTCGCGCGTGGCAACGCCGATCCGCCCGATCGCCTTGGCGACTTCACTCTGGAGGAGAGATCGCTTCGAGATATCTCCTATTCCTTCGATGAGGACTGCAGCCTCGGTGAGAAGTGTGGTGTCCCTGATAGTGACACTCCAGACGATGTGAAGAGGGACGATGTCCATCAGGATGGCCGAACGGTATTTCCTGAAGCTGATCTGGTGATAGACCTCCATGCCTACCTTGATCAACTCGGCGTCGGCACGGTCGACACCAGCCTCGATGAGGTTTTTCGTCACCTCGGCGAGGATGATCGACTGTGAACTCTTCCTGTCGAGCGAGTTTGAGAGGTCGTAGACGGCCTGGAGCCATGCCCTGTCCTTGGTGTCTATGTAGATCCGGGTGGCGTGTAGTATGTGTTCAAAGACATCGTTTTTTGGGAGTGAAAGCGGGATTTTTGCCAGTTCCGGATGGTTTTCACTGAAGGCGGTCTCGAGGATTGTGGCATGGATTTCTTCAAGTAACTCCTTTTTCTCTTTCCTCTTGGGGATCTCGGAGATGTCACTGAGTAAGGTCTCAATCTCTCCCTGGTCCCCCCGCGCGACCACCTGATGTATTCTTTTTAAAATATCTATCTCAGTTGCAGGCACGGCTCATCCTGACTGAATATATTCAGATAATAGTAGATAAACATTCCCTATAGTAACTTTTGAGATTCATTACGCAAAAGAAAATCAAAGATTATTTCGTCTATTGCCCGGGTACTATCACTGGATTTCTATATCACATGGTTAATCGGGGTTCAATAAAAAAATAGATCCCGATTTTTATATTTTTTTAAATATGGGTTATGGCTTGAGATCGGGTGCGGCCGCCCGGACAACAGCCATGATCTCCTTGAAGAAGCGTTCCCCGTTTTCCTTGACCTGTGCTTCAACGACAACCCTCATCATCGGTTCTGTCCCTGACGGGCGAACCAGTGCCCAGGTGCCCGGCCTGTTGATCCTGATCCCATCCCGGCAGTCGATCTTCTCCCCGACATACTGCTCCTTCAGTGCGCTGACGACGGCCTCGGCTTCCCGCGTCTTTACCTTCTCCTTGATGATGTGGTAGGTGGGCAGGGCGTCGAGGAGTGCTGAGAGGGCCTTACCCTCGGCATGGAGGAGGCCAACCATGGTGGCGGCCGTCATACCTCCGTCGCGGCAGAACTGGTGGTCCGGATAGATGAGCCCGCCATTTCCTTCGCCACCGAATGCAACCTCTTTCCCTTCGCTGAGGAGTTTGCGCATGCACCTCGCTACATAGATACTCCCGACCGGGGTGTACTCGACCGTACAACCGTGCATGGCGGCAATGTCCTCGGCGATGAGCGAAGTGGAGACCGGGGTCACGACGAGTCCCTTCTTCTTCCTGCAGGCATAAATACCGACAAGGGCGAACTCCCTGTTCTCCTCCACATATCTCCCTCTGTCGTCGACGAAGACGGCGCGGTCAGCGTCACCATCATGGGCGACGCCGAAGGCTGCGCCGGTTTGAACGACAAGTTCTGCCAGGGGTGCGAGACCCTCCGGGCTTGGTTCGGGGAGTCTGCCCGGGAAGCGGCCGTCTTTCTGGGCGTTGATGGTGTGGACAGTGCAGCCGAGGCGGGAGAGGATCACCGGTGTCGTGTCTGCCGCTGGCCCTGACCCCGGGTCGACGACGACGGTCATGCCGACGCCGATGCCGTGCGGGAAGTGGGAGACGATCGCGTCGATGTACTCTTCCTTGAGGTCAGGGGCGTACTTCTTGCTGCCGACCTCCTCCCAGGAGACCTCGTTGAAGGTATCTGAGAAGAGGATCTCCTCGAGTTTCAGGGTCTCCTCGTCGCCCATCTCGGTGCCGTCAGGTTCGATGACCTTGACGCCGTTGTACTGGGGTGGGTTGTGGGAGGCGGTGATCATCGCTCCGCCATCGAAGTGTTCCCTGACAAGGTACTGGAGCGCCGGCGTCGGGAGGATGCCGCAGTCGACGACCTCGCATCCCGTCGCCATGAGGCCGGCGGAGACGGCTGCGGCGAGGGCTTCGCCCGATGTTCTGGTGTCCCGCCCGACGGCGATCCGTCCCTTTCTCATCGTTCCGAGGGCCTTGCCGATCCTCATCACGAGGTCGGGGGTCATGTCCTTGCCGATGACGCCCCTGACGCCGTTTGTCCCGAAGATCCGTTTTTGTACTCTTTCTGTGCTCATGTGCATCCCTTCATTTTCTATCATGTACGTCGCGTTTGAGGCGGTCGATCGCCTGCGCCATCGCGGTGAAGGCCTCTTGTCTATGCTCGGCAAGGATGGCGAAGTAGGTGATGTCCTCCCCTACGTACAGCCTCCCTTTCCTGTGGTAGAACCTGGCGCCGATGACTCCCGACGTCTCTTCGGCCTCCTCCTGGAGGTCTTTGATGAGGGTGTCGATGTCGGCCGGGAAATCAAGGTACTCTGTACGTTCGTCGCCGGTCAGTTCCCTGACAATGCCGTTGAAGGTAAGGATGGCCCCTGCCCTCTCCATGGGGTACGCCCGGCGCAGTTCCCTGACGATGCCCTGCATGGTCTGAAAATCTTCGAAATCACCGAGGTGATCGATGACTTCCCTGGTGGTCGGGTTCCTCAGGACGACGTTCTCCGATTCCAGATCCCCTATCACTATTCTTGGGAAGGGGATGGTCTTGAAGCCCTCGACGATGCAGTATTCAATGCCCGCGTCGCAGAGTTCGGTGAGCACGGTGGTGAGGGCCGGGCTCTGGCTTGTGGTCACGGCCTTGACATCGTCGATGCCGACGGCGCGGTCGGCGCCCGCCGCCGCATATTTCGTCGTGTCTTTCCCCTCTTCGAGGGCGTATCGATCGTGACCGAGGTGCTTGACGGCGGCGACACTCCCTCTCTCTTTGAGGGCCCTGATCAATCCCTCAATAAATGTCGTCTTGCCGGAGTTCGACCTCCCGACAAACTGGATGATCTTCATTTTTACTCCTCCTCATTTTCCGCCTGTCTTATCCGCTCCTTGAGAAGGTCAGACGAGGCGCGGGATATGTTTTTCATGACCTCAGCGACCCGGTCCTCGATCTCGATCTCGTCGTCGATCTCCAGGGCCGTGCCTTCGATCTCCATGAGGAAGCGGGCCACCTCGCTCGCCTCGAAGAGGACGTCGTCGAGTTCTTCGGGTGTGAAGAACCCGCACATCGCTCCGTAGAAGAAGGTGGCCCCGGCCATCCTCACCTTCTTCTTGAAGGCATTGCGGGCCTGGTTCACTGCCTGTGGGGTGTAGGGCTCGGTCATGAAGGGGACGAGTTCAGGCAGGTGCGCACCGATGAAGGTCATCTCTGCACCGCTTGTGGTCTGGAAGTCCGCGCAGAGGCGGGCGATTGCCCACTCCCGCGCAGTGATGTAGGTGTGTTTGCGCAGGAACTGGTTGACCCGCCGGTAGGTCGAGCCCTCAACCTTCTTGAACTTCCGGTATTTGTTGATCTCATCGGTGCGGTCTGCAGGATCGCTCATTTAATTACGGGATTGGTTTTCCCGGGTATCAAGATTACCGGTCTGTCTCTTGCTACCGGGCCTTCGAGGTCGATTCTTGCATATAGCATCATACGGTTTATGTACCGTACGTGTGGTATGTATGGCATGGTTTTCGGGGGCAGGCCGGCCTCGCGTACGCCCTGTGTGAGTTGTGGTCTTCTTAGACTTCCCTGCCGGTCCGGATCGGTCGTCCCACTTCTGATGGGCCCATGTGTTTCTCATGGATCTGGGGCGATTGATCCTGGTGTGGGTTCCTGAGAGAAATGTCCTTGTGGTGGACCTGCCAGACCATATTTTGAATGCTGGTCCCTGGAGCGAAGGCCGATAGTCACTCAAACCTTAGGAAGATGCAAGTCGGCCTTCTCCTGAATGTGCCCGTGGCACTTTGAACACGTATGGAAATTTATTTTGAACCCGGATCTATTCCCATGATATTGTGCCGGGTCGGGTTTTTGCCCCCGTAGTTCCCATGAAGGTGCGTGGGCCTTCACCCATCCTGACGTGACTGCAGGGTTTCCTTAAATGTTGATAAAATTCTCGCGCTCACTGGTGCTTGTGATCTGCCAGAAATTATTTTTCCACAACCTGTTCTCTGGTCCTGAGCCTGTTCAACTATGGATTCCTGTCTGCCCGTTGCGCGGCCTTCACTTTCTCCCCGCACGGCATCCCTTTATCTGGTGCCCCTCAGATGTTCATACAAGGAGTCCCGGTCCGCCTCTGGGCCTCCTGTTATCCTGAACCTTGTAAATGTGGTGGAGTACAACTCAATCGCACTCTATCGTCCCGCCTGACGGGAATATGGGGGACCGCCCCCTATTCCCCGTGAATGTCCTCTTTTCTGTATGCCTATTCTCTTTTTATTCTCAACATGGTTGTCAAGCACTGGTTCTTTGATGTTTCCCTTTCCCCCTCTTTTGTTCTCCTAAGATGCCCTGGATGAGGTACTGTCTTTCCCGGGTTATTCTCTCTGGGTATCTAAGCAATTTCCTCGTGTTTTCACGGCAATTTGCTGCCTTCTCTATCGGTGGGCGGTATCATTCATCCTGATCTCTTTCAAAATCATCCCTGTGGTGATTTTTATGATCTCTTCTTTTTCTGGTGTCTAACGCGCCTTTTAACGCCGCCCATGCCTTATGTGCCTCTCCCCTCTTGTCGGTCCTGGGGTAATGGATGTTCAGGTGGGCGACAGGTCAGAGGGTCTGTGATAGGGCTCCTATCCCCGGATTCTTATTTCGCATAATGGTGATTATGCGAAAAAGTTATTATATCCGAGATCTGAAAGAATAATCAATGGTAGACGGAGATTTTTCGGAGTGGATTGAAGCCTTCATGGACTACCTCAGGATGCGGAATTACTCGAAAAATACGCTTGATGGATATGCCCGGGTCCTGAAAAAATTCTCCCACTATGTCTGGCTCAGGCGGCAGGACGGCGGGGACGATGCAGATGCCCTCAGGACTGCGTGGCTCTCTTCTGAGGTACCGCATCTTGACACCGGGGTGGAAGTGTCGCGTGCTCTGGTCACCGACTTCCTCTCTTTCCTGACGTCTGTACAGACCTATAAACCAACATCTATCCGCCAGTTCGTCTCTGCTCTCTCCTCATTTTATCTATACCTCTTCACGCAAGGGGCCGTGACCGTCAATCCAATGCCCGGCACCGCAAGGCCCCGCATAAAGGAGCAGGAAATGAAATACCTGAAGCACAACCAGGTGATGCGCCTGCTGAAGTCTATCGAAAAACCGCGGGACCACCTGATTGTCCGCCTGATCTACGCCACCGGTGTCAGGGTCTCCGAACTCTGTGCAATCGATGTCGGTGATATCGACTTCGACGAAGGGACGATCAGGATCCTTGGAAAAGGGGGGAAAATCAGGACTGTGTTCGTCGACGAAGGCACCCTCGCGGAGGTGGAGGACTATATCGGGAATAAGATTGTGGGGCCCCTCTTTGTGGGTCAGAATGACCACCATATCACGTCCCGGACAGTCCAGTATATCTTCGAAAAGTATGCCCCTCCCGGCATCACGCCGCACAAGATCCGGCACTCCTATGCCTCAGAACTCTACCGGCGCTCGAAGAACCTCCGTGTCGTCCAGGAGAACCTCGGCCATGCCTCTATCAAGACAACCGAGATCTACCTGCACACCGACCTCGACGAGAGGCAGGCGGTGTATCGGCAGTACTTCCCGCTCTCGCATGACGAGGGGCGGGATTAATTTCTGTGTGTCCTCGTCTCTGACGGGGGCGCCCTATAACCGGATTATTTCTTTCTATTCTCTTTTGATCTCCTTCTCCTGACTGCGTTACAGTGTCCGGGGATTGGCCCCGACCCACACATAAACCCTATGTTGCTATATGTGCTGACCTCATCGACTGAAAACGATCCCGGTATGTTCGAGCAGTCTGTAGGCGCCGAGCTTGATGACGTCAAGGAGAAGAAAACCGGCAAGGGCGTAGCCCCAGACGATGGCGGCAAGGCCCCACCCCATTGCCGGAAGGAGGATACCATAGACAGTGAGGAGCGTCGCGACTCCTTGCGTGGCGACGACAGCCAGGAAGAGCGGTGCCGCCGGCGGCACCGACCAGAAAGGCCCCTGCGTCCGTGCGGCGAAGACGGCGAGGTGACCCGCGACCGAGAGCTTCAGATAGATAAACGACCTGAGGACATCGGGGTCGAGCATCAGCACCTCCTTTCCGAGATAGAGGAGGCCGAATGACTCGAAGACACCATATATCCCGAGAATCGTTGAGATGCCAAGGAGCAACCTCATGTCCCACCTGACCGGCCTGGCGGGCACGACGACCCGGTCGAAGGCGATCGTCATGATAGCGAAGTCGTTCAGGAGGGCGAGAAGGACGATCATCAGAGCGGTCACCGGATAAAAGTTGAAGGCGATGATCGACGCCGTGATGAAGAAGACAACCCTGATTGTCTCGGCGATCCGGTAGATCGCATAGTTCGACATCCTCTGAAACGTCTTCCTGCTCTCGGTGACAGCATCGATGATGACCGATATCCCCGGCAGCGTCAGGACGATGTCTGCCGCGGACTTCGCCGCGTCGGTGGCGCCGGCGACCGCGATCCCCGCGTCGGCCTTTTTCAGGGCAGGAGCGTCGTTCACCCCGTCTCCTGTCATCCCCACAATGTGCCCGGCCTCCTGGAGTGCGGTGATGATCTCATACTTGTGTTCGGGGTACACCTCGGCGAAACCGTCCGAGTCTTCGATGATCCGGCTGTGTTCCTTTTCCGGGACCTCTGTGAGGGACGATGCCCCGGCGATCCCGGTCCCGAGGTTGAGTTTCGCTGCGATCTCCCGTGCGATGGCAATGTGATCGCCGGTGAGGAGTTTGATCTGAAGGCCCATTGTCCTCGCCTTCCTGATAGTCTCTGCGGAGTCATCCCGCGGCGGATCGTACAGGGCGATCAGGCCGGCATACCGCCACACCCCTGTAGCATCGGCCCGCGCCACGCCGAGGGTCCGGTAGCCCCGCCCGGCAAAGGCGGCGACGCGGCCCTCCACATCGTCGCCACCGCCGCCGGTGAGGGCGAAAATTGCCTGGGGCGCACCCTTTGCCGCCATAAAGCGGATCCCGTTCTCTCTCTCCAGTGTTGCCATCGCGCGCTTGTCAACCGGATTGAAAGGAGTGTATTCCGTCACCCTGATGGCCGCTGTGTCTGTCTCGCTTCCGGGAGTATCTTGAAAACGCGCGATCACCGCATTGTCTATGGGGTCGTTGTCCTCCTGCCGCGAAGTCAGGCGGGCGAGGAGGAGCACCTCATCCCTGGAAAAACCGTCGAAACCCACCACCTCCGCGACCGTCAGTTCGTTCCTGGTGAGGGTGCCGGTCTTGTCGACGCAGAGCACGTCCACGCCGGCCATCTCCTCGATGGAGACAAGCCTGCTCACGATCGCCTCGCGCCGGGCGAGTGCCATGGCCCCGACGGCGAGGGTGGTCGTCAGGACAGCGGGAAGGGCCGCCGGGATCGCCGCCACCGTCAGCACAAGGGCAAACTGGAGAGTCTCGGCAAGACTCTCATGACGAAAGAGGGCGACAAGGATGATCACGGCGGCCAGGGCAAGGGCCAGGGCGATGAGGTAGTCCCCGATCTTGATCACCGCCTTCTGGAAGTGACTTGGAGTCACGGCCTCTCCGACGAAGCCTGTCGTCCGACCGAAGAAACTCTTCGTGCCGGTGGCAAAGACCAGACCTTCGGTCTCCCCCTGCCTGATCACGGTCCCTGCATACGCGATCTCGCCTGCTTTTTTTGTGACCGGCAGCGACTCGCCGGTCAGTGCCGATTCATCGATGACAAGATATCCCTCGCCGGCGATCTTCGCATCTGCCGGGACGATGTCGCCGAGCCTGAGCCGTATCATGTCGCCGGGGACAAGTTCCCTGGCCGGCACGACTTTCCAGTCGCCGTCCCTGAGCACCCGCACCTGCAGGGCGAGTTTCTGCTTGAGAAGTTTGATGGCGTTGTCGGCCTTGTCCTCCTGCCAGAAACCGATCCCCGCATTGACGAGGAGGAGGACCAGGATGATGAAGAGGTCTTCCAGACGGCCCAGCACCGCGGAGAGGACGATGGCGGCCTCGATCATCCAGGGGATCGGACCCCAGAAATAGGCGAGGAAAAGGCGGAGAGGCCCGACCTCACGCTCGGGGATCTCGTTATAGCCGGCGAGGGCGAGGCGCCGCGTTGCCTCCTCCGTCGTGAGACCCTCTGGCCCGGTCGACAGACGTTTCTGGAGGTCCTCCACCGATGCCGATTGTGCCTCATCCCCGGAAATATCGCCGGCCTCCCCCCTGCCCATGCCCTCCCCTCGACAATGTGTTATATATCACCTCTCCTATCTTCGCCTGCCCGGCACTGCGCCGGGCAGGAGATCATCATGGGTCGTATTGCCGTCCTGATCGCGGATATGTTCGAAGACTCCGAGTACACAAAACCTGTGCAGGCATTCGAAGAGGCAGGCCACGAGGTCGTTCGGCTCGGCCTGAAAGCCGGGGCCACAGTCATGGGGAAGAGAGGGGGGACAGAGGTGAGGGTCGACAGGGCGGTCAGAAACGCGACGCCCGACGACTTCGACGCCCTCCTCATACCCGGCGGCTTCTCCCCTGATATCCTGCGGGGCGACGCCCATGCGGTGGAGTTCGTGCGGGCTTTCATGGAGAGCGGAAAACCTGTCTTTGCCATCTGCCACGGGCCGCAACTCCTGATCTCGGCGCGGGTGCTCAAAGGGAGGCGAGTCACCGGGTGGAGGTCGATCGTGCAGGATCTGCGGAATGCGGGGGCCGACTATATCGACGCCGAGGTCGTCGTGGACAGAAACCTCGTCACCAGCAGGCAACCGGCCGACATCCCGGCATTCGTCAGGGAGTCGTTGAAAAAACTGAAGTGATGGTCAGAAGACCTGCCTGACTGCGTCCATCAGCCAGGGGACCGTCCTGAACATCTCGATCTCGTCGCGACTGGCCCAGGTCGATGCCGTATGCCCGGGTGCAAGGCGGACATCCTTCCTCTGCGGGTGAGCCACCCAGATCTGGTGGACCTCTGTCTTTCCCTCCCAGACCGACTCGCAGGACCCGCTGCACCCGCAGAGGTCGAGAGTCAGCCCGGTCTCCTCGAAGACCGTGCGCTCAAGGCACGAGGGAAGAGCCTCTCCCGACCTCACCCAGCCCCCGGGGAGTTCCCAGAGACCTGAATATTTTTTCAACCTTTCTGCACGCCGGAGAAGGAGGACCCTTCCCTCTTCGTCGGTGATGATCGCCCGCACAAAGGTCAGCACCGTGTCTTCCGTCATCATGTCCTCCCCGGCGTGGTATCCACCGGGATCAATAAATACCTGCGGGCGGTCGCCCCCAGAGGTCGCGGCGACGCGCCTCAAGGAGGGCGGGGGTGACGCCCATGAACTCAGCGGCCGATATCCCTCCCGCGTCTTCGACCCACCGCAGGCCCCCCTCCCCCCTGAGAGGATGGTGGTCGATGACGAGTGTGTCGGTCGCCGCCGCAATGCGGGTGGCATGGGCATGGGCGAGGTCGGCCTCTGTCCAGGTGACCCCGGGGAGGTACAGGGGAGGCCCCGAGGTATAGACGACTGACGGCCGCCACCGGAGGGCCGTCGCGACCGCCTCAGAGGAGAGGAGTTGCGTGTCAGAGGCATGGACGAAACAGGCGTCCCCCTCCCTCACCGCGACGATCATCACCCCTCCGCCTCCCCCGCCATGAGGAAAGGGACTGGAACAGGCGACAACGCCATCGTCCTTCCCCCCGGCGGACGGGATGGGACGGTGGAGGGCCTGCACGAGAGCCCTGCGCCGCGCCCGCGACCGCCCTGGGTGTCCCTCCTCCCCCGGCACCCAGACCCGGCACTTCTCCGGCAGGGCGAAGGCCGAGAGGGAGACTTGGTATGGGTCGGCGTCCGCAAGGGGCATGTGGTCGCCGTGGAAGTGGGTGATGACGACGTCGGTCGCCCGCGGCAACCACCAGAGTATCGCCTCCCTCACCCTCTCGGCCGCCTCCACCTCGCGGGGATGGGGTGGAAGACCAGACCTTTTCGGGGCGAGGGCGACGCCCGGGTCGATGAGCACAGTCCTCCCCGCCGCCTCGACGACCGTCGCCATCGACCGTGCCCCGAGGGACTCGGCGCCGAGGATTGTGATCTGCACAGCACCGTCTCTGTCCGTGGGGAGAAGATACCTCCGGCGGGGGGATGGGGAGAAGCCCTGAGGGTAGAGGAAAAGTGCTCTGTAGTATTCCTGTCTGAAGTGCCTGTGTGTCTGTATCTCTTCCGGGGGACTGCCGCCCCCGGATCCCCCGCACTTAGGATAGGGAGGTGTATGGCAATCTTCGAAATAACTCCCTGGAACTACCGGGAAGAAAAGCGGATCCTCACCCCCGTATGAGGTTTTTCTCCGCTCAGCCAAAAAAAAATATTATTCAGATCCCGCGGCAGATCTCCGCAACGCTTGCGACGAGGAGGTCAACCTCCTGCCTGGTGGTGTACAGGGCGAGGCTTGCCCGCACCGTCCCGTCGGGGAGGCCGAGGCGCTCCATCAGGGGCATGCAGCAGTGGTGTCCGGACCGCACCATGATCTCCGTATCCTCGTCGAGGCGCCGGGCGACCTCGTGCGGGTGCAGGCCGTCGATGGTGAAGGAGACCACCCCTATGCGTGCCGCCGGGTCTTCAGCCGCGTAGACGTGCACCCCCTCGATGCCCTTTAACCCGTCGATGAGGCGGGAGGTGAGTTCTTCCTCGTACTG
Organism: uncultured Methanofollis sp.; assembly: GCF_937919355.1. Taxonomy (GTDB): domain Archaea; phylum Halobacteriota; class Methanomicrobia; order Methanomicrobiales; family Methanofollaceae; genus Methanofollis. Next base: position 24,800 of record NZ_CALFSA010000136.1, on the reverse strand, counting down.
CCTCACTTCCTCCATCCCGATCTTCTCCAGGTAGCCGACCGCCGCCCCGAGGCCGATGCCGCCGGCGATATTCGGCGTCCCGGCCTCGTACTGCTGGTAGCCTGCCGCCGGGGTGAAACCGTCGGTGGTGACGGTCTCGACCATGCCGCCCCCGAGCATTGTTGGTTCAAGGATAGGTTCCTTCATCCAGAGGACACCGGTCCCGGTCGGCCCGAGCATCTTGTGGCCTGAGAAGCAGAAGAAGTCGCAGCCGATGCGGGCGACGTCGACAGGCATGTGCGGGACGCTCTGCGCCCCGTCCACGAGGAGGAGAGAGCCGTGCCCATGGCAGATCCGGGCGATCTCCTCCACAGGCGTGACGGTGCCGAGGACGTTGGAGGCATGGGTGACGGCGACGAGGCGCGTCGGTGCGGCCTCGACCGCCTCCCTGAGTGCGTCGAGGTCGAGGGAGTAGTCTGGTCTGACCGGTATGACGACGACCTCAACACCCTGCATTTTCAGGTGCGTCCAGGGGAGGTAGTTGGAGTGGTGCTCCAGAATAGTCGTGACGACGCGGTCGCCGGGCTTCCAGGGGAGGCCCTGCGCCACCATGTTGATCGCCTCGGTGGTGTTCTTCGTGAAGACTGTGACTCCGTTCCTGCCGCCAATGAAGGCGGCCACTTTCTCGTGGGCGTGCCAGTAGCGCTGCGAGGCGATCTGGGTGAGACGGTGGACGCCCCGGCCAACATTGGCACGGTACCGGTGCTCGAACTCGACCATCGCCCCGACCACCGCCTCGGGCGAGAAACTCGTCGCCGCACTGTCGAGGTACACGATGTCCCCCAGGATGGGGAAGTCGCCGCGGATCCTCGCCACCGGGAATCCCTCCTCCTTGACCGCGGGGGCGGACGCCGTTTCCCTTTGGGTGACTTCAGCAGGTCGCATGACCTTCTCCTCAGATGCACGCACGCTGTAGTCATCGTTGAGGGCGATCCCTCTCTCCCTGCAGACCTCCCGCATCTTCGGCGGCAGGGCGCGCCACCGCCAGAGCCCCCAGCGGCAGTACTCGCCGGGAAGACCCTTTTTTCCGGCCCAGTCTTCGAGGAAGGCGTCCCAGCGCGCCACCATGTCGGGGTGCGTCTCCCTCAGCAACTCGTACTCGCTCTCCAGCATTGCGGGGCAGAGGAAGCACCCGATGCGTTCGAGCCCCATCTCGTAGAGGGGGTTGATCTCCACCTTCTGCCACCAGAGGTAGAGGAAGACCTCGAGCGCCCGCCAGCTCCTGATGGGGGAGACGTTCAACTGGAGGGGGTTTGCCGGGTTCTGGCTCGTCTCTTCGAGGCTCGCCCGGTTCCAGGACTCGTACCACCGGTTGCCCTGCACGGTGACGCAGGGGCCGACCCCGGCGAGGTAGAGTTTGAGGGGCTGGAGTTTCAGGAGTTTGCAGCACCAGCGGTGGTCCTTCCCCGGCGGTCCGGCTTTCTCCACCGCCTGCCAGAAGTCACCGGTCTTCTCTATGATCTCGACGCCAGGGCGAGAGGCGACAAAGTCGATGGTCTCCTGGATCTCGATGCCGGTGTCGATGAAGAATGCCTTCTCTACCCCTGCCTTGCGTGCGAGGTGGAGGACCGCGGTGCTGTCCTTGCCCCCGGAGAAGGAGACGTTCGCCGTCGGCCGGTCGTTCATGTGCCTGCGGATGGTGCGGACGGCCTCCTTCTCAAGGTTCTTGAGGTGGATATGGTTCCGCCTGATGACGAGGCTCCAGTCCGGGTTTGCAGGCCGGCGTGTCTCCACCGTCACGACCTCCTTCACCCTGATCTGCCCCTCCTTCACGGTGCCGGTGCCGTACCTGTTCCTGTACTTCACGATCACCGTCCCTTCAGGGGCCGGGGCGGTGAGGGCGAACTTCTTGCCACCTATCCGCCCCCTGACCTCGCCCGCGGCCGCGGCGCTCTCGAGGTCGACGATCCCTTTGCTTGCATGGCCGAGGACATATGGGAGGGCTTCGGGGGCGATGTCAAAATTGAACCGCCGGTTCACGGGGTCGAAGGTGAGCCACCCGAAACGCCCGCCATGAGCGATGACAAGGTCGGCGCGGTCGACCCCGCCGGTCTTGTTCAGGAGCATGACACGGGGAAGGGGGACGCTGCCGAACTGCTCGTGCACAAGTTTCCTGATGAGGGCCATGTCCCCTTTCAGTGCGGGGCGCACGTCATAGGGCTGGAGGAGAGGGACCTTCTTCCCTTCGGCGCCGCACCCGCATTTCGGCCCGACCAGGGGGACATTGCAGCGCTCGCACCAGAAGAGGACCTTTTTTACCGGGGGTTCGCCCTCCATACGCCCCATATACGCTTTTTTCCTGCTCATGGATGTCCTCAGAGGGGCATTCACAATTGTGAATGATCGCGCCGTACTATCTGCATGCCTCCTATGTATATCCTGTCTTCCGGCCGCGGGCGGTCTTCCGGTGCAGTGCTCCTGGGCCTGCCACCGACATATATCAGTGGAGGAGGAACCTGTAGATCAGATCATGTCCTCCTGCCGGTGCATGCCTGGAGGGGCGACACGGCGATAAAAAGTTCGACTGCCCGGAAAAATCTCCCGTGGGCTGGAAAGGAGTGGTGTATGTTCAGGAAAATATCCTGCGTCCGTTTTGACGGCGAAAGATTCGAGAAGATTGTTCATGAGGTTGTGGAAGAGGTCCCCATGGCCCTCTTCGTCAACGGGAGGCATGCGATGACTGCGATGATGAGTCCTGCCGACCTCGAGGATTTTGTCATCGGCTATCTCTTCACCGAAGAGATCATCAGGGGTCCCGGGGAGATCGAGTCGATCAGGATCGAGAAGAACAGGGTGAGCGTCCTGACGACGAACCCGTTCAAGTCCATCGGCACGAAGAAGACGATCCTTTCTGGTTGCGGGGGGAGCGTCTCGTATATCGACACGGAAAAACTCCCGAAGGTCCACTCCGACCTCACGGTCACGCCTGCCGGGGTCCTCGGCGCCGTGCAGTCAGTCCTCACCTCAGACCTCCACAGGGCGACCGGCGGCGTCCATATCGTCGCCCTCCTTGATCGGGGGGAGGTGATCACGGTTGCGGAGGACATCGGCAGACACAACGCCCTCGACCGGGTGATCGGCTACGGCCTCAGGAAAGGCGTCGACTTCTCCCGCACCTATGTCGTCTCCTCCGGCCGCATCTCCTCAGAGATGGTCCGCAAGTGCCTCGTTGCAAACATCCCCCTCATCGTCTCCCGCGGTGCGACGACCTCTCTTGCCGTGGAGATGGCGGAGAAGACCGGACTCACGGTCGTGGGGTTCGCGCGGGGAGGGAAGTTGAACATCTACAGCCATCCCTGCAGGGTGGAGGGTGCGGGTCAAAAAACAGAATGATATATCTGGAAAGCCAACAGGTACCGACTGTTCACCCCCGTAGTGTAGTGGTCAATCATGCAGGACTTTGGATCCGGCGACCCCGGTTCGAATCCGGGCGGGGGTATCAGAGCATGGCGTTTGATACCTTCGATATTTTTTGAAAGAGCCTGTTTATGAGTCTCTCGCGATACCTTTCTTGGAGAGATCTCTCATCTGATCACTGGTCCCGACATCAAGAGATCTTGTGCGTGGTCTATTGCACGGTCACATAGGACGCGGAGGACTGCGGCTCGGGCACCGGGAGACCGTCTTCGATCAGTCCCCTGACATGCATCTCGATGGGGACCTGCATCTTCTCCTCTGCCTCCTCCCGTGTCTTCCCTGTCGCCACGCACCGGAGGTTGAGAATATGCCGAATAATTCCTTTCTGTCTTTTCGATAACGATGAAATATCGATACATTCCCACCCCCCTTTTGGTCCTGCCTGTTTTAAAATACTATTCAGTGTCCCCGGGGCAAGATTCTCAGAGGGATGACCAGCGACGGTGATCCGCCCCGCCCTCGTCGTTCGTCGCCGGGGAGGACAACCGCTTCTTGGGCTTCATCACCGCCTTCGCCCTCCTCGCCACCGGAAGACCGAGACCACCCTTATTCCCGCGGGTCGTCAGGCGCCTTCCTGAGGGTGAAGCGGACCGCCGCCCCGAGACCGGGGTTTCCAGGCACGCGGTCCTCGGCCCAGACCATGCCGCCGTACTTCTCAACGAGGGATCTGACGATGTAGAGGCCGAGACCCTTCCCGCTCCGCTTGTTAGTCCCCTTCTTGAAGCGGGTGAAGATGACCCCTTTCATCTCGTCAGATATACCCGGACCTGTGTCCTCCACCGAGACACGGACCTTTTCTCCCTCATCCTCGACTCTCACGAAGACCTCACCCTGCCCGTCCATGAACTTGACCGCATTCCCGATCAGGTTGGAGAAGACCTCTGACAGGAGTTCGTCGGCCCAGACCAGCACCTTCTTCCCTTCGTAGTGGATGGCGACGTCGGGGTGGTGATCGATCTCCTTCCTGATCCCGGTGTCCAGGTCCACTCTTTCCAGGGGGAGGTTCTTCTGGTGGATCAACCTGATCGTCGCCACATTCTGGATGATCTCCGAACTCCTCATGATGCTCTGTGCAATCCTGTTGGCCTGGTATTTTTCCTTCTCGGCAAGGCGCATGATCAGCATCTGGGCATAACCGAGGGCGACAGTATTTGCATTGTTGATGTCATGGGACATGATATCGAGGTAGAGGTTTGCTTCCTCGTTCGCTTTCGTGAGGGCGGCGGTGCGGTGGTCGATGATCTCCTCGAGGTTTTCATTGGTCTTTTTCAGTGCGTCTTCCGACTCCTCCGCCCTTTTGATGTTCTCCTTGAGCGATACGACCATTGCGTTGATGCTGTCTTCGAGACGACGGAATTCGATACCACTCGTGTGCCTGATCTGGTGGTCGAGGTCTCCCCGTGCGATGCGGTCGATGTCCTCCACCACCTCGGAGACCGGTCTTGAAATATAACTGACGACACCGTAGGAGACCAGGACGCTACCAAGGATTGCAAGGAGGGCGATCGTCAGGTGCGAGAAAAAGAGGCCGACAAGTTTCTTCTCCATCGGAGAAGTCGTGTAGGTGAGTTCGACCACCATGCTCATGTCAGAGGCATAGTCGGGATCGCGCAGGTCGATGTAAAGGTAGTGGTATTCTTTCTTCTGCTCCGGGTCAGGATAGACGGTGCTCTCTCTCCCGTCAAGGGCCTTCTTGACCCGTGTCTTCTGGACCGGGTCCATCACGTAACTCTTGTTCCCGACGACCTTCCCCATCGTGTCGAAGATCCTGATGCTCTCGAGGTCGGGGTTGAGATTCTTGAGGGACTCGGCGGTCTGGACATAGGATAACCCGAGTTTCCGGTCTTTTAACTGCTCGGAGACCAGACCCAGTTCGAAGAGATAGCGGTGGTCGGGGGAGGGCATGTAGGCGTATTTCCGGATCGCACCTGTCGACTGCTCCCGCACCACCCGGTCGGTTGAGATCGTGTGTCCCTTGCGGAGTCCCGTGATGTATTCATAGAAGTACGGAACCTTCTTGAAGTCGAGGCCGACTTCGGGTGCGTAGGTGCTGTATTCGATGACACCCGCGCTATTGATTACGTAGAGGTCCATCGTCCCGTCGAGTCCCTCCTTCAGCGCGGCAAGGTCCATCTGTCCGGGATCTCTCCCTGCGCGTTCGTACTCGTCGACAAAGCCCTTGAAACCCTCTTTCATCTCCAAGTTCAGGGTATCGTCGTACATCTTGAGTCCCTGGTCGACGAGGGTTATCCACTGTGTGACACTGATCGCAGTCTCGTCCTTGAGGATCTGGTTTTTGTCGATGAGTTCATTCTGGACTTCGATATACGAAATCGACGATAGAAGGGCAATGACGAAGACAATGATAAATAGGACGCAGATCAGGAGGTTTTTATTGAATGAACTATTTTTTCCCGGTAATATCCCTGATACGTCCATTTATCTCATCACTGAACAATGTTGAAAAATAGTGCCATGATATAATATATTCCTTTTTAAATTGTTTTCATATCTGCCCATCTGTCAATATATATCATTCTCATCATACTGATCGTTATTCTCAGTTTTTGTGTCACTCAAATAGGATATGCTGATAATTATGGTCTTTACGGTGTAAATTTTGACTATAGTCAATTTTTATGATAAAAAAAGAAAAAATGGTGTTTAGATCATGTCGAAGAGCATGACAACATCGTCGTAGTCGATCTTGCCATTGTTGTTGTAGTCAAAGAGTGAGACCAGGTTATTCTCTTCAATCCACTGCATGTTGGTGTTGAGTGCGATGACGTCGTCATACTCTATCTCTCCGTTCCCGTTGATGTCCTCGTACTTCCCGTCGTTATTGGGGTCTGTCGGCGGTGTCTCGTAGCCCGGGAATGCTGGTGGCGGTGCTACTGGTGTCACGTTGATCGAAGCGGCCACCATGTCGGGCATGATCGGGCCTCCTCCGTCGGCCGTCATCCTGACGACCTCAACGCTGAGGTTGGTCTGACCTTCCATGGCACCGAGGACTGTTATGTTTGCGAGGCTGACATTCGTGGCCCCGGCCACGATGGTGTCCATCATGTCACCCGCCTTTATCTCCACGGTCGTGTCGGGCAGGGCCGAGGTGTTGGTCGGCACAGCCCAGTCCGGGTAGGAGACATTGACGATCTCGGCGACACCCTCAGCACCGGAATCGATGTTCAGGGTGTACCCTGCAAGGCCGTCAGGAGCCGTGTTGAGGATCAGGGAGTATTCCGTGGTGCTCCCCGCTTTGACAGAGGCGTTCTGGGGCTCGAAGAAGAGGACGGGGACGACGACCGGCGGTGCTTCGCTGACATTGATGTAGTCAAGGATTTCAAGACTGCTGCTGGTACCTGCGTCGTCGGCAACGGTCAGGTTGACATTGAATGTCCCGCTGGTGTTATAGGTGTGAACCGGGTTCTGTTCGGTCGAGAAGTCCGCGTCACCGAAGTCCCAGTACCAACTGGTCACGTTCCCGGAGGAGAGGTCGGTGAACTGGACGGTCAGAGGTGCTTCACCGGTCGTCACGTCGGCAGTGAAATTGGCTTCCAGTTCTGCAGGTGCAGGTTTTTCTGGCGGGATGAGAACGGCGTCGATAACATGGACGATGCCATTCGTGCATTCAATATCCGCAGCTGTCACCATTGCGTCGTTGATCATGACGGTCCCGTTCGCCTCGTCCACGGTGATGGTGACGTTCTCGCCAAGCAAAGTCTGGAGTTCGGTCATCGCAGCAATATCTGCCGCGGTGTACTTTTCTCCGGCCACGTGGTAGAGGAGGACGTTCTTGAGTTCTTCAGTGTCGTTGACGAGACTGTCGAGCACGCCTGCGGGCAGGTTTGCAAATGCATCGTCTGTCGGTGCGAAGACAGTGTAGTTGCCGGGTTCATTGAGCGTGGTGTTCAGGTCCGTGAGGTCGAGGGCGGTAACGAGGGTCGTGAAGTTCCCGTCGGCGACCGCCGTCTCGTAGATGGTCATGTTCTCCTGATCCTTTACAAATCCCGGCCCATTGTCCGGGGCCCCCTGCACCGGAAAGATGCAGATGAGCAGTATGATGCCGATAAAAGGCATCCAGCGTATTGATTTCATGTGTCTTCACTCCCTTTTCTTGAGCCAGAATATCCCGGCGAGTGCTGCCAGGAGGAGCACCGGGCTGAGTGGTGCAGGCTTTGGTGTTGTTTCCTCCGGATTTTCGGCCGCAGCGACGGCACCGACCGGGGCGGTAGTCGAGGCCTGCACAGGTGTTTCTGGTGTTTCCGGTGTTCCCGGCGAGGCTGTCGTCGATACCGGCGTCTCCGGGGATGTGACTGCCTCAGTCTGGAAGGTGGTCACGCTGCCTCCCCCTGATGAAGATGAGGATCCGCTGCCGGTCGTCGTCCCGACCGGGATCTCTACCCTGAGGTCTTCAACCTCGTAGTCCTCGCCCCTGTCGTTCTGCACCTCTCCGGGCCGGACCATGAGACCTGTCAGGCCGTCCTTATCTCCCCTAATGGTGATAGTCCCGAGGAGAACGGTGCCGTTTCCTGTCTCAGCCTTTTTGGTGAGGTCAACCGCCTGCATCCATGTTGTGTCTGCTGGCGTCACCCCTGCCGTGTGGAGGCCGGCCCACCCGGGAAAGGCAAGGCCGGTGATCTCCGCAACGTCAGGGTCGGTGAGAGCAAGGGTGATGTTGTATCCTGAGACCCCCGCATCGACCCCTGTGAGGGTGATCGGGATCTCTACGGTCTTTCCAACGTCTATGGCCGCATTTTCGCTCACATCGAATGTGGGCACGGCCAGAACAACGGCAACAAGGCCGGCAAGGATTATTGCTGAGATGCTTATCTGTCGTATCATTCTCTCACCATTCCGGAGAGGGTGATCACCGCGTTGCTGCCCCTTCCTTCCGGGTTCTGCGGTGCATTTCGCTTGCATCTGCCGTTCACGGAGAACGGCCGTACCTGCAAGACCGGGAGGCGACGTCCCCGATCCCTGCTGGACCGACGGTTGCCCGGCAATAATGTGTACAAATTGATGTCTGTATATGTACGAATGTAATCTCTCTGTAGTACGCTCAGATCATGTTTTTATCTGGGCTCCACGTCCGGTGAGATCTATAATTGGCAGAATATTATATATAATTTATCTAATTCTGACAATGATAATGATAGTACTACCATGAGTTTTTGTTATGTGCGGCACGAATAGGCGGTGTCTTTACAACCGGAGAAAAAAAGAGATGATAAAATTTTCACCAATTCTCGGGGGACCGGTTCAGATAAAGCGCGGCCTGACCGAGAGTTTTTTTGCGGTGTACATGGGGCGGAAGGGTTTGCCGGCACACTCTTCTTTCACGGCGGCGATCAGGGTGTCGGAGGTCATCTCCTCCTTGTGTGGTTTCTTCGGCTCGGAGAGGTTCCTGATAGTCACCGTGAGTTTTCCTTCGTCCATCTCGCGGTCGCCGATGACGGCCACGTAGGGCACCCACTCGGTCCCGGCCTCGCGGATCTTCTTGTTCACCGACTCGTCGCGGTCGTCGATGTCGGCCCTGACGCCGGTGACGTTGAACTTTTCACAGAGGTCGGCGGCATAGGCTGCATGCCTCTCCGCGACCGGGATGAACCTGACCTGCGTCGGGGAGAGCCAGGTGGGCAGGTGCGGCACTGACTGGTAGGCGGTGTTTTCGAGCATGGCGCAGATGACGCGCTCGATCGAACCTGTCGGGGAGCAGTGGAGGATCGGCGGGTGAACCTCCTCGCCCTCGACATTGCGGTAACTGATATTGAACCTGGTGGAACTTTCCACGTCGATCTGGACGGTCGGGTTCTCGATCGGCCTGCCCTGACTGTCGATGGCTGCGAGGTCGATCTTCGCGATCCAGTAGTGGACGCGCTCGGAGAGGACCTCGACGAAGATAGGTACACCCGATTCCTTCACGATCTTCTTGACCCAGTCCTCGTGCTCGTCGTAGAAGTCCTTTGTGCACCTGAACGCACCGACAAGCGGGGTACCCAAGTCTGAAGCGGTCTGCCAGCCGATGCGGAGCTGCTCCTCGAAGCAGGAGAGTGCATTCTCCATGTCGCGGCAGAGGGTGTGCATGTCAGGCATCGTGAAGGCCCGGAGCCTCTTCAGTCCGAGGACCTCGCCAGACTGCTCGTGCCTGAACGAGTAGGTGGAGAGTTCGTACATCTTCATCGGCAGGGTGTTCGGTGAGATGTGCATGTCGCGCATGAACGAGAACATGCCGAAGCACGCTGCAAAGCGGAGCATCATGTTCCTGTTCCCGCTCTTGAAGCGGTACTGTCTCTCGCCGAACTTCGCTGCGTGTTCGGAGATCGCGGGGTCCCCGAGGTCGTACATCACAGGGGTCTCGACCGGCATACCGCCATAGTTGAGGACAAGGCCGAGGACATAGTCCTCAAGGAGGTCGCGGACAAGCCTGCCGCGGGGCATCCAGCGGAGGTGACCGACGTCAGAGGCCGGTTCGTAGTCGACGAGTTCCTTGGAACGCATCAGTTCGACGTGGATGGGTTCGCCGCCGGCGGACGTCGGCTTTCCGAGTTCCTTTTTGACGAGGCACCCGAAGGCAGAGTCATCGCAACACGCCTCGGCGTCAAGCCTCTTGCCCTCGGGAGTGAGGACGAAGAACGTGTGGGTGACTTCCTTCTTTGCCGGCTTTGCACCTTCTTCCCCTTCACCCGGCAGGATGGTCCTGGAGAGTTCGGAGAGGGGGTGGCCCTTGCACGAGAGGTTGAAGGCCTTATACCAGCCGAAGGGAGCACGCTTCACGGTCAGGTCGCCTGAGGCCTTGAGTTCCTCTTCAATGGCCTTGAGCGCCTTCTTGGCAGCCTCAGGTGCCGCAAGGTCTGAGCTCAGGTGGGCGTACGGGTAGATGAGCACCCGGTCGGTCTGGAGCTGGCCTGCGGTCTTCCTGATCTCGGTGACCGCCTGAGTGACGACGTCATCGATATCTTCTTCGTCGGCCGATTCAATGGCACAGAAGGCGACGAGCGCCTCGTCGAGGGCGTCGGAGAGGACTACCTCCTCCTCGGCGACCGGCGTCTTTTTTTGCGCCTTATAATCAATATGGTCTGAGTGAATTAAGAGAAGCCGCATGGTAAACTCCTTTTTTTTCGATTGCTTTTCCGTTTCTTCCTTAGATTTTTTTTCTTTAGATGGTACGCAGTCCTACTATATATGCCTTCAAACCTTCTTCACGTTCTCATGGTACCGTGAGAGGGTCGCCTGGCGCTGGCCCATGTATTTTGCGTCCTTCTTCAGGTTATACGGGTTCTCTGCACGTTCAGTCGTGTAGAAGACAAGTTGACCGATCGGCATCCCGGCATACATGCGCACCGGCCGCTGGTTGACATTGCACATCTCCAGAGTGATAGTACCCTGGAAACCCGCGTCAATCCATCCCCCGGTCTGGTGGAGTTCGATCCCGAGACGGGCAATAGAACTTTTTCCTTCAATGCTGGCGACGACGTTGTCGGGGAGGGTCACCGCTTCGAGCGTCTCTGCGAGCATGAAGACGCCGGGGTCCATGACGACCGAGGCGGCGCGAGTCTCGCGCACATGAGACGTAACACTCTCTCTGTCATAGGGGTCGATAACATCATCGCCCCGTTCGTACCAGACAAAATGGTCCCCGAGCCTGATGTCCAGGGAGTTGGGTTGTATGAGGGCCGGGTCGTAGGGGTCGATGCCGATCTGTCCCCGTCTGATGCGGTCCTCGATCTGCCAGTCAACAAGGATCATTGGGTAGGAATACGTTGTCAGGGGAATTAAGGTGATTGTTCCTCGCCTGCATGGTCGAGGTGCCACTCAGTCCTGTGGAGGAGGCCGTGCATTGTCGTGACCTCACGGGTGGTCAGTGCCGTCCTCCCCATGATACGACGAAGCATCAGCAGGGTGTTGGCACGCTTGTGGTCCGGGTGCTCGATTCTCGCAAGGAAGTCCCCGAAGTGCTCGATGAGGGCATCACGCTGGGCCTTTTCAGCAATGCGGTAGGTGCCGCGCGGCAGGTGGGCGAGTTCGTAGCAGACAACCGCAACGGCGTGGGAGAGGTTCATGATCGGGTAGATCTCAGAGGTCGGGATGGTGCAGATGAGGTCGCAGTGCGAGACCTCGTCGTTGTTCAGGCCCCAGTTCTCTCTGCCGAAGAGGATGCTCACCCGCCCGTCGACATCCTCAATGATCGACCTGATCTCTGCAGGCGTGTAATACGGCATCCGCATCGATGTGCAGACCGACTTGGAGAGTTCGCCTGTTGTCGCCACGACGAGGTTGCTCTCCGCAAAGACCTCGTCGAGGCTCTTTCGCTCGGCACCTTCGAGTACGTCGAGTGCGTGGGAGGCATGAGCATGGGCCTGGTCCCCGAGTGCGCAGGGGTTGACCAGGATGAGTCTGGTAAACCCGAAATTCTTCATGGCACGGGCGACAGAACCGATATTCCCTTCATACAGGGGTTCCACAAGGACGATCGCGATCTCGGGCATGGGGGGTCACTTGGGGTTTACTGGACGGCCCTGACAGTCGCTTTCAGGGCATCGAGGCCTTTCTCGTAGACGGCGTTGCCGACGACGATCGTGTCGGCATACCGTCCCATCTCCGCCGCCTTCTCCGCGGAGTCGATGCCGCCGCCGTAGTAGAGCACTGCGGTGTCGACCGCTTCGGAGACTGCTTTCACGACCTCGGGGTTTCCGTAGGTCCCCGAGTACTCGATGTACACGATGGGGAAGTGGAAGTAGTGCTCGGCGGTCCGGGCATAGGCCGCAACCTCGGCCGGTGTGAGGTCGCAGACCGCCTTTGTCACCCGCCCGACAGAGGAGGCGGGGTTGAGGACGACATAGGCCTCGGGGACGACGCGGTCCCAGGGGATGTCAGGTCTCTGGAGTGCCCACTGCTGGTGTTTGCCGACGACCCAGCGGGCGTCGGGGGTGTTGAGCACGCTCGGGACGAAGAGCATGTCGACGCCGTCGAAGATGGCACCCGAGGGGTCGGCAGGTTCGATGACGAGGGGGATGCCGTAGCCTTCGACCTGCTCACGGAGGTCGGCAAGGTTCTCGGGCGTCACGTTGAGGGTGCCGGAGAGGAGGATGGCATCGGTCCCGCTCGTGGCGACCCCTTCGATCGCCGTCTGGTTGAGGTGCTTGTCTGGATCGAGTTTTGTCACATGTGCCCAGTTCTTCCAGTTCAGATGCATGTCTGCCATGTGTTTACTCCTGTTGTGGGTGTTCAGTCGAAAGATATGTGCTGTACTCTCTGATCTTTGCTGCGGGAATACCGCTCTTCCGTGAGGTATCTTCGGGATCGGCGGTCTCAAGGCTGATTGCATCGGTTATACCGGCCTTGTAGAGTTTTTCAAGAGTCGCATCGCCGATGCCGGGAACTGCGAGGAGTTCCTCCCGCCCTTTTTCGAGTCTCTTCTGCGTGATCCTGGCGAGAGGTTCCAGTCCTGTTGCCGTGCAGGCCGTCTCGGCATGGCGGCAGACGGTCTCGACCCTGATCCCGCTCACTGTGCTGATATATGCAGGGTGGAAGGTGGCGAAGTCCTCGGGGCCCTGTATACCTGCACCGACGTACTTTTTGATGCTCACTGCGGGGAGGCCGACGGCCCGCAACCGGCGCTCGCTGCAGAGGGCCCGGGCCTTTTCCGAGAGTCCGGTCGCCTCCTCCGCAGAGATCCCGACCTGGGCGATCTTTTGTGGGTTTGCAGCAGCAAGGGAGGCGATGTCCTCGATCCCGGCTTCTCGCAGTTTCTTTGCGATCTTTGCGTGGCTCCTCCCGCGTCTCGGGGGGATCTCGGCCCTGATGAACTTCTTCAGTTCAGAACGCCTGCGGAGGCGGTCCAGCACATCATTTGCCTCGGCGACGAGGATCTCTGCCGCCTTCTCGTCGATGTCGAGTTTTTGTGCCAGGTCGTCGGCGGGCATGCGGGCGAGGTCGGGGACCGTGTAGATGTGGCGGGCGTGGAGGCGTCCGATGAAGTTGTCAGTCATGTGGGGCATCATGCGCAGTGTCTCGGTGTTCGACTCGATGTGCGAGCAGAGCGGACAGCCGATGTCCCACGGCCTGGCGCCTTTTCTGATCAGCCTGATATGGTTGAGGTCGTGGTGTTCGCAGACCTTATCTATCCTGATGGCCTTCCCCCACTGGACACCGGGGAGGCTGATGTTGAAGGAGCATTCGGGGTATCCGGAGCACCCGATGAACTGCGAGGCCCCGTGCGCCTGCCTGATCTGGAGGGACTTCCCGCAGACCGGGCAGGGGCCGACGGTCTTCTCCTCAACGGTCCTGCCGATGATCTCGTCCCCGATCTGGTCCTCGTGCGCTTCGAGGTCTTCGAAGACCGAGTGGAGCATCTCCCGCGACTCGCCGACGACGTCGTCCTTTGTCCTTTTGCTCTCCTTGATCTGCTGCATATGGGACTCGAGGGTACGGGTCATGTCGGGCCGGGTGATCGTGTCGGCGTGGTCCTCCAGGGACTCGATCACCGCCCTCCCGACGAGAGTGGGGCGGAGGGGGTTGCCCTGCACGTACCTCCGGGAGATGAGTTTCTGGATCACCTCGTGGCGCGTTGACTTCGTGCCGAGGCCGAGTTCCTCCATCTTCTGAATGAGGCGGCTCTGGGTGTAGCGCGGCGGCGGGGTGGTCTCCTTCTCTTCAAGGTCCTTTCCGAGGATCGGGAGGCGTTCCCCGACTGTGCAGGCCGGGATCACGTGCTCTGCGGCCTCGCTGTACGGGTAGACCCGCCGCCACCCCTCCTCCTTCAGGCGACCGCCGGTGACCGTGTACGGTTCGCCGCCAGCGTCGAAGTTTACCTTCATGGTATTCCAGACGGCGTCAGGGGAAAGGGTTGCAAGGAACCGCCGCACGACGAGTTCGTAGACCTTCCACCTCTCCTCACCGAGTTGCTCGCGGCTGGCGGCGCCGGTCGGGTGGATGGGTGGGTGGTCTGTGCTCGACTTCTTCCCCCGCGTCGGTTCTGGCCGCCTGTGCCCTTCGACCCAGGCGACGTCCCGCGCGAATGCGGTCTTTTTCAGTACGCCGAGCACCTCGCCGAGGTTCAGGCTTGCCGGATAGACGGTGTTGTCAGTCCTCGGGTACGAGATGAAACCGTTCATGTAGAGGTCTTCGGCGATCCGCATCGCGTTCGCCGCGGAAAAACCGATCCTGCCTGCGGAGACGAGGAGAGCCGTCGTATCAAAGGGCGTCGGCGCACGGTCGTTCTTGACCCCTTCCCGCACCTCGGTGACGGTGAGGGGTTCCTGCGTCCGGGTCTCCGCGGCGAGCGCCTCGGCGTGGTCGGTGAACCGGCCATGGGTGTGGCGGAGCTCGAGGTGTTCGGCACCCTTTTTCGTGTCGACGGTGAGCATCCAGTAATTCTCCGGCACGAATGCTTCGATCTCCCTCTCGCGGTCGACGATCATCGCCAGGGTCGGACTCTGGACGCGGCCGACGGAGAGGATATTCTCCCCGCCGCGCTTCGCGGCGATGGAGATGAACCGCGTGAGAGAGGCTCCCCACATCAGGTCGATGACCTGGCGCGACTCCCCCGCGGCCGCAAGTGCGAAGTCGAGTTCCGCGAGTTCGGAAAAGGCCCGTTTGATCTCCTGCGGCGTGATCGCCGAGAACCTCGCCCTGAGGATCTTCACACCGGGGTTCACCTCCCTGACGAGTTCGAGGGCCTCCTTGCCGATCAGTTCGCCCTCGGTATCGAAGTCTGTGGCGATGACGACGAGGTCGGCCTTCTTCGCGAGTTTTTGGAGAAGGGCGACGATCTTCTTCTCTGTCGGTTTCTTGACGATCCCGGCGTCGATGAGGCTTCTTGGCGGGCGTTCTTCACTCCGCCAGTTGGCATAGCCCTCCTCGAAGTCGACCTCCACGACATGGCCCTTCAGGCCGACGACGACGGTGTCGCCGAAGGCGTAGGTGTCGACGCCTCCCTCCTTCTTTGTGGTGACCTTCTGGTCGCCGGCGAGGATGGCGGCGATACGCCGCGCGGAGATGTTCTTTTCTGCTACGATGAGGTGCACGGTCTATTTTCCCCCCTCTGGGGCGATGCGGGCGGCGATAAGAGGCGTGATCTCCTTCGGATCGGCCTTGCCTCTCGTCTTTTTCATCACCTGCCCGACAAGGAAGTTGAGGGCGACGTTCTTGCCGGTGCGGAAGTCCGCGACTGCCTGTTCGTTCTCCGCGATCACCTCGTCGATGACGACGGCGAAGGCGTCGGCGTCGCCCTTCCCGAGGTTTTGGGTGCGGACATAGTCTCCCGGCATCTCGGGCGTCTCGCCCTTCATGACAGCGTCAAGGAGGGTCCGCAGGACGTCGACGGCGACCCTGTCAGTGATTACGTCCTTTCCGGCGAGGGTGACCAGGTCGGCGAAGTGGTCGAGGGGAACCTTCGTCACCGGCATGTCCCGGTAGTTCAGTTCGCCGAGGAGGGTGTCCGCGGTCCAGGTGGCGGCGAGAACGGGGTCGGTCTTCGCCGCAAGGGCCTCGTAGAACTCTGCGAGGCGGAGGTCGCCGGTGAGTGTCCGGGCATGGTTAAGGGAGATGCCGTACTGGGCCATGAAGCGGTCGCGCCGTGCGTCCGGGAGTTCGGGGAGGACGACCTCTTTTGCCCAGTCCCGCACACGCAGGGGGCAGAGGTCGGGTTCGGGGAAGTAGCGGTAGTCGGTCTCCGTCTCCTTGGACCGTGCCGAGGTGGTGATGCCGCGGGCCTCCTGGAAGTGGCGGGTCTCGCGCACGACCTTGCCGCCGCGCCTGATCATGCCCTTCTGCCGGGTGATCTCGAAGGTGAGCGCCTTCTCAACGCCCTTGTACGAGGTGATGTTCTTGATCTCGACCCTCTCCGATCCCCTGATGGAGATGTTGGCGTCCACACGGAGGGCGCCCTCGCGTTCGCCGTCGAAGACGCCGAGGTACTCGAGGGTCGCCCGCAACTTCGTGAGGAATCTGCGGGCCTCCTTCGGGGACCTGAGGTCGGGTTCGGTGACGATCTCAATGAGGGGGATGCCGCTCCTGTTGTAGTCGACGAGGGTGTAATGGGCGCGGGCGGTGCCGCCGACGTGGACGAGTTTGCCGGGGTCCTCCTCCAGGTGGATCCTGGTGATCTCGACCTTCTTGTCTGTGCCGTCGTCGGCCTCGATCTCGAGGTAGCCCTTCACCGCGAGGGGTCTGTCGTACATCGTGATCTGGTAGCCCTTCGGGAGGTCGGGGTAGAAGTAGTTCTTCCGTGAGAACTCCCCTTCCTCCGGGATCTCAAGGTTGAGGGCGCGGGCGACCTTCAGGCCGTATTCGACGGCCTTCCTGTTGATCATCGGCATTGCGCCGGGCAGGCCGAGGCAGACCGGGCAGACGTGGGTGTTCGGGCCGTCGTTCTTGTAGTCGGTTGAGCACCCGCAGAAGAGTTTCGTCTTCGTGTTCAACTGGCAGTGGATCTCAAGCCCGATGATCACGTCTGTGGTGTCGCTCATGCCCTCACCCCCTCGAAGGCATAGGCGGCGTCGATGATCCGCTCTTCCTCACAGTGTCTGCCGATAAGCTGCAGGCCGACGGGCAGGCCGTCCACGGTGCCACAGGGGACCGAGATCGCCGGGACACCGGCGAGGTTTGCCGGGACGGTGAGGATGTCGGCGAGGTACATGGAGAGGGGGTCGGTCTTCTCGCCGAGTCTGAAGGCGGTCGTCGGCATGGTCGGTCCGGCGACGACGTCCACGTCGGCGAAGAGGCGGGCGAAGTCGTCGCGGACATTCTGGCGTGCCGCCTGCGCCTTCGCATAATACTTCCCGTAGTACCCGGCGGAGAGGGCGAAGGTGCCGAGCATGATCCGGCGGCGCACCTCCTTGCCGAAGTGGGTCTTGCGGTGCTCCTGGTACGATTCGTGCCAGGAGGGGATGATGTCGTTTGCCGGGCCGTACCTGACGCCGTCGAACCTGGCGAGGTTCGAGGAGGCCTCGCTCGTGCAGGTGACATAGTAGGCGGCGAGGGCGTACTTCATGCTCGGCATGGAACACTCGACGACCTCGGCGCCGAGGTCGGTGAACCTCTCGATCGCCGCCCTCACGGTCTTCCCGACGGCGGGGTCGACGCCTTCGCCGAAGAACTCAAGCGGCACGCCTATCCGCATCCCCCTGATCTCCGCGGATGGGGTGTGGTTATACGGGCGGTCGAGGGAGGTGGCGTCGCGGGGGTCGTGCCCGGCGATGACGGCGAAGAGGCGGGAAACATCTTCCACCGTCCTCCCCATCGGGCCGATGCCTTCGAGGGAGTTCGCATAGGCGATGAGGCCGTACCGGGAGGTGCGGCCATAGGTCGGCTTCAGGCCGACGATGCCGCAGAAGGCGGCGGGGCAGCGGATCGACCCGCCGGTGTCGGTGCCGAGGGCCATGTCGACCATGCCCGCGGCGACGGCGGCGGCGCTCCCACCCGAGGACCCGCCGGGGACGCGTGTCGGGTCCACCGGGTTGGTGGTCGGGCCGAAGGCGCTCGACTCGGTTGTCGTGCCCATGCCGAACTCGTCCATGTTGGTCTTGCCGACAATGGCGGCGCCGGCGGCCTTCAGGCGCTCGACGACATATGCATCGTACGGCGGGACATAGTCCTTCAGGATCGCCGACCCGCAGGTGGTCTGGATGCCTGCCGTCGAGATGTTGTCCTTGACGGCCACGGGCACGCCGGCCAGGGGGCCGTCGCCGTGCTCCGCCTTGCGGCAGAGGGTGACGAAGGCGTTCCAGCGGTCCTCCGCGTCAAAGGTGATCTTCCCCACTCACATCACCTTCGGGGCCTTGATGTAACCGTCTTCCGACTCGCCGGCGTTCTTGAGTGCTTCGTCAAGTGTCAGTGACTCGACGATCTCGTCGTCCCTGAATATGTTGATCGCCCTTGTTGCGGGCTTTCCACTCTCCTCGACCTGGTCCAGGAGGTCGAAGTATTCGAGGATTGCGTTGAACTGCCCGGTGAACTCGGCCAGTTCGTCGCGGGTTATTCCTATATCTGCAAGTATGGCGATATGCGCCACGTCTGATTCAGAAACCATGCATGTCCCTACCCATGTCAGTTAAGTACCCTTGTACCGACTTTTTATAACCATTGTGACGTGCGAGTCTCTGGATGGTCTTCCAGATCCCGCTCCCGTATTGCATCGCCTTCTTCTCCGCCTGTGCGAATTCAGGCGGGATGTGCCGTTCTGCGACCTTTCGCAGCGGCGCCTTCCGCACCCCGTCCCGCACCTTCTCGCCGGGGGGGATGGCGCGGGCCGCCGCCACGACGCGCAGGTCGAGGTACGGGGGGGAGAATGCAGTACCATAATGGGAGGCCACTGCCCCGTCCCGTGCGACCTGCCGGGGGAGGTCGGCGACGTCCCTCTCGAGGGAGGCGGCGAGGTCGTCGCTGTCGAGGTAGCGTGCATACCCGCCGAAGAGTTCGTCGGCGCCCTGGCCGGTGAGCAACCGGTGGAAGCCCTGCTCCTCTGCCCAGCGTGTGACGAATACCTCGGTCGTGGCGATGGAGGCGTCCACGGGGTTTGGGTTGCCGAGGAGTGCGACGACCTCCTGCAGCGCCTCTTCCACCTCTGTATCGGTGACGGAGACGGTGTCGCAGGGGACCCCGAGTATTTCTGCAAGGGCGAGCGCCCGCTTCTGGTCGTGCGAGTCTTTGAGGCCGACGACGACCGCAGGGAGGCGGGCGAGTGCGGCGACGAGGGCGGAGTCCACCCCGCCGGAGAGGGCGACCGCGGCACCGTCGACGGCCCGGAGACCGACGGCGGTGGCGATCGCCTCTTCGAGGTCGGCGGCAGGATAGTCGGGCACGACCCCTGCGACGACCTTGCCTTTGCGGGTGACCGCCCCTGCCGGGCAGGGGCCGGGCACGATCCCGAAGTGGTCTCGCGCCTCCCACTCGCCGTACTCGAGATAGAACTCTCCGCCGAAAAGAGAGACATCGTGGGGGTTCTCTGTCAGGACGGTCAGCACCTCATCCTCAGAGAGGCACCGTCCGCCCACTTCGACCCAGCCCCGCAGGAGGAGTTCAGCCACGCCACCCCTCCTGCACTGCCCGGGTCGTGTGCAGGTTTACCATGATCAGGTACAGGGTTTGGAACTGCATGATATAGATGGGCAGGATCGTGGATCGTCTTTCTTCACCATGCCTGCCGGCCGGTGGTGCCGTCGAGCAACATCCCGTAGTGGCGGCGCAGCACTGCCCTGATCTTCTCCGACTGGAGCCAGCCGCGGTCCAGGCTCCGGACGAGGGCGTCGATCTCCCTGACCTCCTCGGTGATCCTGCCCCCCACTTCATTGTCGTACAGGGTAGCAAGCCCGAGGATCACCTGAAGCGGGTTTCTGATGTGGTCGTTGAGGATGGCGAACTGCTCCATGTTCTTCTCTATCTGCCTGAATGCTTTCGCTTCTTTTTTTTGCCGTTCTTTTCTCTCGGTGATGTCCCGGGCAATGGCAAGGATCACCGGCCTTCCAGCCATCTCAAAGAGGGTGCACTTCACCTCGACAGGTATGGCAGACCTGTCCTTTCTCAGGAAGGCCGACTCGAAGGCGGTTTCACTGTGGAGGAGGAGTCTTTCCATACTCAGGGCATGAGGCCCCTCTGTTTCTGGGTCTTCGATCTCGCCGGCTGACATGGTCAGGAGTTCTTCCCGTCGATAGTGAAGGTGAGTGCAGGCGGCGGGGTTCACCTCGATAAATCGTCCCGGCCTTTTGTCGTGCGTGATCTCTATGAGAAAAATGGCATCTCTGGCATTGTTGACAAGTTCTCGATACTTCTCCTCGCTCTCTGCCAGGGCGTTTTCGGCCTGTTTCTGTGCCGTCCTGTCAATGAACGTGCCGATGACTGCCGGTCTCCCCCGGTAGAGTGTCCGTATCCCGAAGTGTTCCAGGTAGAGCAGGTGACCGTCCTTGCCTATCCCCCTGATATCGTCCCGCACCATGGTCATCTCCCCGGAGAGGAGATGAACCATGGTTTCCCGGAATCCCGACCGGTCGTCCGGGAGAATTATATCTGTATGGCAGATCTGTCCGACCGTCTCCTCTTCTGTGTAGCCGAAGATTTCGCAGAACCCTGTGTTGACGTACCTGAAGGTGTCGCCCTGAGCAATATAAATCGCAGAGGAGGAGGACATAAAAGGCAGGCGATAGAGGTCATCAACGCGCTGTCTCTCTATGGCGGCGCCGATGACCTGCGCTGCAACCCGGAGGGCCTCGATCTCTGTTCCCGGCCACTCTCTCTCCATGCGGCAGTCTTCGAGGCAGAGACAGCCCCACCATTCTCCTTCTACCTGGAGAGGGATCACGACGAGGGAGAGGGCCTGCCGTGATAGAAGGTGCTCGCGCACCTCTTGAGAGACGTCGTCTGCTCTCGCTGTGACCGGTCTGCCTGCGGCAAGGTCGGCATACCCGCGGGGGGTCCTGTCCAGAGAGAAGATCCCGGCATGGTCGGGGAGGTCTTTTCCCAGAGGCCTGGTCCCTGCCGCGGTCCATTCCCAGAACCGCGGGGTGGACGGATCTGCTGCAGTCCCGGTGTTTTCAATGAGACAGACCCTGCTCACGCAGGTCGCCTCTCCCAGGTACCTGAGTATTCGAGGGATCTCGTCGCTCCACCTGCTCTTTTTCTGGAGGGCGTCCGCAGCATATCCCACGGCATCGAGGATTGCATCCCGCCGGCGCACCGTATCCTCCGTGTGCCTCTGGTCGGTGATGTCTTCGGCCGTGCAGATCACAGAGATGACATTGCCCCTCTTGTCAAGGATGGGTCTTCTGGTTATGACGAGCAATCTGTCCTCCCCGCGGGTATTGCTGGCCCATTCCTCGGTACGGACCGTTATTTTGCCAGTGAATGCCTCCCCGTTTCTCCGGATACAGTCTGTCGCTCCCTTCTCGGTGAGAGTGTCACGGACCGATCTTCTTTCCAGGTCTTCTTTCCTGACACCAAGAAACTCCGCCCTGGCCATATTGACCGTCCCGTATGTTTCGGGGTCTAGAAGAGACCATGCCTGCACCGGCATGGCATCAAGGAGGAGCAGACATTCAGTTTCTCGGGACTGCGTGTCCCGGTCTTCCTCCCGGCGGTTTTCTCCGGTGTTCTGAATACCATCTCCGGAAGTACGACTCCCGCATGACGATATCTGGAATGTTCGATGCGGTATGATGAACCCCCCTGTTTTCCAGAATGATATCTATACATCTCTGATGGTCACCCTCTATTAAGGGGAAGGATGGATCCATTTCCGAAAATGGGGCCGGGCGGGTTTTCAAATCATTATATTAATAATCTGTGATCTTATCGGGATGAGGTCACATATTTTTTCTTCATATAGCCATGCTACAACCTGTCACAGTGGCCACCTCCCATGATATCTTCTACAAATCTGGGGGCGCAGGGAGTACAGGATCAGGAAAGGCTAACTCCTCTCTCTTCTATTCTGTACCGATGTTTCTCAGTGCAAAGACGCGGGAAGCGGTGACGAAGACGATGTACGCCTACGCCTCCGCGTACGGGCGAAAGGACGCGGACGGCGTCGCGGCGCTGCTGACGCCCGAGGTGGTCGGGATCGGTTCGGAGAAGGGGGAGTGGGTGGAGGGACGCGACGGGTACGTCTCGGCCATCGCCCGTGAGTTTGAAGGGTTCGACGACATCTCGCTCGAATACGGCGACCTCAGGATCGCCGCGGACGGGATCATCGCCTGGGTGGCGACGTCCTTCGAGATGACGGTCACGGCGGAGGGCAGTGTGCGGCACCTGAACGGCGTCCTGACCGCCGTCCTGATGAACACCTGGGACGGCTGGCGTTTTGTCCAGACACATTTCTCCGTGCCTGAGGGCGGGGAAGAGTGAGTGGCGGCGGCCCCTGATCGGGGTCGCCGGTTCTTTTTTCAGAGCACCACGTGTGACCTGTAGGGGCAGACATGGTTCGAGAAAACCCCTCAGTGTTTTCGAGAAGGCAGCAGGTTTGCCGTGCGGATACCATGAAAACCACCAGGGTGGTTTTCAAAGAACCGCTTGAAACTTCGTTTCATGAGCGATTCACCTGAAGGCTTGTTCTCTGTCTATGCTGGTGCTTTATGACGGTGTCTTCACTGCGCGCCGCATTCGAGATCCCGGTCCCTTATCCGGCCCTCATGAAACTCTTAGAGTACGGATTTAACCCCCTGTGTGTTCCGCCGGCCATAATCTGCCCGCATGAATTGTATATATTTGCGATTAGTAAATCCAGAATATACTCTATTACTATTGCCAATACACATTTTTGATATATTATCTCATCGTTTTTTTTACATCGATATCATCACATCCCGTAAAAAACGGGACGATATGGTGTATTATGACTGAAGATCATATACGCAATAATAAGGCCAGAATGGAAATTTTGTGCCTGATTGCGGGGTGTCTTCTCCTCCCCGCAGCCGCTTCTGCGGCGACCGACCACCCCCACACCTGGAATGTTTCCGTGGTGGCGGGGGAGGGTAACCTCACACGTCTCCTGGATATCCCTGAGATCGGCGCCGGCGACACCATCCGCATCTGGGGCATGGAGGGCCAGGTCTACGAGGGCGGGATCACCATCACCGAACCGAACGTGACGGTCACGCGCTGGGACGGGTCGCCCGCACAACCCCTCATCTCCGGCACCGCACCGGCGTTCACCGTCCGCGCGGACAACGCCACCTTCCGCGGTCTCACCATCTCCGGGAACACGTTGAGCTTTGGTAGCGGCGCCGGTATCGACGCATGCGGGATTGGGGACTATATTCAGGGCCTCACCATCTCCGACTGCACCTTTGCCGGCAACACGGGAGGCTCTGGCCTCGGCGGTGCGCTCTATGCCCAGCGTGTCGACCACATCCTGGTCGAGAGGACGGCGTTCACCGGCAACACGGCAGATTATGGCGGCGGTGCGTATTTCGACAGTTCCACCGATGTCGCCCTGACGGACACGACCTTCACGAACAACACGGCAGCACAGAATGGCGGCGGCGGTGCGTATTTCGTCGATTCCACCGATGTCGCCCTGACGGATACGACCTTCACGAACAACACGGCAAACTCTGGCGGCGGTGCGGTCTTCTTCAAGTCCGCAGGTGTCGTCCTGGCGGGCGCGACCTTCACAAACAACACGGCAACGAACGATGGCGGCGGTGCGTATTTCGTCAATTCCCCCGGTGCCGCCCTGACGGACACGACCTTCACACACAACACGGCAACGAACTGCGGCGGCGGTGCGTACTTCACCGGTTCCACCGGTGCCAGACTGACACGCACGACCTTTGCAGGCAACACGGCAGAGAACAGCAAAGGCGGCGGTGCGGTCTTCGAAAATTCCGCCAACGCCGACCTGACGGACACCGCCTTCACGAACAACACGGCAGCACAGTGGGGTGGCGGCGCGTATTTCGAGTATTCCGCCGATGCCGACCTGACGGGCACCACCTTCACAGACAACACGGCAATGAACTGGGGTGGCGGTGCGTATTTCTCCAGTTCCATCAATGCCAACCTGACAAACGCGACCTTCACGAACAACACGGCAACGAACAACGGCGGCGGTGCATTCTTCCGCGGTTCCACCGGTGCCGCCCTGGCGGGCACGACCTTCACGAATAACACGGCAGGCTTTGGCGGGGGTTCATGTTTCGAAAATTCCGCCGATGCTGCCCTGACGGACACTATCTTTGCGAACAACACGGCAGATTATGGCAGCGGCGGTGCGTGGTTCGCCGGTTCCCCCAATGCCAACCTGACAAACGCGACCTTTGCGAACAACAAGGCAAAGGACCTCAGCGGCGGCGGTGCATGTTTCGAAAATTCCGCCGGTGCCGCCCTGACGGACACAACCTTTGCGGACAACACAGCAGCACAGAACGGTGGCGGTGTGGTATTCTCCTCATCCGAAGGCGTCAGACTGACGGGCACGACCTTCACAAACAACACGGCAATGGAATTCGGTGGCGGCGCGTGCTTCGGCAATTCCGCCAATGCCACCCTGACGGACACGACCTTCACACGCAACACGGCAACGACCTTAGGCGGCGGTGCGGTCTTCATGGGTTCCGCCAGTGCCGCGCTGACACGCACGACCTTCACGCACAATACGGCAGCGACCTGCGGCGGTGGTGCGGGCTTCATCAGTTCCACCGGTACCGCCCTGACGGGCGCGGCCTTTGAGGACAACACGGCACCAGAGAACGGTGGCGGTGCGTACTTCACCGGTTCCGACAATGCCGTCCTGACGGACACGACCTTCACGAACAATACGGCAAACTTCGGTGGCGGTGCGGTCTTCGAAAACTCCGCCGGTGCTACCCTGACGGACACGGCCTTTGCGAACAATACGGCAAACTTCG
>NZ_CALFSA010000135.1 GCF_937919355.1 uncultured Methanofollis sp. | reverse complement strand
AAGGTGGCGGAGGCCGTCATCGACGGGGGCGGCGGAACCGGGACCGGGACCGGGGGCGGGGGGAGGCGGGTCCTCGACGCCCTTGTCAGGAAGTTCTCGACCGAGACCGACCACCTCGGTCCCGAGGGGACAGAGGTCTTCGCACGGGTCTGCCTCAGTGCCGCCGAAGAAGCGCTCGAAGCCGGCGACTACGTGCGCTGCAAGGAGTGCTGTCTCCACGGCCTCGACCTCTCGCGTGCCTGCACGCAGGACTTCTTCGAGATCATGCGGAGGTGCAAGGAGGCGACGGTCGCCGAACTGCCGGTCTTCCCCTTTGAAGGCGGAAGTGCGGGTGCCGCTACCGGTACCGGTGCCGCTGGCAGGGGCGGGGGCGGCGCGACCGCGGCCGACCGCGGCGGTAAAAACGACGTCGAAGGACCGGACCTCGGCCTCGACGAACGCGAAGAGGCGCTGGTCGCCTTTTTACGCCAGCACCGCGAGACAAATGAGGAGGAACTCCGCAAGGTCCTCGGCACCCGGCGGGTGAGCGGGGTGGTGAACCGCCTGATCAAGAAGGCGAACGACGCTGGTGTCGCCCTGATCGAGAAGCAGGGCATGGGCGAGCACGGCGAGGTCTATGTCTACTGCGGGAAGTGAGTTGATGGACGGGAGAAAGACAGAGAGTATCGGGATCATCAATGCGCTCAGGCGCGGGACTGTGCCCGCATCAGGGCTGGAACGTCTTGCCGTTGGCCTGTCTGTGGAAGAAGGGGTGATCGGCGGACAACTTGACTTCGCCGCATCGGGAGGGGCCGACATCAAGTTCGTCTGCGGGGATTACGGGAGCGGGAAGACATTTCTCGTGGCGCGGGCCCTGGAGATCGCACGGGAGAAGAGGTTTGTCACCGCCCACGTGATGATCTCGGCCGACACCCCCCTCCACAAGCAGAGCGCACTGTATTACCGGATACTCTCGTCCCTCAGGACGGCGGAGCACGAGAACGCCCTGAAAGAGATCGTGGACGACTGGATCTTCGCGATCGAGGAGAGGGTCATCGAGGTCGAGGGGGTCTCCGAGGAGGACGAGGCCCTGAAGACCGGGACTGTGGAGAGGATCGAGGCGGCTCTCGCCGATATCTCGGCGGTGAACCCGGCCCTTGCGGCGGCGCTCCGGGTCTACTACACGGCGAACTGCGCCGGGGACTTCCCCCTCGCGCAGGCGGCGCTCGGCTGGCTTTCCGGCGAACCCCATGTCGGGAGGAAGTTCAGGCAGGAGGCCGGTGTGAAGGGCGAGGTGGACGAGGTCTCGGCGCCCGTTTTCCTGCGGGGGTTCTTGCGGATCATCAGGGCGGCCGGGTATGCCGGGCTTGCGGTGGCGGTGGACGAGGTCGAGACTGTGCAGGCCCTGCCCTCGAACCTCCGGGCAAGGGGATACGGCAACCTCCGCCAGATCGTCGACGCCATCGACCGCGGGGAGATGCCGCACTGCTACTTCCTCTTCACCGGGACGCCGGCCTTCTTCGAGGGGTCGAAGGGGATACGTTCCCTGCCGCCCCTGTACGACCGCCTGAAGGTCGTGGGCGCGGACGACTACGCCAACCCCCTCCAGGCCCAGATCCGTCTCCGCCCCTTCGACCTGCAGAAACTGGAAGAGGCGGCCCTGAAGGTCTGCGAGGTCTACTCCGACGCCGCCGCACCGGTGGACAGGAACCGCGTCTCCCATCGTTTCATCAGGGGGATGATCGACCGCGTCACGACGGGGTTCGGCGGCAGGGTGGACGTCATCCCCCGCGTCTTCCTCCGCGAGTTCGTGGACGTGCTGGACAAGTGCGGGCTGTACCCGGAGTACGACCCGGCGGCCGCCTATGCCTTCGACAGGGAGAAGGTGAAGGGCGACCTGAAAGAGGAGGAAGAGGCGGTGCTGGAGGTGGAGTTCTGATGGTCTGCCGGAAGGAGACTTTTGTCGGGGACATCGCCGACGGGGACGAGGTCGACGGGATCTTCCTCCTCAGGTCCGTCGAGGTGAAGCAGAAGAAAAACGGGAGTCCCTATATTCTGGCGCAGGTCGCCGACATGACCGGGTCCATCACCTGCAACGTCTGGGGCGTGCAGGGGTGCGGCGAGGAGGTCTCGACGGCGGCGGAAAGACTGAAGGTCGGGGCTGTCTACCGCATCCGCGGCTTTGCAAGGGCCTACAACGGGGCGGTGCAGGTCTCGGTGAACGAGGGGATCGCCGACCTCGCAGA
Source organism: uncultured Methanofollis sp. (assembly GCF_937919355.1). Lineage (GTDB taxonomy): Archaea > Halobacteriota > Methanomicrobia > Methanomicrobiales > Methanofollaceae > Methanofollis. The sequence goes on along the minus strand of NZ_CALFSA010000135.1, from coordinate 1,476 downwards.
GGTGCCGCCCGACGAAATTTCCGCAGAGGACTTCGTCTGTGCACCGGTGGACGAGGTCGACCTGAAGAGGGGGGTGCTGGCGATGGCCGGCGGGATCGCCGACGGCACCCTGCGGGACCTGGTGCTCGAAGCGATCACGGGCGCGGAGGGGTTTTTCGTGAAACCTGCCGCGAAGTCGCGGCACCACGAGTACCGCGGCGGTCTCGCCGAGCACACACTGGAGACGGCCAGGATCGCGGCGGCGTCCTGCGATGCCGCCCGTATCCCGATGGACCGCGACCTCGTCGTCGCGGGGGCGCTTCTCCACGACATCGGGAAGGCGTCCTGCTTCGACGAGGCGGGTCTTGCCTTCACGGCGAGGCCGGAGTACGACCTTCTCGGCCATGTCGCCACCGGTGTCATCTATCTTACGCGCTTCCGCGGCCGCATCCCTGAGGAGCGTTTCAATCATCTTCTCCACATTGTCCAGTCCCACCACGGCCCGCACGGAGAGGTGCCCTGCCAGACCCCCGAGGCATGGGCCGTCCACCTCGCCGACCTGACGAGCGCCACCCTGCGCGAGGCGGCCGACGACCAGATGGAGGCCGCACCCGGTACCCGGAAGAACGGGTGGCGGAGCGGCGGCCCGGTCTGGCGGTTCTGAGAGGGTCGGGGAGAAGAGCCGAAAAAAGGGAAGATCATCTCTGTAGAAATCCGATTCTGGAGAGTCTCGTCCGGGGGAGTTAGCCGCCCCCGATCCCCTGCGTCAGGATAGCACTGTGGACGGCACCTCCCTCTTCATGTTCGTTGATTTTGTCTTCCTGACCCAATCGCAATTCCGGGGACGACCAGAGGGAGTCGAGAAAATCTGATTTTCGAGTGACGAGCGTCAGCGAGTTGGAGAAGACGAAGTCTTCGAGAGAGACCCCGGTGCGAAGATGAAGGAAGGCAGTTGAGTCACGTTCGTACCCAGAAAAAGTGAGGGTTTCGACAAAACCGGAAGACCAGACCGACCACCCCCACCCGTCTCCGGGAGAGGGGACCTTCCATGGCAATCCTGTTCTTTTCTGCTCCCGGCGAGGGGGAGCACCGGTGGTCACTCGGTGACGGACGGAGGGAAGATAATTCCACACAGTGGCAGGCGACAGACCTCGGGGTCGGCGATCCTGGTCCCTTGCCCGACGAACACCACCCGCGCCGATGCCGGGACGGCATGGATCTCGGCCGCGTAGCCGATCTCGTCCTGCCAGACCTCGCAGGCCTCTTCATAGGAGGGAGTGACGCAGAGAGTCCTCCTGCTCTCCCTGTCGACGACGATATAGCGCACCGCTCCCGGTGCAGGGGGATTGTTCATGATTATTCCTGTACAATCCCGGAGATGTAAAGGAAGAGGTTAAACAAACTTGAAAAAAAGGATCTGGAGACGCACCCCGCCCTATCCAGAGAGAGTCACCACACATCAATGTCCTCGCTGGAATGAACGATGAACGGCTCTTT
>NZ_CALFSA010000134.1 GCF_937919355.1 uncultured Methanofollis sp. | reverse complement strand
CACTTCCAGTACAGGCAGACGATCACGACGATCCTGGCCGACGAGCAGTCCTTCATCGACGCGGCAAAAAGTGCGATGCTCGACGCCCGTGCAGAACTGGAGGCGTTCATCGCGGATGACCCCTTCTTCGGGATCACCTTCGACCCCTACAACCCGCCGGCGGAGAGTCTGACCGTGCGGCGCATGGGCGCGGCGTCAGTCTCCGCGGGCGTCGGCCCCATGGCGGCGGTCGCCGGCACCATCGCCTGGGCAGGGGCGGAGGCGATGCAGGAGGCCGGCGCCTCCTTCGGCGTCGTCGACAATGGCGGGGACATCGCCCTCTTCTCCGACCGCAATGTGCGGATCGGCATCCACGCCGGAGAGTCGCCCCTCTCTGACAGACTGGCCTTCCTCGTCCCACCGCACCCTGCCATCCTCGGCATCTGCACCTCGTCGGCGACGGTCGGGCCGTCGATCTCCTTCGGCGTCGCCGACGCCGTCTGCGTCGTCGCGGAGGACGTCGCCCTCGCCGACGCCTGGGCGACCTCCCTTTGCAACGACCTCAGCCCCGGCGACGACACCCCCTTCGCCGCCCTCGAAGGCACCGGGGTGCAGGGCGCCCTCGCCATCCTCGGCGACGCCGTCGGCACCTGGGGGACACTCCCCGAGATCGTCGGCGCACGGGTCGACACCGACCTCATCACGCGGGGGGAAGAGGTCTGATCCTCTAAGGAGAAGCGCTGACCACCCACCTTCTCCAGAATGATCCCCTCAGTACAGAAATGCCAAAATGGCTTTTTAGAATTCTTGTTCTGGCGTGCCTGTGCCGGGGGACTACAACGAAACCTTCGGTTTCTTGACCTCCCTTCGGTCGGACAGCGAAGACTTCGTCTTCTCGACTCACTCAGTTCGTCCCCGCTCAAGATTGGGCTGGGGAAGGGTGAACTGGATATTCTGAGGAGGGAGATAACCATCTCGTCTCTATCCTAATGGTGGGGAGACCGGGGGGTGCGACCGAAGGGAGCTTGAGAAAACGGAACGTTTTCGAGCGATGCCCCCCGGACATGGATGCCGATCCACCGCCTTCCCCATACCGGTCACCGGGGGACGCTCGAAGACTTCGTCTTCTCTAGCTCACTTCGTTCGCATCTCGAAGGTCTTCGACCCATTGCACATCGAAGATGTGCGTGAACAGGAAAATCTTCGATTTTCCGTATTCTCAAACTCGCTGACGCTCGTTTCTCGAAGACTTCGTCTTCTCTCGTTCACTTCGTTCACATCTCGAAGGACTTCGACCCGTGGCAGATCGGAGATCTGCCCGAACAGGATATCTCCAATACCCTGTATTCTCATGCTCGCTGTCGCTCGCACCCCGCTCAGGATAGGGTCAGGGAAGGACGAACAGGATATACCGGCTGATTTGTTATTTCTCCTGTCCGGAAGTGGGATGAGCCCCCCCCTACAGACCCTTCAAAAAAGAGTTCTCCCGACCCCAGAACCCCCTCAAACCAGTTCGTCGAGGACGAAGTCCTCCGCCTTCTGCCGCGCTCCCTTTCCCCTGAACCTCCCGTACTCCGTCTCCCCGTCGGTAACGACGATCGCCGGCCCCTCCGCATCGACCCCGAAGACAAGTTCAAAAATATCGACCTCGTCAAGGAGCACGCCGCGGAGCGTCTCCGAAGCCGGAGCGAGCATGAGGCGGTCGGCGGCAAGGTCTCCCGGATATTCCCGGAAATAATAGTAGTAGACCTGAAAGGCATTGAGCAGGTCTGAGGTGAGGAGTTCGCGCCTGACGTCGTCGTCGATCCCGTCAAGGATCCCGGCGAGGCGCACGTCGTCTTCCTCGGCCTCCTCGAGGATTCTATCTGCCAGTGCCGCCAGCTGCTCGTAATCAGTCATCATGATACCTCTCCCCCCGGAGATAAAATATATTTTGAGGATATATCCCCTGATCCTTGGGGAAAAACGCCAGTCCCCCACCTTCTCTTCGTCCTGGAGGGGGGACTGACGCCGAAAATCAAAGATTTTCTCGAACTTGCTATCGCTCGTTGCCCCCCGACCCCTGACACAGGATTGGACGGGGGAAGGATACGTCCTGTAACCTGAAGAAGTCTGCCATCCACCGTCCTATCGTAATAGTGGGGGTGCGAGCGTCAGCGGGTTCAAGAAGACCATGGGATCTTCGCTGAACCCCCCAGAACAGGAACACGGACACGATTTTTCGACCTGAATGAGAGTCACGTCATCAACGCAACCAGGGGTTTCGATCCGTTTCGGATGACCTCAGAATTTTATGCAGCCCTCTGCACGACAAACTATATTGTGAGATCCAGCACAAAATACGGTGTGAAATCCGAAGAATTCGACTGGACGGTCTACCATGCGATCGCCTGGAACAGGGCGACGACGATCCCCGCCCTCAGGGAATACACAGGCGGGGACGAGGCGACAGTCGAAGCCTCGGTGGAGCGCCTCGTCTCGTACCTGCTCATCGAGCGGCACGGCGAAGAATACCGCGCCCTCTCGATCGAGGAGTCCATTCTCAAGTGCCACCTGCGTGCAGGCCCCGGCATTCACCTCGAAGTCGAAGACGGCGTCATAAAAATCCCTGATTTCGCACGTAAAGGAGATAATAACTCATGAGGAAAGTGTGTATCCTCAGACTCGGTCATCGGCCTGAGCGCGACCTGCGGGTGACCACCCATGTCGGCCTCACGGCCCGCGCCCTCGGTGCGGACGGCATGTACCTTGCTGCCGACGACCACGGCATCGTCGACTCGATCGAAGACGTCGTCGAACGCTGGGGCGGAGAATTTTTCGTTGAAAACGACGTGAAGTGGCGGCAGTGTATCAAGCAATGGAAAGCGAAGGGAGGCATCGTCGCCCATCTCACCATGTACGGCCTTGACGTCGGCGAGGTCACCGCCGAGGTGCGGGAGCGCCCCGAAGACCTGCTCATCATCGTCGGCGCGGAGAAAGTGCCGGGCGACGTCTATGGCATGGCCGACTACAACGTCTCCGTGACCAACCAGCCCCACTCAGAGATATCGAGCCTTGCCATCTTCCTCGACCGCCTCTTCCAGGGCCAGGAGATGGGCCACAAATTTGAGGACGCAAAGATCCGCGTCGAGCCCTGCAAGGTCGGAAAACGGGTGGTCGAGCTTTGAAACGCGTCCTTGTCGCGGGTTTTGCGACCAGGCACGTGGTCCAGTCGGCGCGGCGGGCCGGGTTCGAGGTCTATGCCGTCGACCACTTCTGCGACCAGGACCTCTGCTGGAATGCCCATAAGTACCTGAAGTTCGACGAACTCGAAGACCTCCCCGACACGATCGCCGCGATCGCCGACGGCCACACGATCGACGCCTTTGTCGCCACCTCCGGGGCCGAGGACCTCACCATCCCCCTCCCCCATGCAGGCACCCCGACCGAGGTCTCGGCGCGTTTCCTGGACAAACTGGAGATCCAGACATTCTTCGAGGACGCTCATATCCCGACACCGCACCTCGCCGACGGCCGTTTCCCGGCCATGGTCAAGCCGCGGCACGGTGCCGGCGGATGGCGGAACCGCCTCGTCCGGTCCCCCGACGAACTCCGGGCCTGGGAAGAGGAATGGCCTGACGTCCCGTCGATCACCCAGGAACTCGTCTCCGGCATACCTGCAAGCGTCTCGTGCATTGCCGACGGGAAGCGGGCCGTTGCCATCGCTGTCAACGAACAGATCCTCCGCGGCGGCGAAGGCGACCGGGCGTACGGCTTTTCCGGATCTGTCACACCATTCAACCACCCCCTCGCCACAAAGATGATCGCTATTGCAGAAGAGGCCGTGGCCAGGAGCGGGTGCGTCGGGTCGGTCGGCGTCGACTTTGTTGTCGGCGACGACGACGTGTGGGCGATCGAGATCAACCCCCGCTTCCAGGGCACCCTCGATACCGTCGAGATCGCAACCGGGCAGAGCGTCTTCAAGAGACACATCGACGCCTGCCAGGGCATCCTTCCGCCGCACGCCCAGAAACCGGGCGTGGTGGCGGCGCGGACGATCCTCTTCGCCGACCACGACCTCACGCTCACCGAGGACCTCGGCGCCTGTGCCGACTGCTGCGCCGACATCCCCTGGCCGGGGACAGAGATCGAGGAGGGAGGGGCGGTGGTGAGCATCTACGGATGGGGGCCAGACCGCAATGCCGCACTCGCCATGCTGGATAGAAATATAACACGCGTCCGTCAATATATTCCCTGATGGTTGGCATAGACGAGATACTTGCAGATCCGGCAGTCAGGGCATATCTCCTCCGTCATATCGGGAACGAGGGCATCGATCTCCTCGAGAAGTTTCCGCCCGAGGGCGAATACTCGGACGAGGAACTTGCCGAGAAGACCGGCATCAACCTCAATTCAGTACGGCACACCCTCTATACTCTCTACGAGAGGCGCCTTGCCGAGTACAGGCGGATCAAGGACCCGGAGTCAGGCTGGCTCACCTACCTCTGGACACTCAAGACCGACATGGTCTATCCCGTGATCAGGGAGGAACTCGAGCGTGTCCTGGAGATCCTGACAAAGAGGGCGAAGTACGAGGAGGAGAACGACTTTTTCATCTGTGAAGAGTGCGGCATCTTCACCTTCAACGATGTCTCCGACGCAAACTTTAACTGTCCGAACTGCGGCGCTCAGGTGAAGCACTTTGACAACGAGATGCTCCTTGGCGCCCTGAAGCGGAGGATCGCGGCAATCCATGCAACTCTTGGAACGGCTGGAAGCGCATCTGAGTGATGCCGGGTGCGAACCCGGCGTCATCGCCCATTGCCGCACAGTTAATACCGTCGCTGCGGGATATGCCCGATCGCCGGTCGTCGACAGGACTCTTCTGACGACCGGTGCGATGCTCCACGACCTCGGGCGCTCGCGGACACACTCACTCCACCATGCCGAGGTCGGCGCCGACCTCGCCCGCCAGTCCGGGTGTCCTGACAAGGTAGCCCGGATCATCCAGAGACATATCGGTGCGGGACTGACCGTCGAGGAATGCGCCCTCCTCGGGCTCATACCCCGGGACTCGGTGCCTGAGAGACTGGAGGAACAGATTGTCGCCCATGCCGACAACCTGGTCAAAGGGACGCGTGCGATCACGCCCGAGGAGAGGATGGACCGGTCTCTTTTTCTCGGTCGAAAATTTATTCTGCGGGCCTTCAGGCTCAACCTCGACCTCGAACCCCTCCGCCACCTCAGATGATCAACTGCTGGACGTGAGGGAGGACCCGCAGTTCCTCGATCACGCCGACGGGCAGGGGATCATCGAGGACGACGACCAGTTTCGGGGACTCGGAGAAGTAGGGGTCATTCACGAAGATCTGCCTGATGGTCAGGTCGTGTGCGGCAAGGACACCGACGACCGCACCGACAATACCCTTTTCATGGGCGTCCCGCGGGAGGATGGTGATGACCGTGAGTTTCAGGGACCCGGCCACCCGGGAGAGGTCGGGTGTTGCCCTCATCAGTGAGAATACTTCTGCTCCCGGCCCCATCGTCAGGATACGGCGGGCCGTGGCATCGACGACCCGGCGGTCGATCCCGATCGCCCGTGCAATATGCGTGGCCGGGATCTCGATACCATTGCAGGTAATGCGTCCCTCTTCAGAAACACCAAAGCCGTTCTCAAGGAGAAACCTGACGACCCGTGCCTGGGCCGGGGAATCGGCAAATTCCTGCATGATTTTTGCCCACATAGCCAGCATTATCATCGGTGCTGGAGGATAATGATTCTTAGGGTTGAAACCATTGCGCTCATCCGACCAGGTCCCCTCTTCTCTCGTGATTTTCCGGAGAAGTACCTGAAGGCGGGGTCTCTGTGCCCCGGTTGAGCGATAGATTAAAAAATGTAAAGATCCTTCTCTATAGGGTAACGGGCGAGGGTTGCCAAGCCAGGTCAAAGGCGCAAGGTTGAGGGCCTTGTCACGTAGGTGTTCGAGGGTTCGAATCCCTTCCCTCGCATTTCTTTTCATCTCGTCGAGATCTTTTCTCCGTGTTTCTGGAACCCCATTTCAGATCAAGTTCTGAACGAACAGCATTCCCGATATAGTCCTGCCTTTTTCCCGGTGCGCCGGTCATTGACCCCTGATCTCTCAACAGGTATAAGACCAACCCTGTCCAAAATAAACAGTCATATCTGGTCGTATGTCATTCACTGAGCGTCTCCCTGTCATCTATGCCCTGACCGCCGCCGCGCTCTTCGGCATAGCAGCGCCCTTCTCCAAACTCCTTCTCGAAGGTGTGGGGCCGGTCACCATGGCATCGCTCCTCTTTCTCGGGAGCGGGATCGGCCTTCTGGTCTACCTCATGGTGGGTTCTCTCTCAGGGAATGGAAGGGACGGTGTCGAGGCTTCGCTCAGTTGGTCAGACCTCCCCTGGCTTGCCGGCGTCGTCATCTGCGGCGGCATCCTCGCACCGATCGTGCTGATGGTGAGTCTCGCCCGTACCCCGGCGGCGACGGCCGCTCTCCTCCTCAACTTCGAGGCCGTGGCCACGGCCATCATTGCGGTCCTGTGGTACAGAGAACCGATCGGCCGCAGGATGGGTGCCGCGCTCTGCCTGGTCACCCTCGCCTGCATCATCCTCTCATGGAACCCGGACCAGGCCTTCGGCTTCTCTCTTGCCGCCCTCGGCATCCTCCTCACCTGCACCTTCTGGGGCCTTGACAACAACTTCAGCAAGAAGATCTCGGCAAAAGACCCCATCCCCATCGTCATGATCAAGGGCCTCGGGGCAGGTACAGTCACGTTCTTCATTGCCCGGGCTCTCGGCGAGGCCATCCCGCCTATAGAGACATGTTGTGCCGCCATGTTCATCGGCTTTCTCGGATACGGCGGGCTCATGAGCGTCTTTTTCCTGATGGCACTGCGGGGGATAGGTTCGGCAAGGACAGGTGCGCTTGTCTCAACCTCTCCTTTCTTCGGTGTTTTCGTATCGTTCTTCCTCTTCACGGAGAGCCCAAGCGTCCTCTTCTACCCATCGCTCCTGATCATGGGCATCGGCGCATATCTCCTCATCACGGAAAGGCATTCCCACGCCCACCACCACGAGGCGATGGTGCACGAGCACCGCCACAGGCACGACGACCTCCACCACGACCACGAGCACCCGCCGGGCACGCCCCCTCTCGACAGGTACGGATACCACTCCCATCCCCACACCCACGTCGAGATGTGGCACGACCACCCGCACACGCCTGACACCCACCACCAGCACCGTCACGATGGTGCCGACAGTGCAAAGCATTGATGTGGTGCGGGAGACGAATCACAGGAGAGAAAGTATGAGGGTTGCAATTGCCGGTGCCGGCGTTTCTGGGAGTTACCTGGCTTCGTGTCTTGCTGAGAAGGGCATTGCTGTCGATCTCTACGACCTCCCTCACCAGAACACGTGTTCGATCTCACCCTGTGCCTGGATGGCGACGCGGGAGATCGTGCCGCTGGTCAGGTCAGCAGGACTCGACCCTGCCCGTTATATCCTGAACAGGTTCTCTTCTGCCATTTTCCAGGGACGGGAGTTCGGCGTCGACCTCATGACGATCGACAAACCCGCTCTCATCCGCGACCTGAGAGGCGATCTCCCGGTCAGGTGCGGACCCTTCAACCCTGGAGACTACGACCGCGTCATCGACGCCACGGGGACCGCCCGGACCTATCTCCCTCCCATCGCAGACGACAGACTCGTCCCCTGCATCCAGTACCGGGGCACCACGGAAGATCTCCGGGCACTCCCCGAGGTCCGTTGCGTGTACGGCGGGTATGCCTGGTCCTTCCCCCTTGGCGATGACAGGTACCATATCGGTTGCCTGAGTCATATGGCCGACCCGTCTCCCCTTCTCAGGGACTCCGGACTGCTCGACGGCATGAAGACGAAGTGCGGGTGCAGGAGTTATCTCAGGGTCACGTCTCCGTCCGGGGCACTCCCCTTTGTATCCGGGAATATCTGGGGTATCGGCGAGGCGACCGGGTGTGTCTATCCCCTTCTTGGCGACGGCATCGTCCCTGCCCTCAGGAGTGTCGGCCTCATCCTCGCATCCTGGGACGATCCAGAGGCCTATCGCCGCGCCGTACTCTCGACTTTTTCCCGGATGAAGGCCGAGTACGATGTCCTGAATGCCCTGAACACAGGCGAGAGAGTCGGCCTGATAGACATCCTCAGCACGAATTTCATGCGTCTTGGCGTGCGGGTCAATCCGGGTAAAGCGCGGGAAGCCTATACAGACGCTGTCTCTGTCTGGTCGTGTTGCCCTGGAAAATAAAAGATAAGACTATTCAGAGGTCGCGGATCTCAAGGTCGGCCTCCTCAACTGAATCGAGTTTCATCGCGACCGTCCTGTAGAGATTGATATTCCGCACGCACTCTTTGAACTCACCATTGTACCACTCAGAAATCGAGTCCTGATACATGAGGATCTTTGTCTTCATCTCTGATCTCCGGTTTGTTGGTGCCCCCTATAAGTCTTCCTTTATAATCTTCAGGGATTTTTCATGATTTATGATTAAAATCGCAGAAATATTCCCGTATCCGGGGCCATGTCCGGAATAATCATGTCTGACATTTTCTTTCTCTCATGCGGGCGCGGAGAGACTTCTTCCGGGCAGAGAGACAGTTTCCCGGAGAGAGAAGACACTCCGTCACACCGGAGTGTCGGTGGCATCCTCTTTATATACCAGAATTGCGATACGCCGTTCATCACCACAATATGCGGAGGGGGGTATGAAGCGTGTGGGCATCAGGATGGGGGTACTCTCGCAGATCATCGATGACCTGAACAAGAACGAGGAACTCAGGGAGATATTCGGGTCCCCTGTATCTCAGAGTCTTGCAGTCATTGCTGAATATGCGGACGGAGAACTTGATCTCAGGGTAGAGGAGATAAGAGAAAGACCCCTTACCGAGTCGGAGAACAAACGGTTTGTGGAGATCCTTAACAGGACTGTCACCACAAACCTCAGCAGGGATCAATACTCCAGGGCCTCGAACTGGGCTCTGCCGACCTTGCCGTAGTACTGTGATATCTTCGGGTCCAGTCCGCAGACAGGGCAGGAATAATCATCAGGCAGGTCATCAAACGCTGTCCCCGCCGGTATGCCCCGGTGCGGTTCGCCCCTCTTCTGGTCATAAACGTAGCCGCAGATCTTGCAGACATATCTCGACGGGTTCCAGGGCTCGAAGCCCCAGGTGCCTATCGGTCCTTTTCCCGTCGCGCCGCAGACAGGGCAGATGTAGTCCTCGGGCAGGTCTTTAAACTCCGTCCCCGCCGGTATGCCCCGGTGCGGTTCGCCCCTGAGCGGGGAATACACATATCCACAGTGCCTGCAGATATACCGCTTCACCTTTGCCATCGCCTTCCCCCGCCTCCCATGTGCCCGGGTTGATATATATGTGCCGGAGGGCAGGGGAACATTCTCTACAGGACCGATCAGGTGCGCGTGGGAAGGCAGGGGACCGACCCGAGCGTCCGACGGCGGCGTACTCTCACGGAGAATACAGAAATCCCGCCCGACA
>NZ_CALFSA010000133.1 GCF_937919355.1 uncultured Methanofollis sp. | reverse complement strand
ATGCGGGTGCTCATTCCGTCCGCCCTCCTCCACGACATCGCCCGCCCCCTGGAGGCGGAGACCGGCGTCCCCCACGAGGAGGCGGGGGCGAGGATTGCGGAAGAGTACCTCCAGTCGATCGGCTACGACGCCGCCCTCGTCCCGGCAGTCGCCCACGCCATCCGCACCCACCGGTACAGCACCGGGGCCGCGCCCGCGACCCTGGAAGCGAAGGTCCTCTCCGACGCCGACAAACTGGACGCCATGGGAGCGGTCGGCCTCGCCCGCACCTTCCTGCAGGCAGGGGAACGCGGGGGCGGCATCCCCGACGCCGTCGGGCACATCCACGAGAAACTCCTGAAGCTGAAGGGCCTGATGTACACCGCGACCGCCCGCACCCTTGCGGAGGAGAGGCACGCCTTCCTGAGCAACTTTGTCGGCGCCCTCGAAGACGAGATGCGCCGGGTGTGACCCCCTATCTCCCTTTTTTTCGACGGCGCCGGAAAACCGGAATCTTGATGTCATCACAATTGTGAACACTGATCACTTCACAATTGTGAAAACCCGGCGGCAGACCCGCCGTCTGCCCGGGTATCTATGGTGACTATCATGACCAGCAACACCGGGAAGATCATCACAGGAGGGTCGAGATGAGGATCGTCTCCATCCACGCGGACAGCATGCACTACCGGGCGACAAAGAAGACGCCCTTCGCAGAACCCCTCGACGAGAGGGAGGGCGGCATGGAGGAGTGCGTCGTCCTCTTCTGCTGCGTGGAAGAGATGGACGGGAGGGACCCCGACGCCGTGGTCGGGAAGGCCGCCCGGAACGTCCTCGCCCGCATGGCGATGCTGAAGGCGACGAGAGCGATCGTCTACCCGTACGCCCACCTCGCCTCAGACCTCTCCGACCCCTCGACCGCCCTCCATGTCCTCGACGGCCTCGCCGACGCCCTGCGTGAGGCCGGCATCGAGGTGCAGAGGGCGCCCTTCGGGTGGTACAAGAAGTTCGACCTCGCGGGGAAGGGCCACCCCCTCGCCGACCTCTCGATGACCATCTGCCCCTTCGACGGGACCGAGTGCGGCCCTGTCTGCCCGCACTGCCGTCACCCCCTGAAGGTGACGGAGACGCCCGACCATTCCTGACCACTACTCTTTTGGCGCTTTCGAGAGAGTACAGTGACAGCGAAGAGCATGAGAGAGGAAAAACTGATAATCTACCTGAACAACGCGGCGACGACCTGGCCGAAACCCCAGACGGTGATCGCGGCGACCATGACCTCCCTTGCCAGTCCGGTCTTCGGGTCCGGGCGGACCGCCGGGACCGAGGGGGAGGACTACCCCACCCTCGCACGGGAGGCCCTCGCCCGCCTCTTCCATGCCGGGCCTGCCGAGCACTACATCTTCACCCTCAATGCCACCGACTCCCTGAACCTCCTCATCCGGGGTTTTCTCGCCGCCCACCCCGGCCCCTGCCACGTCCTGACCACCGCCCTCGACCACAACGCCGTGCAGAGGCCCCTCCACGAACTGGAGAAGGAGGGGCGGATCAGCCTCACCGTCGTCCCCTTCGATGAAGACGGCCACGTCTCGCCCGCCGCCGTCGAGACAGCCGTCCGCCCGGAGACGCGGCTCATGGTCATGGCGCACGGGAGCAACGTCCTCGGCACCGTCCAGGAGATCGGGGCGATCGGCGCCCTCCTCCACGACCACGGCGTCTACGTCATCGTCGACGGTGCGCAGACCGCCGGCCACATCCCTGTGGACCTCGGTGCCCTCCCTGTCGACGCCTACGTCTTCACCGGGCACAAGGGCCTCTTCGGTACCGCCGGCACAGGGGGGTTCTATATCCGCGACCCCGACGCAGTGGCCCCGGTCAGGGTCGGGGGGACAGGGACAGACTCCTCCTCCCTTTTCCAGCCGCAGGAGATGCCCGAGAGGTTCGAGGCCGGGACGCCGAACTACCCCGGCCTTGCGGCGCTCGCGGCAGGCGTGGAGTTCGTCCTCTCCATTGGCGTCGACGCTATCGCAGAGAAAGCGGAGTGCCAGACGGCGTACATTATCGGGGAACTCGAAAAAGAACCGAACATCGTTGTCCACACAAGGCACCCGACACTGCCGATCGTCTCCTTCTCCGTCAGGGGGATGGACGACGACGACGTCGGCTTTGTCCTCGCCCGCGCCTACGGCGTCGTCACCAGGACCGGCCTCCACTGCGCCCCTCTCGTACACCGGGCGATCGACGGCGGGAAAGGGTGCGTGCGGCTCAGTCTCTCCTGGTTCACCACTGACGAGGAGTGCAGGACCGCAGCCGCGGCCATACGGGAGGTTGCATGCAATGCATGTTGTCAGGTCAATTCGCCATAAGTCCTGTGCCGACGGCACCCTCATGAAGGAGTTCGTCCTCAGCGCCCCGCTGACTGCGGGGTTCTTCTCGTACCTCGAAAACTTCGGGCGCGTGGAGGCGATGCCCGCCCTCGGCGAGGGCTTCTACACCTTCGAGAAGACGGACTTCTTCTCCATCAAGGGGTTTGCCGGGGACACGACTGTCGAGGTGCGGTTCAGGCGCGAGGTGACGGACCTGACGACCGACTTCCTGTACTCCCTCTTCTCCCTGTATCGGGACGGCAACCCCGACCTTGTGTTCCTGAAGCGGCGGGAGAGCGCGCTCGTCGAGAGAGTGCACGAGCACCTGTACGGGAGATAAGCCTCCACCGGAAGACCTCTCATATTCCCCGCCCAAAGATCCTGATCACAACCATGGACGCGAAGATCTGCGCTGACCTCCTCTCGCAGGTGCGGGAGAGACGGCCGCTCGTACACCACATCACCAACACCGTGACGATCAACGACTGCGCCAACATCACCATCTGCGCCGGGGCCGCCCCGGTGATGGCCGAGGCGATCGAGGAGTCGGCCGAAATGGTCGCTGCCGCCGGCGCCCTTGTCCTGAACATCGGGACCCTTGACCCTGCCCAGGTGGAGTCAATGCTCCTTGCGGGCAAACGGGCGAACGAACTCGGCGTGCCCGTCGTCCTCGACCCTGTCGGCGCCGGGGCGACCCGCCTGCGGACCGATGCTGTCCTCCGGGTCCTGAGGGAGGTGAAGGTCGCTGTCCTGAAGGGGAATGCCGGGGAGATCGGTGTCCTTGCCGGTATGGGCGGGAAGGTGCGGGGCGTGGACTCGTGCGGCCTTGCAGGCGACCCGGTCGAGACGGCGAAGGCATGCGCCCGGTCGACGGGCACGGTGGTGGCGATGACCGGCGAGACCGACGTCGTCACCGACGGGAAGCGTGTCGTCCTGGTCAGGAACGGGAACGAGATGATGGACCGCCTCTCCGGGACCGGGTGCATGGCCTCCTCGGTCGTCGGCTCTTTCGTCGCCGTCGCCGACGACCCCCTCACAGGCGCCGCGGCGGCCCTCGCCGCCTTCGGGTGCGCCGGGGAGAAGGCGGCCGCCGGTGCCCGCGGGCCGTACTCCTTCAGGACTGCCCTCTTCGACGAACTCTACACCCTGACGCCCGAAGACCTGGCGGAGGGGGCGCGGCTGGAGGTCGTCTGATGGGTTATGACCTGTACGTCGTCACCGACAGGGAGGTCGGCCGCGGCCTCTCTCCCCTCGAACAGGTCAGTCTTGCCGTTGCTGGCGGAGCAGACGTCGTCCAGTTGCGGGACAAGGAGATGAGCACCTCCGCACTCCTGCGGGAGGCGCGTGCCGTCAGGGAGGTCACCGCCGCGGCAGGCGTCCTCTTCATCGTGGACGACCGCCTGGACGTCGCCCTCGCCGCCGGTGCCGACGGTGTCCACCTCGGCCAGGACGACCTCCCGGTCAGGGCGGCGCGGGAGATCGCCCCGCCGGGATTCATCGTCGGCGTCTCGGTCGGAGACGTGGCAGAGGCGCGGATCGGGGTGGCCGACGGCGCCGACTATGTCGCCCTCAGCCCCACCTTCTCGACCGCCTCAAAGGCCGACGCCGGTCCGGGCCACGGCCTTGCGACTCTCCGGGCGATCAGGTCCGCCGTTTCCGTCCCCGTCCTCGGGATCGGCGGCATCGGCCCCGACAATGTCGCCGACGTCATCAACGCCGGTGCCGACGGCGTCGCCGTCATCTCGGCGGTCGTCGGGCAGGAGGACGTGACCGCCGCCGCACGGAATATGAAGGCCCTCGTCGCCGCCGCGAAGAGCGCCCCGCACCTCTCCTGCGCCCGTGAAAAGGCCGGGGACGATGTCGCGTTCTGAGAAGAGAATGAGGAACCGGAGGTCCTGACCTCGGGGATGTACCTCCCGGTCTATACTCTGGGGAAGGCGGTTGGTCTGCGTCTTCTACCGCCGCGACTTCGACCCTGATTTTTTCCTGTCAGAGCCTTCTTCTCCCCTCACTTCACCGCGAGCATCCTCTCGATCGCCGTCCGCGCCCGGTCGGCGACGCCTGCGGGGACGGTCACCCGCGGCCTGAGGGTCACGAGGGAGTCCCTCACCATCACAAGGTCGGTCTTCTTCATGTTGACGCAGACCGCCCTCTCGGAGAGGGGGTAGAACTCCTTGTCCGGGCACTTCTTCCGCATCTGGTGGATGATGCCCGTCTCGGTGCCGATGATGAAGGAGCGTGCCGCGCTTTTGCAGGCATGCCTCACCATCCCGGACGTCGACTGGACAGAGTCCGCAAGGTCGATCACCTCGGGCCTGCACTCCGGGTGGACGAGCACCTCGGCCTCGGGGTGGAGGCGGCGGGCGTCCTCCACGTCCCCGGGCGTGAACCTGTCGTGGACATAGCAGAACCCGTCCCAGGGCATCACCTCCTTTGTCGTGAAGCGTGCGACATAGCGGGCGAGGTTCCGGTCTGGCACGAAGATGACCCTCTCCTCCTCAAGAGACTCCACCACCTTCACCGCGTTGGCCGAGGTGCAGCAGATGTCGCTCTCCGCCTTCACCTCCGCCGAGGTGTTGACATAACTGACCACCGCGGCGTCGGGGAAGCGCTCCTTCAGCACCCGCACCTCCCCTGCCGTGACCATCGCCGCCATTGGACAGCAGGCGTCGCCCGCCGGCAGGACCACCCTCTTCTCCGGCGAGAGGATCGCAGCGGTCTGGGCCATGAAGTCGACACCGCAGAAGATGATGACCCCGGCGTCGTAGGCGGTCGCCGCCCTCGCCAGTTCCAGGGAGTCGCCGACGAGGTCCGCGACGTCCTGCACCGGCGGTATCTGGTAGTTGTGCGCAAGGAGTACGGCGTCCTTCTCCTCTTTCAGGCGCAGAATCTCTTCAACGAGTCTCTCATCCATCGTCTCCCGATCCTCCGGAAGGGCAACCATAATGTATATCTGTTTCCACCAGATAAAATATATTCACAATTGTGAATGTGCCGCCGCCCCCTGCCGGCGACCAGGAGACGGGTATGCCGAGACTATTATCTGAAAAAGACCTTGCCATGCTGAAAAAACTCGCACCCGAGTGCGACGACCTTGTCTGCACCGGGTCGGGTGTTCCTTTCCGCTCTCTCCTCCCGCCGGTGGCGAACCACTTCGCCGCCGGCCCCGACGACTTCGGGGTCCGCCTCGCCCGTCTCGACGACGGCGAACTCCGCACCCTCGTCGGCCTCATCGAGACCGGGGAGGAGAGCCTCGGCTGCGTCCCGCCCGCGTATGCCGACGTCCTGATCTCCCTCCTCGCGACGCGTCTCGGCCCCGGCACGGCAGGGCGTGTCCTCGGGGTCTACGAAACGTCTGCGTCCTGCGAGGAAAGGGGGATATGATGAAAGTCCACCTCTCTTCTGGCAGGACCGAGGAGATCACGGTTTCGTCGGCGACCGTCGAGGACGTCCTCCTCATGCTCGGCGTCAACCCCGTCGAGGTGCT
>NZ_CALFSA010000132.1 GCF_937919355.1 uncultured Methanofollis sp. | reverse complement strand
TGGTGATACCTGCGGGGACCTTGGCATTGATCTTATCCCTGAGTTCCTTGAGTCTGTCCTCTATGAGCATTAAAATCGTCCTAAAAAAGAATTTAGTGGGCTAATTCTGGGCCGTTTCCTTTTGCGACCTCGACAGCACGTTCTTCGTACTTGTCCTTTGTGATGACGACGACACTGATATCCTCGCCCGATGCCGAGTCCCGGCGCATTGCGGCCTTCAGTGACCGGATGGCAAGTGCAGCGGCCTGTTCTTCGTCCATGTCAGCCTCGAAACGGTCTTCAAGCACACCGTACGCCATCGGCGACCCCGACCCGGTCGAGACGATGTCGTCTTCCTTCGAGGCGCCCCCCATGGCGTCGACGGAATAGACGCTCGGGCCGTTCCTGTCCACGCCTCCGACGAGGAGCTGGACATAGTACGGGTAGTAACGGTTCTGCTGGAGATAGTTGGAGAGGAGCGTCGCCGCTGCCACGACCGAGATTGTCTTCCCGTGGCGGACCTTGTAGAGGTTGCACTCGACCTGCATGAGGCGGGCGAGTTGCTGGGCGTCGCCGACACCGCCGGCCGTCGTCATGCCGATGCGGTCGGCGATCTGGTACACTTTCTTTGCTTTTTTACTGGCGATCAGGTTGCCCATCGTTGCACGTTTCTCGGTTGCAAGGACGATGCCATCATGGAATACGAGCCCCACTGTCGTGGTGCCCTTTAATATTTCCTGATTAATCTCAGGCATTGGAATACCCCCAAAAATTACACGCTAAAAGTTGGTAAAAGCGTTATCTGTTATAAGGGACACGAAGAAATTTAAAGGTTGTTGTTCCCGGGGTCCTCACAGAGCACCCTGATGATGTCACGGTCAAAGAGCATGGCGATGAGTTTTTTGTCGCCATTGACCACGGGGAGCTGGTCGAGACGGGAACGCTTCATCAGGAGTGCGCATTCGCTCACCGTTGCGTTCTTCGGGACGGTGATCACGTTCCTGACCATGGCGGTCTTGACCGGCCTGTCAGGGAGTTTCACCTTCGAAACGCCGTAACTGATGACATGCATGTCCCTGATGCTCTCCCATGTCCACTCATCGTCGTCGGTCCCGTTCGAGAAGTCGGAGACTTCGACGGAGTCCTCGATGTGTGAACTGCGGATGAGGTCGCGTTCTGAAATGATCCCCGCGACCCTGCCCTTCTCGTCCATGATCGGGACGGCCTCGACGTCGGAGATCTCCATGATCCTGCCGACGAGGGGGAGAGGTGTCTCTTCCCAGAGGGCGAAGGTGGTGCTCACGCAGTGGTCCTTGATCTCGTCCTTGATCCTGAGCTGGGCGACGGCGGCAACGATGTCGGCGACGCTGATCAGGCCGGCGAGTTTGCCCTCGTCGTCCACGACCGGGAGCCTGCGGAAATCGTGTTTGCTCATCACTGTGGCGGCCTCGGTGATGGTGGCGTCGGCCTTTATGACGATGGGACTGCGGGACATCAGGAGGGCGACCTGCGTCTCCTCAGACTTGCGGAGGAGGTCTTTCCTGGTCACCACGCCGACGACTTTCTTGTTCTCAAGGACAGGCACGCCTGAGATCCCGGTCCTTTTCAGGATCTTCAGGATATCGTCCCTGTTGCTTGGTATCTCGACAGAGACGACATCCTTTGTCATGTAGTCGATGACGTGCATGTCATCTGCTGTTTCGGGAATTATCTCACCACCATGGTTGTGCACCTGCTGTCCTGGACAACGTGTGCGGAGACGCTGCCGAGGAGGAGACGGTCGATGCCACTCTTGCCGCGTGACCCGATGACAATCAGGTCGGCCTGGAGTTCGTCGGCGAGTGCGAGGACCTCGGTCCCTGCATGGCCGTCCTTGAGATGGGTGACGAGGGAAATCCCTTCGGCGGCGGCGCGTGCTGTGCTCTTCTCAAATATATCCCGGCCTTCCTTCTCCAGCAGGGAGTAGATGACTTCCATGGTGTTGTCCATGGGAAGAGACGAGAACCTGCTGGTTTCGACGACATAGATCAGGTGAAGCGCGGCATTCCACATTTTCGCCTCTGAGAGGGCGACCTCAAATGCCTTCTGGCTTATCTCCGACCCGTCGACGGCGACGACGATTTTCTGGAACATAACTGCACCTCCAAAAATGAAACTTGCAACATAATTCCTTTTACGGATTTATAACAGTTTCCCGGATGGCATTTCCGTCCACTCTCCGGACGATCGAGGCGGACGGGTCGGTGCTGAACCGGAGATTCGCATATTGCGGGTTTATTATGATAAAATCCGCATGGTTCCCCTTTTCCAGCAGGCCGGATCTCCCGGCGAGGGCGGCGCCCCCGACGGCGGCGCGCAGCACCTGATCTGCCGGGAGGCGCGAGACCGTCTCGCAGAAGGCCATCTCCCTGAACATGTCTGGTTGGACGAACATGACGTTGTCCGTGCCGAGGTAGAAGGTGCAGCCGAGTTCGGTCATCTTCCTGAGGGGCGGGTGGTCCTGGCCGCGGGTCACGCCGAGTATCCAGTTCGAGCGCATGCAGACGGCGATGGGGATGCCGGCGTCGGCGATCTCCCGCAGTTGCCTGTCGGTGGCATGGGTGCAGTGGACGAGGAGGTCGGGCTCGAAGGCGAGGGCGCCGTCGATGTCGTCGGGGTCGCGCTCCCCGGCGTGGAAGGCCACCTTCTTCCCGGCGGCCCGTGCGGCGGTCACCTGCGCCTCGACGCCTGCGACGTCGCGGACGCTGCTGATCCCGATGCCGTCGGCCGTCATCTCTCCTCCTTCGCGGCCGAAGATGATGGGAGTGGTCGCCTCGCCCCTGAGGGCGTCGTGCAGGGCCGACACTCCCTCCGGGCCGCCTTCCCTGAAGTCGGCGAAGCCTGCGGTGCCTGTCGCCCGCATGGTTTCGACACTTGCGCGCATGCCGGCGACCAGGCGGTCCCGCGGGGTTGTGGCGAGGATGCGGTGTTTGAGGCCGTTGGGCGGGGTGACGAGGGCGGTGAGGTCGCCGCAGGTGGCGCAGTCCATCGCCACGGTGTCGCCGAGATGGGTGTGGGCGTTGAAGAATGCGGGGCAGATCCAGAGGTCAGGTGCCGCCGGGTCGTCTTCTATCCCCGCGATCCTTCCGTTTTCGACGACGATCGCCACTCGCGACGGCTCAAAGTCAGCACCGAGGAGGGCGAGGCCCCGGTACACCTGCTCGTGCATATCCATCCATTGGCACCGATTTTATATATATTGAGTGAGAAACCACAATCCATGGCAAAAAAGAGTGGCGGGCGGCTTGTATCGTCTGCAGGTCTCGTGAACTATTATGACAGCGAGGACCGTCGGGCGTTCCACGTCAACCCTGCCTATGTGCTCGCACTTGCGGTAGGTGTCGGAGTCTTCATCTTTATCCTGAACGTCTTCTACTGAATACCTTTTTTTGTGGGTCGATGCCGGCCCGCGGTTTCTGATCGGGCGTGACGCGAGAGGGAGTGCTTTTTTCTGCGCCGGCGTGAGGGGAGTGTGGTGAGAGACGGGCTTCCCTGTATCAGTCACCGGGAACACCGAGACCGGTACTGCCTTGTCCCCACTCTCCGCCGGGGGACTGCCGCCCCCCGGACAGCGAAACCTTCGGTTTCTTGACCTCACTTTGTTCGGAACTCGAAGACGAAGTCTTCTCGAACTCGCTGACGCTCGTTCCCCGAAATTAGGATAGGACGGGGAAGAGTGAGCAGGATATCCTGAGGAGGGAGAAACCATATCCCCGCCTATCCTGAGCGGGGACGACCGAAGGGAGTCGAGAAGACGAAGTCTTCGCGGTGCGAGCGGACCCCCGCTCAGGATTGGACCCGGGAAGACAGAACAGAGATCCTGAGAAGGGAGATTGCCAGTCCACCCCCTATCCTAATGACAGGGCGCGAAAGAAGTGAGCATGAGAAAATCTTTGATTTTCGAGCGGCAGCCTCCCGGAGGAGATACACATCCACTGCCTTTCTCCTATCAATCGACAGGGACAGGAAGATTGCAGTGACAGAGAGGGAAGTGCCATCGTTGCCGTCAGACGCGGACGCTCTTCAGACCATGCAGAGAGTTCCCGATCTCACGGCATCCGATCCGCCGCCCCGCGAAAAAAAGAATTTTTAGTTCCGGCCGAGCGCCTGCCTGATGATATCTTCCTTCTTGCTGAAGTGGAGGCTGTCGTGCCCGGTCCACGCCCCGCAGTTCCTGAAGACGACGGCAGGCACACCGTTGTTGCTCTCGCCCATCATGAAGTTCGAGAACCCGGCGATCTCGTCGATCACCGCCTCCTCCGTGATCTCCAGGGTGCGGCCGAAGAGGTCGTGGTCGCCGCGGAAGTCCCTGATCGCCGTCATGCCGCTCCACCCTATGGCGACACCGGTCTGGCCCCGCCTGAACGAACGCCCGCAGGTGTCGGTGATGATCACCCTGACGTCCTTCCCGCTGATCCGGTTGATCTCCCGGCGCACGCCGTCGGCGGCGCCCATCGGGTCGGGGGGGAGACGGATGATCATGCCGTCCTCGACATTGGAGTGGTCGATGCCCGCCCGCACACCCACGTGGCCGGTGACAGTCTCGGAGAGGATGAAGGGATCTTCCAGGATGACGTCGGTCGTGTCGTCAAGGACGGCCTGGACGAAGCGCGGGTCCTCGTGCGTTTTTTTCGCAATGCGCAGGGCGTTCTCCGAGGGGGTGATCTCGTCAAGCCTGCGGACATGCCCGTGCGCCTTGGAGTAGACCGAGGATGCGAGGCAGAGGATGTCGCCGTCCTCGAAGGCGACCGTGTTGCAGATCATCTCGGCGAGATGGTCGCCGGGATGGATGATAGGGAGGCCCACAACAGGGATTACCTGGATTTGCATAAGGATCACTATCAGCATCCTCCGGACTAATACCCATCGGTCCGGGTCTGGAGGATACTTTTAATATCATCATCTCTCTCCTCAGGTGCATGCGGGCAGGGCAAGAGTCCGCGGAGGTGTGCATGAGATGACCTGGTACAGTTACGGGACCCAGATCAAAGAAGAGATCCACCGGGGGAAGAAGTACGGCCCGGCGTGCAGGGAATGCGGGGAGATGGCCGCCGAGGCAACAGGCCCCGTGAGGATCGAGATCATCGTCCACGGGGCGGGCAGTGCCGCCGGAAAGGTAGGGCGCCTCTGGCGCTGGTAGGGTGCCGGACAGTCAGGAACAGGACAGGTGTCCACATCCCGTGGACCTCCACCCTGTTCAGGTGCAGAGAGGAATCTTTTTTACAGAGCACTGCCGATCTCCCCCTGATGTACCACGTCATCCGCTGTCCGGGATGCCTCACCTTCACCTATGTCGACCCCTACCAGCGCTGGAAACTCTGCCATGTCTGCGGCGAGGTGATTGACGTGAACCGGTCTGCGGTCTATCTTGAGGCCCTGGACCACCACGACGCGGATACCATCGTCTGCAAACTTGCGGATTTTCTTGAGGACACCGGCAGGAAAGACCTGAACGATGCGGAAAAAAGGAAATTGCGCTCTGAGTACGCCAGGTGGGTCAGGAGCCGAATGACCTGAGTCACCAGCGCTTTCCGCACTTCGGACAGAGCATGGTCACCTGCCGCCCGCAGTTGGGGCAGTATATCCCCCTGCGCTCGATGTATTCGAGGGGGCGCCCGCACTTTCTGCAGTACACCGGCGCCTCGTACCCGCATTCGTGCCTGATCATCACTCCAGATATTGAAAATTCCTGATGAAAAGTTTTCCCTTTCCTCTGTTTGCGATATCTCCCACAAATGCGGTAAGGGTTCCGCCGTCCGGGCCGACAATCTCTCCGGTCCGCTCGAAGGTCGGGATCATGCCGAGGACCGTGCCGAGGACCGTGCAGGTGCCCGCGGTCATGTTCCCGCAGGGACGGGCGCAGTCGCCGTGGATGGTGAGCGTCCCCCCCCGCATCTCGACGCCGGCCATGTCGCCGCAGTCCCCGTGGATGACCACCTCGCCGCCGGAGAGGTGCTCGGCCGCGAAGTCTCCGGCATCCCCGAAGACCTCCACCTTCCCGCCTCTCATCCCCTTCTTCTCGCCGCGGTAGCCTGAAGCGCAGTAGTGCCCGGCGTTCCCGCGACAGATGACCGTGCCCCCGCGGAGTTCGCGGGCAAACCAGCCTGCGGCATTGCCCCTCACCTCGATCGTACCGGCCGCCATGAAGTTGCCGCAGTGCATCCCGATGTCACCTTCGACTGTGATCCTGCCGCCGTCCATGTACTCGCCGACCCGTTTCACGCGTGAGGTGTCGCCGCGGAGCACGACCTCGACCTCGTCGACCGATGCCGCCTCTCCCTCGACAGTGATCTCGAAGAGGTCGGCGAGGCGCCGCTCCTTGTTCCCCTCGTAGACTGTGACGTCCGTCCCTTTCATGAGAATAGAGGGGACGATCTTCTCGGCCTCGACCGGGATATACGGGTTCTTCCGCTCCCGCATCGAGAGAGTTATCCTCATCAGAAGACCGCCTCCGTCTCCATCCTCAGGCTCCTCTTCAGGTACTCGTCCTGCACCGGGTAGTTGCTCATCCGCACCGAGTAATAGCGGTCGAACATCTTCACAAACTCCGTGTCCTGGCTGATGTCGTGGCCAGGCCCCATCTTCGGGTCGACCCAGATCGTCGTGTTCTCGCCGTGGACCAGGACCTCCCCGTCCCGCGTGACCGGCCGACCCCTCTTGATCGTGTACTTCGTCCGGGAAAAGGCGTCGATCACCTTCCTGTACTCCTGTGCCGGGTCGACTTCCCCGACCCGTATCGGATAGATCGCAATGTCGGCCTCGGCGCCGAGGCCGAGGTGGCCCTTCCCGATGCCGGTGATCCCGAGGGCCTTTGCCTGCCCGGCCCGCGTCATGACGGCGATCTCGTTCCAGTCGAGTTCACGGTCCAGGGCCGGGAGGACGACCCGTGACCCGGTCTCCGGGTGGACGGTCGCAAACTCGGCGTCACGGTACTTCTTGCTCATGAGGAGGGCGATGATCTCCGGGTACTTCACGAAAGGCGCACCATTCGGGTTGTCGGTCGTGAGCATGCACTGCCAGGGGTTCTTCACCAAGAGTGCGAGTTCCAGCCCGATCGCCCACATGACAGAGTTCACCAGGTTCTTTCTCCGGTAGTAGACAGGGATGATCCCCGAACCCGTCTCCAGTTCGACGTCGTGGTTCGACCACTTGTCGTGGTGGAGGCGGTAGAGGTTGAACTCCATAGGGCCGTCTGCGGTCATCGTCGTCGTCTTCCCGAACATCACCTGCCCCATGTCGATGACGATCTGGGGCCTGTTGTTCACCGTGTATGCCACCGGTTCGGCCTTCGAGCAGAAGGTCTTCCAGTCTGACCCGCCGTAACTGTGGAACTGGACATGAGTGGCGTACAGGGTCTGGCGTTTCTCGTTGAGGTCGGGGACCTGGTTGAAGGTCCCGACCGTGCAGGCGTAGTTGCCCGGGTTGCCCAGGTTGTTGCAGTGGAGGTGGACCGAGTGGGGGAGGCGGAGTGTCTCGCAGGCCCGGATCATCGCCAGGATGATCTCGATCGGGGTGACCCCGAAGTTCGGGACCTCGTCCTTGATACAGGTGATGTTCTTCCCGAACCCCCATGCCTCGGTCCCGCCGGGATTGGTGAGTTTGATCCCGAAACCCTTCACCGCGGAGAGTGTCCACCCGACGATCTCGGTGACCCTCTCCTGGTCGCCGTCCCTGATCGCATTCATAATCCCCCAGTTCCCGTCGAAGAGGGTGTTGGCCATCATGTCCTGGAGGGGCGTCGCCGAGAACTCCTCGTGGGTGTGGCGGGCTTCGAGGGGGGCCATCGCCCCTTCGAGGAGGGTGGTGTAGCCCATGACGGCGTAGCGGTACGAGTTGGCGTAGGTGGTCGGGACGGAGTAACCCGAGGTGGCGTGTTTCACGCCGCGGCGTGCCACCCTCCCTGCCCGCATGTCCTCCGGGCTCATGTACCGCCCGAAGTTCACCTTCGTGCCGCAGACGTGGGTGTGGGAGTCGACACCGCCGGGGAGGGTGAGGCACCCCCCGGCGTCGATCACCGTCGCCTTCGGGCCGACGTCCTCGACGATCCTGCCGTCCCTGATGGCGATGTCCATCACCTCGCCGTTGATACGGTTGATCGGGTCGATCACATAGGCGTTTTTCACAAGCAACTCGTTCATGGATGTCTCACCTCCTTTACTTTCTCGAATATTCTACCGACGATCTCGGTATCTGTCGGATAGCCCAGGTCCAGGAACGCCTTCATGTGGATCGGGACGCCGTCCATCCGGTAGGCCGTGCCCGAGGCATCGATGCCGGTGACGGCCGTCGGGATCTGGCACCGGCAGAGGGGCGTCGTCACTGTCTGCGCCGGGTCGATGAGCACCGTCGGGATCGAGGCGAGGTGCTCTAGACATTTCCGCGGGAAGTGGGCGCCGGGGTCGCTCGCCACGATGAGGCAGGCGTCACACTCCTTCCGTGCCAGGATGTCCACCGACGTCGTCTCGCCCGGGTTGTAGAAGGCGATCTGCCGGGAGAAGTCGACGGCATAGGGGTATCCCGTCATCCAGGTGAAGACTTCGTTCGAGCCGTAGACATTGTAGTGGCCGCGGAGAGGGGTGAGGGTCCACTTCGTGTGCCTGTTCAGTTCGTCCACCAGTTCGATGGCGTTCCTGACATTCTTGTACCGGCCCGGTGCCATGGTGAGCCCGACACCGAAGAAGAATGCTCCGAACTTCGCGCTTTTGCAGATCTCTGCGATCTTTTCAAGTTGCTCTTTCGTCACGCCAGCGACGGTCGGCGGCACGACGGCGCCGCGCCCCCGCACGATCGCCCGCAACGCCGAGAAGACTGCATAGTCGCCGCCCGGTTTGATCTGCACAAACTCGTCGGCGATACTCGCGGTCTCGGTCTTCCTGATGTCAACGACGATGAGTTTCCTCTCCCTGAAGGAGTTCTGGAGGAAGAAACCGTCGGCATAGGTGGTGTACCTGCTCATGTGCCGCGGGTGCGCCTCGGTCGGGTTGCAGCCCCAGTAGACGATCACGTCGGCCCTGTTCTTCACCTGGCCGAGGGTGCACCCTGGATGGCCGACTTCCTGGATGGCCAGGATGGACGGACCGTGGCAGACCGAGGTGGTCGAGTCGATGACACCGCCGAGGAGTTCGGCCATGGAGACACCGAGGCCCTGGGCCTCCCCCTGCGTGCTCGACCACCCGTAGAGCAGTGGCCTGTCGGCGTCGAGGAGGACGCCGGCGGCGTACTCGATCGCCTCCTCGTAACTTGCGTCCCGCCACCCGCCGGCGCCGTCCCGCATGATCGGTCCTTTCAGGCGGTCTTTCCTGGTGGTCATCAGTTTGTGGGTGCCGAGGGTGCAGGCATTGTCCACCCGGACAACCCTGTCCCCCTCGGTCTCGATGACGACGTCGTCGCAGAGGCACCCGCAGAAGGGGCAGACCATATCAGTGTAGATCATGGTCTCGCCCCCTGTTCATAGGCCACCCCGCCGATCTCTTCCATCAGTTCGGTCACAGTCGGCACCTCCCTCTCCGTCGGTTCGATCTCGACGGTCTGGGTCTTGAAATCAGGCATCCCTGTCCCGTGGGTCTCCCCCCCGAGGACGTGGTTCGCATAGGGCCCGAGAGGGACGAAGACCATGCCACGCGGCGTCCCCTCCGCCGGGACGACCGAGAGGACGACCTCGCCCGCCGGTCCCCTCACCACGAGGTGGTCGCCTGACTCGACGTCGAGGTCCATCATGTCGACCGGGTTCATCATGCAGCGTGAGGTCGCCCCGGCATACTCAGTCCCGCTCTTCCTGTCGAGGCCGATGCCCTGCGCCACCGTCCTGCCGGTGTTGAAGAGGAACCTCATTTTCCCACCTCCTGCCGCCCTTCGGCGACCCGTGCGATCCTGATCGCCGTGGTCGGGCAGACACTCTCGCAGGTCTTGCACCCCGTGCACTTCTCGTCGTGGACAACCCAGAGGTTGCCCCGGTGGATCTTCATGATCACCTCGTCGTTTGCCGAGGTCCCGCCTGCGCCGAGTTGCGGGTCCGCCTCTTTGTTCACCGGGCAGGCGACGACGCAGTTCCCGCAGCGCACGCAGGTGTCGGGGTTCACGGTCACCTGATACCTGACCGAGATGTCGGTCCTGTCGCGTTTTTGCGTCTCCAGCACCCGTCCCGCGTCCAGGACGTCCTCGGGGCATGCCTCGACGCAGAGGCCGCACCTGATGCAGTGACCGGGGTAGATGTGCGGCGTCCAGGTCTCGCCGTCGCGCAGCACCTCGATCGCCCCCGGCGTCGGGCAGATCATCATACAGGAGAGGCAGTGGGTGCACTCCTTCCCGGTGAGGGCCGGGTAGCCCCTGAAGTACGGCGGGTCGACGAGGGGCGCCGTCTTTGCGAAGAAGAAATTCCTGAGCCACTCGGCCCGGAGAAATTCGCGCAGATACCAGATGATCGAGAATCCCATGTCCTTTTACCTCTCGTTGCACGCAATGCAGGGGTCTGAACTGATGAAGGTCGAGGTGACGTCGGCGATCGATGAGACGCCCTTCAGCATGTAGTGGCTGCATGCGTCGATGTTCATAATTGACGGCGTCTGGATGGCGATATCCTCGACCCGCCCGTAGCGGTCGGCCTTGACGAAGTAGGTCAGTTCGCCCCGCGGCGCCTCGCCCGAGTACCTGACCTCGCCGCCCTTGCAGATGCCCCCGCCCCGGATCGGGCCGTCGGGCATCATTGCCAGGGCACGCCGGATCAGGTTGATGCTCTGTTTCAGTTCCTCGAACCTGACCATGATCCGTGCATAGTTGTCGCCCTCGGTCCTGACCACCGGTTCAAACCCGATCTCTTTGTAGGTCGGGTGACGGGTCCGCTGGTCCACGGCGATCCCGCTCGCCCGCGCCGTCGGGCCGACGGCATGGGCTTCGAGCGCCTGCTCCTTCGTGAGAATGCCGACACCCTTGCTCCTGAGGGCGATCATCGGCCCGGTCTCGAACATCTTCGTATAGCGGGCGATGTTCTCGTCGAGGAGGTCGAGGGTCTCCCTGAGGACTTTTTCGTCCACAGGCCGCAGGTCGTAGCGGACGCCGCCCGGGATCATGTACGCGGTGTTCACCCGGTTGCCGGTGATCCGCTCGAGCATGTCCAGCACATGCTCACGCTCATTGAGGAGGTACATGCCGAGGGTCTCGTGCTCGATCGTGTAGCAGTACGAGAAGTTGGCGAGGAGGTGACTTGCCATCCGGTCAAGTTCATTGACGACCACCCTGAGGTATGCCGCCCGCGGCGGGGGCGTGATCCCGGAGATCGATTCCATCGCCTCGATGAAGACCATGTTGTGGACGACCGAGCAGATCCCGCAGACACGTTCCGCGAGGAACATCACTTCCTGCCAGGGCCTCCCGCGCATGATCCTCTCGATCCCCTTCTTCATGTAGCCCATCTCGACCTCGGTGCCGATGACGTGCTCTCCCCGGGTCTCGCACTTGATCCTGACCGGTTCCTTCCAGCAGGGGTGGACCGGGCCGACAGGTATGGATACATCGACCGTCTTTTTCATTGTCTCTTCTCCTCGTAGTCTGCGAAGATCGTCGGCGCGAGCGAGAGGACCGCCCTGATGATCTCGGTCGGGCGGGGCGGGCACCCCGGCACGGAGGCGGCGATCGGGATGTGCTTCGAGGCCGGCGGGTTGACGTAACTCCCCTCACGGTTGAAGACGCAGCCCGAGACCGGGCAGTTGCCGATGGCGATCGCCGCCTTCGGTTCGGGGATCTTCTCCCAGATACCTTTCAGTTTGTCTTCCCACTGGGGCGTGCAGCACCCGATAACGAGGAGGATGTCGGCCTCCCGCGGGTTGTTGTGGACGTAGATCCCGTACTGTTCGAGGTCGTACCTGGGCGAGAGGCAGGCGAGGACTTCGATATCGCAACCGTTGCACGAACCCGTGTCCACGTATGCCACGTGGATCGAGCGCGACCGCACGGCGTTCTTGAGTTTCTGGAGCATGTCTGTCATGGGGTGATCACCTCCCTGAGGGTTTTCTTTCCTTCTTCGACGGCGTCGGCAAGAGGCGTCCCGCCGTCGGCGAGAGCGCGGGCCTTCCCGTATGCGGTCTCCATCTCGGCGGGCGTGAAGACGGCGATCTTCCTCACAAAGAGGTCGCGGCCGAGGGCGTCGGCGAGGGCGTCGTGACCGCCGCCGCCTGCCTGCACCGCGTGTGCGGCTTCCCAGCGTGCCGGCATGTTTTCCATGTCCGACATGTCGAGGCGCTCGATGAGGTGGCGCCTGAGCACCTGCACACGCACGCCGAGGACGGCGGCCATCGCCCGCACCGTCCTGTCCTGCCGCGGCGCAGCAAGCACATTGTACTTCAGGGGGCGGAGGTCCTTCTCATAGAGGTATTCGGTCACAGGACACCTCCCACTTTCAGGAGACCATACAGCAGGAAGAGACTGACAGTGGCCCAGAGGAGGGCCATCTCCGTCGTCTTCAACCTGTGCTCGTCCTTTGACCCGAAGAGCACCCCTACCGCCGCAAGGATGAGAGCGGTGGCGATGGCGGTCAGTGCGAAAGAGGGATGGCGAGCGGCCTCGATGAGAAGGATGACACCGTAGACCACCGCCCCGGCGACGACAGCGTTTTTGATCAGACTCATGGGATCACCCCCGCAAGGAGGACATAGACGACGATGAGGCCGGCCACCCCGATCTGGATGGTGACCGTGTCGAAGGGTGAGAGCATCGGCGTCAGTGCGCAGATGAACGAGAGGGAGAGGAGGAGGAGCACCATCACCGCGGCTGCAAGGAGCAGGGGCATCGGCCCCAGGAAGATGAGGATGAAGGCGTACAGGAGGACGAAGGTCTTGAGCCCGAAGGCCGCGTCCAGTGCGGCACGCCAGACCCCGAAGTGCTCGGTGACATTGCCGCTGACGATCTCCTTGCTCTCGATGACGGCAAAGGGACTGTAGTGCATCTTCGCCAGCACGACGATGTACAGGGCGATGGCCGCCGGCAGTGCCGTGAAGAGGAGGGGGCCGTGCGCAACCTGCCATGCCTGGATGTCCGAGATCATCAGGGACCCGGTGACGAGGTACACGGCGGCGATCGTGGCGAAGAGCGGGATCTCCGAGGCCGCCGACATCACCGACCTGATCGCCCCGAACTTCCCGTACGGCGACCCTGAGGAGAGGCCGAGACCGTGCTCCACGATCTTGTGGAGCATGTAGACCGCGAAGAGGAGGAGGAGACTCCCGTCGGTGAGGAGGACGAAGAGGGCGGTGCTCCAGACGCCGATGGCGATGAGCACGACGGCCACGAAGAGCGTCTCGCTTGCCGTTGCCGGTATCCAGGTCTCCTTGAAGGAGAACTTCAGTGCATGAAGGATCTCCTGCCAGACCGGGGGACCGGGCCGTCCCTGTATCCGTGCGATCGCCTTCCTGTGGATGCCATGGAGGAGAAGGCCGGCGAAGACCGCGAAGATGAGATATTCGATCATGTCAGTACCCTATGAATGGGGTGTCCCCCTCTTTTTCTGCTGCATTCCACCACAGGCCGAGGGCGACAAGGAAGAACGGGAAGGCGACAACGTTCAGCACGATCGCGATCCAGGTCTCCATGAGGCCGAGGCGCCATGCCACCGAGGCGGCGACGCAGACAATCCCCGCCGCCACCGTTACCGCACCTGCTGTCTGTTTTTTCATCGTCATCACACCGTCAGGGCGATCTCCACCACTCTGAGGAAGAGGAGGAGGGAACTCACATGGATCATCAGTACGTAGGGTGCACCCGGCGCCCGCGTGATCTCGGCCTTGCCGATGTAGAAGGGCGCCATGCCCTCGCCCATCACGCCGACCACAAGGAGCATCTTCGCAAGAAGGGGCACGGCCCCGGCCCCGGCGAGTTCCCAGATCGAGAGGGTGCCGGTCGCCGCAAGGGCGATCGCCGCACCGCCGAAGAGGGGCACGGTGGCGACCATCGCCACGATCCCGTACTGGTAGGCGGCCTCGAGGACGTGCCTGTTCTTCACCGCCGCCACGATCCCGATGTTCGTGATCCCGATCATGGAACTGAAGAGGGTGAAGTTGAAGAGGTCGCCGGAGACCATCGCCCCGAGGGTCGCAAGACCGCAGGCGATGGCCATGAACCGCTGGAAGCGGAGTTGTTCGGGCGGGATCTCCTTCGTGTAGTAGGCGTCGCCGCCAAAGACGATGTCCACCGGTTTTTCCGGGCGGCTGATGATCACAAGCCCTATGAAGAGGAGGGCGAAGGCGAAGAGAACGGCCGTGTACACGCTGAAGTAGTCGACGATGTCGCCGAACTCGACTGCCAGCAGTTCCGCACCCTCGATGGGGAGGTCAAACATTCCGGCCACCCCGCATTGTGCCAACAAGTGCCATCTTTGCCATCACCTTCAGGAGGATTGCGCCGCCTGCCGCCATCACCGCAAAGAGCCAGTGCTGCGGGGCGATCATGAAGACGAAGAAGGCGACGATCCAGAGGGCCCACGCATAGCCCGAGGCCGTCTCGATGATCTCGAAGGCCTCGCTGTGCCCCTTGCAGAAGAACCAGAAGAGGATGCCGAGGCCCGCCACCGCACCGCCCGAGAAACACGAGAGGACGAT
>NZ_CALFSA010000131.1 GCF_937919355.1 uncultured Methanofollis sp. | reverse complement strand
TCAACTTCGCCGACTTCATGTGAGGTGAAAATCATTATGTCCCATGGCTCACTATAGGTAACTATGGTCACGACGATCCAGCTCCAACCGGAGACGAAGTCCCGTCTGGACGACATGAAGATCCACCCCCGAGAGACCTACGACGAGACGTTGAACCGTCTTCTGGACATGGCATATGACCCCGAACCCTTGAGCGAAGAAACCTTGAAAAAGATTGAGGAGGGTATCGCAGACATACGGGCCGGTCGCGGTCGTCCTTTTGAAGAGGTTGTCCGGGAACGGGGCCTTGAATGATCTGGCGACTGATCATCCTGCCCGGTGCTGAGCGAGAATTCGACAAGATCCCAGACCCTGATGCCCAGCGGATTAAAGATGAACTCTATGCTCTGGCAGATGAACCCCACCCTCAGTCCCACGTTAAAAAACTGAAAGGGCACCAGAGCAGTCCGGTGTATTCTCTTCGGGTGGGTCAGTATCGTGTAATTCTCAGCATCGACGGCGATATCATGGTTATCTTCGTGATTGAGATCGGAAACCGGAGTAAAATCTACCGGAAGTACTGACTCGCCGGCAAAGACCGAAATCTATTTTCTGTGACTTTCCCCCGAGATGGACAAAAAGACAAAAAAAGATACTGTTTTCTATTCTCGTGGCGAGAATATGGTGTGTATCCCTCCCTGAAGTTCATCAACCACCTCGTCGAGGAGGAGGCCATGACTGTTACCTATGACCCGGCCAGCGACGAGGGTCTTGTCATCTACAACCTCTCCCTCATACGCGCCGGGGACTTCGAACCTGTCCTCGGTGTCATGAAAGAGGTGTTCCGGGCAGGGATCAGCCCGAGCGGCCTTGTCAGGTTTTATCAGGCCGGCGAGCATATCGGCGAGTATACCATACCCGAAGGGAGGGTCGGGATCTGCACGGTCTGCTCCACCACCATTGATGGTGTGATGATCAAGCGCGGTGCACCCATCCACCCGATTGGCGGCGGCGTCGTGGAGATCGAACGAGGCGTGCCCAGGCGCTTCACCGACATGATCCTGTACGATGCCACGACCATCGACCCCCTTGAGGTGCTTGTCTCCCAGGAGATCACCGACATCACCGGGGTGATCAGGCAGGGGCGGGGGAGCGTCCTTGCCAACTTGCGGGAGTGCCATATGGAAGCCGAACCTGTGGTCGCTGCGGTCATTGAAGACCTGGAGCAGAGTCTGGTCGCCGGTGTCCTCGATGTCTCGGCGCCGAACGCCCCGATCCTGGGTTTCGGGTGTTCACCTCAGTATTTCGGGATCTCCATCCTCGGTGGCACCAATGTGATGGCCGCCGTGAAGGAGGCCGGGTATGAGGTCGAGATCAACTCCCTGAGCGGTCTCATCGACGTTGGAGACCTCGTGCCGATCTACTCGCTCTGAAAAAAGTATTAATCTATTTTTTCTCGCCGAAACCGTGGATCAGGTCCCAGTACCGGGAGAAGAACCGGACAAAGCCTTCGGCCTCGGAGAAGAGGGCGGTCGGCGCTTCTCCGTGCGACCCCATCGCTACCATGACCTTTGTGCCATCCACAAAGAGCATCCCTGCCCTCTCACCCATCTTCCCTTTTTCATGCCAGACCGGTGGCACCGTGGTTGTGACCGTGACGCCCTCCGGGACTGCTCCTTCCCAGTGTTCGGCGATCACGTCGATACGTATCTCTCCCGCTCTCTCTTCCAGGGCCTCTCTCAGGTCCTTGAGGAGGGCCCAGTTCCCCATGATCCTGATCTCATTCCCGGCCTGGTAGATAAGGTCGCGCAGGCGACTGGTGATATTGGCATCGCCGAGGATGTTCCAGATCAGTTCCTGGTCCCCCCCTTCGATACAGGTCCGGTCTTTCCAGAGTTCTCCGAGAACGTCCTTTGCATAGGTCGCCTTCTCCTCGATCTCGCGCAGCAGGGTGTTGATGGCGTTGTCGGGCGGGGTGGCCGAGAAGCGTTTGGGCGTCGTGTGCGAGACCGTGACCATGTTCTTCTGGAGGAGGCGGTCGAGGACGGGGTACACCGATGCGCGTGGCACTCCGGAGAGTTCGTGGATCTCGGTCGCCGTTGCCTTTGTCACCTGGAGGAGGGCGACATAGACGAGTGCTTCATATTTGGTGAGCCCGAGGGTCTTGAGTGCTTCAGCAACACTCCGGGCATATTCCGGTGAGGTGGGCATGACACCATATATTTATAGGGTGGGCAGATAAATGTTGTTACAACAAAAACAACACGGTGCATGTACATGGATATCCGGAAATTCTGTATTCTGGGTCTGGTCCTTGCGGCGCTCACTGCTCCCGCCCTTGCGGGGACGGAGTTCCTCTATGGCAGTCCCGAAATGTCTGCGGCCATCTCAGGTACGAACATGTTTGTACCTGGTACCGAGGTACCGGTCACGGTGATCATCTCGAACAGCGGTACGAACTCGGTCATGGTAACTGACCCGAAGACGATTACTCCTCAGGACCCTCCGAACCTTGCAAAGCTCGTCAATGCCGGACTTTCGGCCGGGGACGCACCGGTGGAGATCAGGTCTGACGCCCAGCAGATCGGGGACATCCCGGGCGGCGTGAGCAAACCAGTCACCTTCCTGGTGAAGTTCGACAAGGACGCCCCGGCGGGCACATATGATCTCCCCCTGACCCTGAAGTACCAATACGTCGACTGGACTGAACAGGACGGCGGGAATCTCCTGCGGACAGGATACCTCAACAAGAAAGTGGTCCTTCCCCTGGCGGTCACGGTCAGGTCCAATGTCAACCTTGAGGTGGACGGTGTCTCGACAGACCATATCAATGTTGGAACCGAGGGTTACCTCACCCTGACACTCAGGAACGCGGGCTTCGAGCATGCACAGAAAGCAGTCGCGAAACTCGCCCGTGACGGTGCGAGTCCCCTGATCCCGACCGATGGGAACGTGTATATCGGCGACTTCAAGCCCGGCGACGTCGTCAACTGCACCTTCAAGGTCTCGGCCTCCAGCGACGCCGAGGCACAGTCCTATCCTGTTGATGTGCTGGTCGAGTACGAGAAGAGCAACGGCGAGAAGGAGACTTCGGACACCGAAATCGTCGGCGTGCCTGTCGGCGGGAAGATCGACTTCGCAATCGTCTCCTCCGCGTCGAGCGTGCACCCCGGTCAGAAGGCGACGATCGACGTCACCTACAAGAACATCGGTTCGGCGACCGCCTACAATGCCCAGGCACGGATCAGCGCCGTCGACCCCTTCACCTCCAATGACGACACCGCCTATCTCGGCGACCTCGAACCCGGCCAGACTGCGGTCGCCCACTACACGGTGAGCGTGGACAAAGAGGCTACAGTGAAGCAGTACGGCCTCGACTCCGAGATCCGGTACCGCGACGCCCTTGACAACAGCCAGATCTCCGACACGATGAAGATGACCGTGACCGTCGTGAAGCCCGATCCCCTGGTAGGGGCCCTCACGAACCCGATCATCATTGCAGTCATCATCGCCGTCCTGATCGGGGCGGGGTATTATATATACAGACGGCGCACATCCGAGTGATGTATTCCTGGGACGGACCGCTGCCAGAAGCCCATGTCAGGACCATTGCCGACATGGTCAAAGTTCTGGCGGCAC
The DNA here is from genome assembly GCF_937919355.1 of uncultured Methanofollis sp. Lineage (GTDB taxonomy): Archaea > Halobacteriota > Methanomicrobia > Methanomicrobiales > Methanofollaceae > Methanofollis. The sequence continues at coordinate 11,820 of NZ_CALFSA010000131.1, read as the reverse complement.
CTGAAGCCGTGGGCGAAGACCCCGACCGCCCTCTCTATTTTATGTACCGGGACCTTGCAAAGACCCCGGAAGACCGTTCATGGCTCTCCTCCCATGCCCTGCGGTATGACATGACCGTGATCCCGGCAGGTCATGTCGGCCATGAGTTCGTCAAGACGAAAGGGCACTTTCACCCTGCAAACCCTGCCGGCACCGGGTATCCCGAGGTCTATGAGGTCCTTGCCGGAAAGGCACACTTCCTCCTCCAGACGCGTGACGCCTCTGATGTCATGCTCGTGGAGGCGGTGGCCGGGGACGTCGTGGTGATCCCGCCGGGATATGGCCATGTAACGATCAACCCCGGCGCTGACGACCTCGCCCTTGCAAACATCGTCTCGACCGCCTTTGAGAGCGACTACACACAATATGTGGCGATGCAGGGCGCCGCCTACTACGAGATGGCTGACGGTTCCCTGGTGAAAAACCCGAGATACCGGAAAGCGGCACTGCTTCGGCTTGCTGTGCCCGCCCCGGTCGAGGCATTCTGCACTGCCCATGGCACGTCCTTGTACTCCCTTGTCGGGCACGGGACCTGCCTCGGGTACCTCAACAGTCCCGAGGGGTACGCCCCTGAGTTCACCGGATGCCTGCGAGATTTGGCGGTGCGGACCGTTTGTGCCCGGACGCCCTGACTCTTTTTAGCACCAGTTCTTCAATCTCTGTTTCAGGGTCTGTCCACCCTTTCTTTTCGAGTGTCTGCAGGGCTGCATCGATCTCGGTGTACGTCGCCCCGAGTTCCCCTTCGTCAGTCTGGCCCGGCCAGAGACCTGCCGACGGTGCTTTTTCGATGATATGCTCTGGCAGGTGCATCTCTCTCGCCACAGCGAAGACCTCTGTCTTGTACAGGTGGAGAATGGGCTGGATGTCGGCGGCGGCGTCGCCGTGTTTGGTGGAGTAGCCGAGCAGGTACTCGGTCCGGTTCGAGGTGCCGCAGACCATCAGGTTCTCTCTGTTTGCGACTGCATAGAGGATTGCCATCCTCGTCCTCGCCATCAGGTTGCCGGTGAGGTACGGCGTGGCGGTGAGATCAGGGTATTCCCGCCTGTAGGTCTCCATCAGCGGTTCGATCGAGACCACGCGGTGCTCGATCCCGAGGGCCCGGCAGAGTTCCGCAGCGTCCGTCAGGTCGTCGGGCCGTGTTACCGCAGTTGGGAGGGAGATACCGACGACGTGCTCAGGCCCTATTGCACGGGCGGCGAAGGCCGCCGCCACGGCCGAGTCCACGCCTCCACTGACACCGACAACGATCCCTTTTGCCCCGGCGCTCCATATTGCGTGGCGGATCATCTGGTCCACCGCTTCCATGACGCATCCAATCTCTTTTTGCATGATATTCACCTGTTATACTGTTTTGATAAATCTCCTGAGTGCATCTGCGTTGCCGACGGCGATGATAGCGTCGCCCGGTCTGATCTTCTCCGTGCCTTCCGGTGCGACAACCACCCTGCCTCCTCCCTCGATCCCGGCGATCCGTACCCCGCACTGCCTTTCCACGCGGCCGACCGTGACCTGTGCCGTCTTCATTGCCCGGCGCATTACCACCTTCTGGCCGTCGGGGAGGTCGAGGAGGATACGCGCCGATTCTGCAAGGATGATCCCGGCGATCGCCTGACCCCCGATCGTCGGGAGGAGGGTGACGAAGTCGGCGCCTGCAAGATAAAGTTTGTCCACTGATGCCGGTTCATTTGCCCGTGCAAGGATCCTGATGCCGGGGTTGAGGTTTCGTGCCATCAGGGTGGTGAAGATGGTCGTGTCGTCGTTGTTGAGGGCGACGACGCAGGTCGTTGCGTCCTCGATATGGGCCTCTTTCAGCACGTCTTCGTCTTCTGCCTTCCCGACGACGTCTGCTGCCGGGTCTTTTCTGTCGATGACGATCGTGGCAGTTCCCGCCGCGGCGAGTTCGTGGCCAGTCGCCCTGCCGACATCCCCGAAGCCTGCGATGATCACGACCTCCTCCTCGGTGCCTTCCCCCGCAAAAACCTCCTCCGATGCCCGCCCGACGCCGTCGGCCGTGCCGAGGAGGACGAGCATCGTCGAGACGTCGAGTCTATCCCCGCCGTCCGGGAAGGCAACGAAGTGTCCGCCTTTCCAGAAGAAAAGCGCAGACGTACTGTACTTCTCCGGGAGAGCCAGTTCGGCGAGGGTCCGCCCGGCGGCGTGGGACCCGGCAATGATCGGGATGCTGACCAGGGTCAGACCGGCCGGTCCCTCCTCTCCATACCCTTCAGAGTCCAGGATCGTCTCTCCCGGTCTCCATGCGGCCGCGTGGCGCCCCAGGATCTTTCCTGCCGTATTCTTGGGGGAGAGGACGTACTCGGCCCCGGCGTACCTGAGGTAACGGTCATAGGCGGGGTTGTCGACGACGGCGATGATACGTGCCCGCGTCATTTCCCTGATGCCGAGTATGATCGAGGCGGCGACCCCTTCGCGTTCGCAGACGACAACGGTGTCAGCGTCTTCGATGGAGGCGTTTTTCCAGGTGGCGGTCCTGGCGTAGTCGCCCCGCACCACCCATGCATCCCTCCCGAAACGCTTCTGGAAATACTTCGCCCGTTCATTCTGCTCCTCGACGATGACGATGGGGAGGTCGGCGATGGTGAGGCTCTCGATGAGGGACCTGATCATCTCACTGGTGCCGACGATGACTATGTGGCCTTTCAACGGTGATGGGAGGGTGTCAGGGGGATCGGCCCTGAGACGTTCTGAGATCGCCGGGGTGAGGAGGAGGGGGATGAACATGAAGATGAGGAAGACCCCGCTTGTGATCATCAGGATGGCGAGGAGGCTCGTGTAGCCGCTCTGGAAGGGGAGGAGGTCGCCGTAACCGACTGTGGTGATGGTCTCGACGACAAAGAGGGCGGCCTCTTCCCATGTGAGGGTCCGCCCTTCCCAGAGGGGAAAGACATGCCGTACGATCACGGTGAAGACGATCAGATAGGCCGCAAGGAGGCCGAAGTAGAGGACGATCCGGGCCCGCGGCAGGGCCATGACCTGCCGCCAGAGGGTGCCCGGCCTCCTCATCGCACCCCCCCATGATCCCTGCACAGGCTGGAGAGTCCGTCCTTCAGGTTCTTCAGGGCGAAATTCGTCGCCGGGTGACGGGCGGTGTAGTCGTCGAGGAGGGTGCGTACATCGACCCTGATCCCGCCTGTGGCCACCACAGGCGCCTCCGCGACATGGTCCAGGGTGAGGCGTGCATAGAGAACGACCTCCTCTGCCGGTATGATCGAGAAGGGTGCGATCTGCGGGACAGAAGATGTTCCCGTCTCCTGTGGCCCGGCCAGGCGGTCGGCATCGCCTTCAAGGGCGGTCGCGAGCACGTCCAGGGCGACGTCGTCGAGAGTCGTCCCGACGGCGATCTTCGTCGCCCCGAGGTCGTGTGCGGCCCGATCCAGTTCTCCCTCTCCCGCCTCGTGGCAGGGGACACCGAGACCTCCTGCGACCTGTCTGGCGGCCCCGCCCCCGGTGGTCGTGACAAGGGCGAGGAGCGTGATGTCGGGCCGCTTCCCGAAGACCTTCACCAGGAAACCGAGAAGGGCGGCCGACGCCGGGTCCCCCTGAAGGACGACGCCGATGACGTCCCCGGTGGCAAGCCAGTGCTGCCGCCTGATCTCGCGTTTCGCTTTCGCCTCCACGTCGGCGATGAAGTGATCCCGGCAGAGTCTGAGCCCTGAATAGCGCTGGAAGATGATACCCTCCCTCCTGCACTTTGAACATTTCATTGCCCTGACCCAATCAACTTTTATCCCGCTACCTGATATAATCTGTAGTATTCATGCCAGTTTCTCCAGAGCGCGTCAGGGCGCTTCATAAATACGACCTTCGCGTCCTCCTGTCCCTCGAGCGGCTCATGCAGCGGTACGAGTGGGTGCCCCTGGACGCCCTGAAGGCTTCGACAAAGTTGTCTGACTCGGAACTTGAATATCGCCTCCAGCGCCTCATCGAGTGGAACATGGTCCGCTACGACGCCGTCCCGTATCCGGGCTATGCCCTGATCTTCGGGGGATACGACACCATCGCCCTCCACACCCTCACGAAGAAGGGGACGATCACGGCTCTCGGCGGTCTCATTGGCGTCGGAAAGGAGTCAGAGGTCTACGAGGGCCTCGGCCTCGGCCCGGTCGTCCTGAAGTTCCACCATGTAGGGCAGCAGTCTTTCCAGGGGGTGCGGAAAGAGCGGGGCTATATGCCGGAGTCAGGGCACTGTCCCTGGATCTTCGCCTCGGCATGCTCGGCCGAGCAGGAGTTTACCGCTCTCCAGCGCCTGTCTCCTGATGTCTCGGTGCCTCTGCCGATTGACCGCTCCCGTCATGTCGTCGTGATGTCGCAGATCCCTGGGGTGAACCTCAACCGGTGCACCCTTGATGAGCCGCGGGCCGTCCTCGACGAGATCCTGGAAAATGCGGGGCGTGCCTATGCAAAGGGGATCATCCACGGCGACCTCTCCGAGTACAATGTGATGGTCGACGACAGTCATGTCTGGATCATCGACTGGCCCCAGTGGGTCGGGACTGACCACCCGAATGCCGACGCCATCCTGCGGCGCGATATCGAGAACGTGCTCAGGTTTTTCAGGAAGAAGTACAGGATAGACTATCCCACCGAGGAGGCGGTGGGAGTGGTGGTCAGGTGAAGGTCTTCGGGATCGACGTCATCAAAGGTTCGGTGCGGTCCAGGACCCGGCGGCCGCTGTATGCCCTGGTTGTCCTCGAAGACGGGACAGTTTCTTCGACGTTGCAGGTGACTGCGTTCAGGCTCTCGCGGCTCATCGCCGCGGAGGAGCCCGATATCCTCGCCACGGACTCGGTTCAGGAACTCGCTCCTGACCAGCACGACCTCGTCGCCTTCATGCAAACACTCCCGACACAGACCGTGCTCGTGCAGGTGACGGGCGGCGAGAGGAAGGAGACCCTCCAGAAAGTGGCGACCAGGTACAATATCGTGGCCGAGAAGACCGATCCCTTCGCCGAGGCCGGTGCGGCGGCGCGGATCGCCTATCTCGGCGGCGGCGCTGAAGTGGTCGCCTTCGAGAACACGACGGAGATCGTCGTCTCCCGCCACCGCTCTCCCGGAAGGGGTGGGTGGAGCCAGAACAGGTACGTGCGCAAGATGCACGGTGCGGTGCGGGAGAAGGCCCGCGAGGTGGAGGGTCACCTCGTCGCCGCAGGTCTGCGCTACGAGAAGAGCGAACGCCTCGCATTCGGCGGGTTCTCCCGCGTGGACTTCACGGTCTATGCGCCGCGGGGTGCGATCCCGGTCAGGGCCTATACCGGCGCCGACGCACAGGTGCGGGTCGAGGGGAAGAAACTCGACCGGATCCGGTACCGCCCCCTCACGAGAAAGAGGCGATACATTATCGTCGGGATCGACCCCGGCACGACGACCGGCATCGGGGCGGTGAACCTCGACGGGGAGGTGGTGGACATCTACTCCTCCCGCCAGATGGGGCCGTCCGAGATCATCGAGCACCTCACTGGCGTGGGCAAACCCCTGGTCATTGCCTCGGACGTCACGCCGATGCCCGACGCCGTGGAGAAGGTGCGGCGGGCCTTCAACGCCATTGCATACGTGCCCCCGCAGGACCGGAGCGTGGAGGGGAAGGTCGAAATGACGGCCGGGACCGGGTATGCAAACCCTCACGAGAGGGACGCCCTATCCGCAGCCCTGGACGCCTACAGGTCGAGCAAGAACAAGTTCCTGAATATCGCAAAGAGGGTGCCTCCGGGTTTCGACCTGGACGAGGTGCGGGCCGGTGTCCTGCGGGGCCGCTCGATCGAGGCGGTGCTCGCCGACCTCTCCGGCCGCCCGGCCGCACCCGAGGAGAAACCGCCAGCAGGGGAGACCCCCGCGGTGCTGGAGAGGGACGAACGCGATGAGCGCCTGCTCCAACTTGAAAGGACGGCAAAGCGCCTGAAGGAGTTTGTGCAGGAACTGGAAGAGGGTTTTTCTGAGAAGGACGGGGAGATCGCACGTCTGAAGAGGCAGATCAGGAGGGAGAGGTCTGAGCGCGGCCGTGAACTCCAGAGGGACACCGAGATCACAAAGAGGGACGCGATCATAAAGAACCTCAGAAAACTCCTCCGGAAGGAGGAGAAGAGGAACAAAAGCCTGATGAAACGGATCGAGCAGATGAAGAGGGTGGAGGAACTCCAGGTCGGCGAGGGGCAGGTGCCGGTGAAGGTGATCGCCTCCCTCACCCACGACGCCTTCGGCGGGCTTGTGGCCGATCTCGGGATCGATGAGGGCGACGTGATCTCGGTCGGGACGACAGGTGGATGGGGCCGGAGCGTGGTGCGGGAGGTGGCGACCATGCAGGTGGCGGCGGTGGTGGTGCCAGGCGCCTCGATCGAGGAGCAGGACCAGCACCTCGTTGCCGCCGCCCTTGCGGTCTCTCTCCCCCTTGTCCCGGCCTCCGCGATCGGGCTTGTCGTGCAGGGGAAGATCGGGGTGGCGGATGAGGGGCGTTTTGCGGCGGCCCTGGAAAAGTGGAATGCCCGTGTTGCGGAGCACGAGAAGAAGAAGAAAGAGGCGATGCTCACCCAGGTCTTCAAGGAGTACAGGACCGAGAGGGAAAAGGAGGTGCGGAAACATGGATGAACGTGCGCTGATCAGGGCCGTATCCTCTCTCCTCCCTGAGGGAGCGACAGCAGACGACTGTGCGGTGCTCCCGCACGGGGGAGAGTGCCTGGTCCTCTCGACTGACATGCTCCACGAGACGACAGACTTCCCTGCCGGTATGACGGACGCCGAGATCGGGTGGATGGCGGCGGCGGTGACGATCTCCGATATCGCGGCGATGGGGGCGCGGCCTCTCGCCCTCCTCCTTGCCACCGGCCTCGACCGTCCTGAACGCCTTGCCGGGATCACGGAGGGGGCGGCACGCTGCTGCCGCACCTATGGTGCCTCTCTCGTCGGCGGCGACACCGACGCCCACACGGAATTGACTCTCGTCTCCACAGGCCTCGGCACGGCGGAGACGGTGGTCGGACGGCGGGGCGCCGCTCCCGGTGACCTCATCTGCGTCACCGGGTACCTCGGCGGGGCGCAGGCGGCGCTCTCGGGATACGATGATTTCTGGCAGAGGCTCATCGCCCCGCAACCCCGCGTCGCCGCGGGGATCGCCCTCAATACCGCGGGGGCGACGGCGATGATGGACATCTCGGACGGGCTTGCTATGTCCCTCCACGACATGCTCGGGGTGAACGAGTGCGGGTACGCGGTGGAGACGGCCCGCCTCCCCCTCCCTGCGGGTGTCCCTGAGGATGAGGGCCGGGAGTTCGCACTCTATGGCGGCGGCGACTTTGAACTCCTCTTCACCATCCCGGCCGGGAATTTCCCGGTGGAGGGCGTGGAGGCGACGGCCATCGGCCGGGTCGTGGCGGAGCACGGGGTGTGGGCCGACGGGGTGCCCCTCCCTCCACGGGGCTATATGCACAGGTGGGCGGAAGAGGGAGAATAGATTCTACAAACGGGAAAGGGTTATCCTCCTCCCTCTCCCATGCTGATCAGATGTACGTCCTCCCGAGAGCGACACTTCTGGCTCTTTTTGCGGCAGTCCTTGCCGGTCTTGCCGCCGGCACTATTGTACGGGGCATCTGGCACGACCAGGTCCTCGCCGTCCTGGCCTCGGCCGCTGCGATCGTCCTTGCCGACGCTGCGATCACCCGCCTGATGCGGCGGTTCGGGATCGCGACAGGGGAATGAAAAAGAGGGGGGTGTTCAGATCCCGATGTCGATCCCGCCGACGCCGCCACCTGAGGAGTTGTTGGGCAGGAAGGGCATGAGGGAGGAGGCGAGTTTCGCGATGTCCATCGACTGGAGGACGACCTTGCCCGGCCCTGTAAGGGTGGTCAGGAAGAGTCCTTCGCCGCCGAAGAAGACTGTCTTCACGCCGCCGGCAAGTTCGATGGAGTATTCAACGGTTGCGTCGAAACCGACCACAAGACCGGTCTCCACCCGCACCGTCTCGCCCGCCGCGAGGTCCATCACGATGGTATCGCCGCAGCAGTGGAGGAAGGCCCTGCCATTTCCGTGGATGCGCTGAAGGATGAAACCCTCGCCGCCGAAGAACCCCGACCGCAGTTTCTTCGTGAAGGCGATGTCCAGGTCGACGCCCTCCTCGGAGCAGAGGAAGGCATCCTTCTGGGCGATGAACTCATTCCCGTTCACGTCCACGGGAAAGATCCGGCCCGGCACGTTCCCGGCGAAGGAGACGAAGCCTTCGCGGTTCTGGGGGGTGAAGGTGGTGAGGAAGATGCTCTCACTGGTGAGCATCCTCTTGAGTCCGCCGAAGAGACCGCCCTTCAGGTGGGAGTCCATCTGCATGTTCCCGCTCATGTTGACCATGGCGCCGGCCTCGGCATTGATCTTCTCGCCAGGGGAGAGGGTGAGTTTCACCATCTGGAGGTTGTCCCCGATGATCTCGTATTTCATGATCTCTCCAGATCTTTAGAAGAGAAACTTATCAGGTTTCGCATTTTCTGGGCGGGAAATTCCTGTCCTCTCTCCACGTGCGACATTGGTCTGTCCCTTCATGACAGATGATGGGCATGTCTGCCTTTTCAGCGTCATTGTCCTGTGTATCTACGCACTGCTTTCCTGCTTTTTCATGGACTGAGAGATGGCGAATGATTTTTTTTCTTTAATGGCACTTCAGATTATCTCTCTTTTTTTTCTTTTTGATCAAGTTCTATTCTTATTTTATCGGATATTCTTTCTCGTAGATCATAACCGGCTGCTATTTATCCTATTTTATCCTACGTCAGGGAATCACACTGAAGATGAGATCCATGACTCCCCGACAACAATATCTTACGATACTGCTCGTCTGTGTGGGGCTTGCCCTTTCCGGCATACCCGGTGCGGCCGCACTCATTGACACGGCTTCCCTCCTCTCTCCAGATGATCGGGGAACTTTCCCCGGTGCAGGCGACTCCCTGGTCGGCGGCGCCGACATTGGCCTGGAGACCGCGCCCCTGGACCCGGCATTCGTCCGGTACCTGGAGGAGCAGGAGACGGCCCCGGCAAACGACATTGTGCTCCTCTGCGCAGCCGCCCCGGAGAACGAGTCCTTCCCCCCTCTGGACGGTCTTGTCCCCTCGCCCGTCACCCTCGTCTGGTCGGGCGATCAGGTCGCCGCTCTCTCCGCCCCCCCCTCTGAGTCTTATTTCAACCTCGCCAAGGAGGGCCGCGTCACGCCTGTGAAGGACCAGGGGGAGTGCGGATCCTGCTGGACCTTCGCCTCTCTCGGGTCCCTGGAGTCCGCACTCCTCACCGACGGTCTGGGTGCGTGGGACCTCTCTGAGAACAACCTGAAGAACACACATGGCTTCGACCGGGGGCCCTGTAGCGGTGGCAACCCCTTCATGGCGACAGCGTATCTCACCCGGTGGGCGGGGCCGGTGGATGAGGAGGATGATCCCTATGAACTACTCCTGCCGTTGAACGACTCCCCCGCAGGTCTTGCGCCGGTGATGCATGTCCAGAACGTCACCTTCCTCCCGCCGCGGTCGGGCCCCCTCGACAACGACCTGATCAAGGCGACGATCAGGGAGGAAGGTGGCCTCTATACCTCTTTCCAGGTGAACCGCTCCTGCTTTGGGCCGAACGCGATCACCTACTACCTGCCCGAGAACAGCACCGCAAAGATCGACGGCGGCCACGCCGTCCTCCTCGTTGGCTGGAACGACACCTATCCGGCGGCGAACTTCAGGGAGACCCCGCCCGGTCCCGGCGCCTTCATCGCCAAAAACTCCTGGGGCACCTCGGTCGGGGACAATGGCTACTTCTACATCTCATACTATGACCGATATTTCGGGCGCTTCCAGAACCCCGCGGCGGAATATATCAGCAGCGGTCGGGCCGCGGCAGTGCTCTTCACCGGTGAACCGGTCGGCACCTACGACCATCTCTACCAGTACGACCCCCTCGGATGGATCTACAGCGTCGGTTACGGCACCTCGAAACCGGCGTACGGAGCGAACGTCTTCACCGCGGAGCGCTACGAAGACCTCCATGCGGTGAGTTTCTATACGCGCGAACCCGGCACGGCGTACGAGGTCGTGGTCGATCTCATGCAGGATGGTCTTGTCCGCCGTGCATACGTCGCAGACGGGACGATGGCGCTCCCCGGCTACCACACCCTCCCCCTCGACACGCCGGTGCCTCTTGTCCCGGGCGATAAATTCTCGGTGACCCTCAAACTCGTCGCCCCGACAGATCCCTACCCCCTCGCCCTGGAATGCCCGATCGAGCATTATTCGAGCAACGCCACCGCAGCACCCGGCCAGAGTTATGTGAGAACCGACGGTGAAGAATGGGAAGACCTGACCCTGACTGATGGATTCTCCAACACCAACCTCTGCATCAAGGCCTTCACGCGCGACCCCCTCAGCGTACCTGAGGACTATGCCACCATCCAGGAGGCCGTCGACGCCGTACTGCCAGGTGGGATGGTCCTCATCGGAGACGGGGTCTATAACGAGAACGTCGTCGTCGATCACCCCGTCACCCTCGCAGGGAGCGCCGCCGCCGTCATCGACGGCAACGGCGGGACCCCACTCACCCTGACCGGGTCGGACATCACAGTCCGCGGCCTCACTCTCACCGACGGGGACGATGGCGTCCTGGTCACCGGCGAGAACACGACACTCATGGACATGACCGTCACCGGTTGCAACGGTGACGGCATCGCTCTTGAGGGTGCGTCGAAGACCCTCATCGTCCGGACAGACGTCCGCGGCGCAGGGCACGCAGGTCTCCGCGTCAATGATACCGCGCGGGTCGGCGTGGCCCTCTCCTCTCTCTCAGAGAACGGTGGATGCGGCGTCAACGTCTCCCGGTCCGCCGCCGTCTGGTTTGTCGGCGTGAACGCCACCGGCAACGCGGGGGACGGGATCTCTCTCGCCTCCCTGGACTCCTTTGTGGTGGCGAATTGTGTCGCCACGGGGAATGCCGGACTGGGCCTTGCCCTCGATGGCGTGAGGGACGGCGAGGTGTTCGAGACAGCGATGTCCGGAAACGGATGGGACCTCCGCCTCGTTCCCTTCCCGGGATATGAGAGCACGGTCGTGGTGGACGAGACGAACACCATCGGCGGCAGACCCGTCTATGTCTGGACCGGACAGGAGGACGCGGCCGTGCCCGCGGACGCCGGCATGGTGTACCTCTTCGGGTGCCGGAACATCACCGCGGAGGACCTCACCCTCTCCGGCGCTTATGTCGGCCTCACCGTCTTCAACTCCACCGACGTCACCGTCAGGAATGTCACGGCCACCGGCAATTATGCAGGGGCGATCTGCAAGGACTCGGACGACCTCCTCATCGATGCCTCCGCCTTCATGGGCAATGAGTATTCCGGGCTCTCCTGTTTCGGCTGTACGGCGTCCACCGTCACAGGTTCGCTCATCGCCGACAATGGGGTGGGTGCGTTCCTTTTCGCCGCGACTCCGGGGGATACGGTCCTCTGGCACAACACCTTCCGGAACAACACCCTCGGCCACCTCCCCGCCGGGAACACAGTCTCCCTCAATGCTCCCGCGCCGGTCTCGTACCGGTATAACGGCACCTACTTCAAACATGCCCTCGGCAACTTCTGGGACGACTATGCCGGCAACGACACCGACGGCGACGGCATTGGCGAGGCGCCGTACTCATTCGAGGGTTTCAACGACACCTGTCCGCTGGTCGCGCCGGCAGACAGGTATGCCCTCTCTGTGCCTCCCCCGCCTGCAGGAGACGGGGGCGACCCCGACTATTCTGTTGATGTTACGGGTGGACTGG
>NZ_CALFSA010000130.1 GCF_937919355.1 uncultured Methanofollis sp. | reverse complement strand
TACCCGGAAAGGTCGAAACCCGCCCGTGCAAGGGCCTTCGACTCCATCCCCCGCGCAAAAAATGCAAACCGCGAGACATCCCCCTCGCCGCAGAGGTCGTTCATGAAGTCCCGGAGGTCGGCGAAGGAGGCGGCCGCCACGCCCCGCGCTCTCTGCCACCCCCTGCCGTCGAGGCGGTAGGCGGGGTTGTACGGCATGCCTTCCGTACCTTTTCCGGGGTTTGCGACGCTCGTCTCGACGCCTGTCCGCACGCCGAGGGGCCCGGTCCTGTTCTGCCAGACCTCGACCTTGATGTCGTACGCGAAGGTCATGCCTGCAAATGCGGGCATATCGTCGTCCCGCCCGTAGACGACGGCGCCGACTTCGATGGGCATGACGACTCCCCGGTGCGTCCCGTAGACATGCCCGAACTCCATGTCGATGCAGGCGATGCGCCCGTCTTTATGATCCATTCTACGTGGCAGGGACGAAGTACTTCTTCGCCGCCCCGCACCTCGGGCAGACCCAGTCCCCGGGAAGTTTTTCAAAGGGTGTGTTCGGCGGGATATGCCGGGTGTAGTCCCCGGCCGGCGGGTTGTAGACGTACCCGCATTTCGTGCATCTATACATATCCATGGTCTCCTAGGTGTATGTCGCGCATATAATATTTTGGGATATACTCTTCTAATATACCTCCACGTTTTCGTGGAAAACCGGGGGATTTATCGCCCTCACGCCCCAAACTGTAGGGAGCGATGTACTACCACCTCATTCTTACCGACACCTGCAACCTCTGCTGTTCCTACTGCCGTGCCAAGGACTTCGAGGAGACCGACCCCTGCGGTCGCGAGGTGGCGGTCGACGACGCCGTCCCTTCCGACCTATCCTTTGACCTCACCTATCTCTACCGCTTCCTCTCCGAGGACCGGGCGCCTGTTCTCACCTTCTACGGCGGCGAACCCCTCCTCCGCCGGGATCTGATCGAGGAGGTCATGGACAATGCCCCTCCCGCCTGCCGGTTCATGATGCAGACCAACGGCCTCCTCCTTGACCGTCTCGGCCCTGAGGTCGTCAACCGCTTCTCGACGATACTCGTCTCCGTCGATGGACCGGAGGCCCTCACCAACGCCCACCGCGGCGCCGGCGTCTATGCACGGGTGATGAAGAACGTGCGGGCAATCCGTGCCGGTGGGTATGCGGGCGAACTTATTGCCAGGATGACCGTCACCGAGGACACCGATATCGAGGAGGCGGTCCTCCACCTCGCCGGCCTCCCCGACTTCGACGCCGTCCACTGGCAACTGGACGCCAACTTCTGGGGAGACTATTCGAAGCGCCACTTTGCCGCATGGGTGGAAGAGTCGTACAACCCCGGCATCCGCCGCCTTGTCGGGACATGGGTGGCGAAGATGCGGGACGAGGGGCGGGTACCCAGGTGGTACCCCTTCCTCGGGTGCATGGAAGACCTCATCCTCGGGCAGGAGACCTGTCTCCGCTGCGGGTGCGGGTATGCGAACTACACGATCATGACAGACGGGACTGTCATCCCCTGCCCCTGCATGGTCGGCATGAAGGACTGGTACCTCGGGCATATCTCCTGCATCACTCCCCACGACCTCCCGGTCGTCCATGTCGGGGCTCCCTGCACCTCCTGCGACATCGGAGGTTTCTGCGGGGGACGGTGCCTGTACTCGAACATCCTCCTCCCGTGGCCCCAGGAAGGGCGGCGCCTTGTCTGCGGCACCGTGCGGAACCTCCACGACGCACTGACGACGGCCCTCCCCGGGGTGCAGGAACTCATTGCAGAGGGAACAATCAGTATCTCCGACTTCTCGCACGAGCACTTCAACGGTTGCGAGATCATTCCCTGATGCAAAGATTAAGACTGTTCAGGTGTGATATCACTCTGATGCCCCCCTCCCTTGATGGTTATCTCCGGACTTTTGTCGCCGCCGACGGGAGTCCGACCTCCAGGGAGACGATCACCTGCGGCGGGATCGAGGTGTCGCGCTACTGGAACGAGTTCTGGACCTCGCGGCAGCGTCAGGCCTCCTCGATCCACGAGGTCTCGTACAGGGCGTGTTTCAAACCGCAACTCCCCCGCTTCTTCATCGACCTCTTTACAGAGGCGGGTGACGTCGTCTACGACCCTTTCAGCGGCCGGGGCACGACGGCGATCGAGGCGGCCCTCAGGGGACGGCGGGTGGTCGCAAATGACATCAACCCCCTGAGTGCGGTCCTCGCACGGCCGCGCCTCTCGCCCCCTGACCTTGCGGAAGTCGTCGAGAGGCTTGAAGAGGTCCCGCGGAGTCGGGGCGGTCGGGCCGGTATCGACCTCTCGATGTTCTACCACCCGAAGACCAGGGCCGAGATCGTCGCCCTGCGGCGGTACCTCCTCGGCCGGAAGGAGGACGAGGACGCCGTCGACCGCTGGATCAGGATGGTGGCGACGAACCGTCTCACCGGCCACTCGAAGGGGTTCTTCTCGGTCTACACCCTCCCGCCGAACCAGGCGGTCTCGCCGGAGAGTCAGCGGAGGATCAACGAGAAGAGGGGCCAGAAGCCGGAGTACCGGGACACCCACGCTCTTATCCTGAAAAAGTCGCGCCAGCTCCTGAAGCGCGTCTCCCCGGAGGAGATGTCGTCCCTCAGGTGTGCGGGGAAGGACGCCCTCTTTCTCACCGGGCAGGCCGACGAGACGCCACAGATCCCGGACGGTGCTGTCGCTCTCACCGTCACCTCGCCGCCCTTCCTGGACATTGTCCAGTACGCGAAGGACAACTGGTTGCGGTGCTGGTTCAACGGTCTCGACGCCGAGGAGGTCGGGGCCGGGATCACGACGGCGCGGACCGTGGAGGAGTGGGAGACGGTGATGGGCCGGGTCTTTGCCGAACTCTTCAGGGTGACGAAACCCGGGGGACGGGTCGCCTTCGAGGTCGGCGAGGTGCGGCACGGCCGCGTCGCCCTCGACGAGCATGTCGTCCCCCTCGGTGCCGGGGCAGGTTTTGTTCCCGAGGGGGTCATGGTGAACAGTCAGGTCTTCACCAAGACCTCGAATATCTGGGGGATTGCGAACAACACCGGCGGGACGAATACGAACCGCATTGTCATATTCAGAAAGCCCGAATGAGACAGCAAGAGTGCGAAAAAACCCGCAGTTATCGATCACGATATATAATGGCCCGCCCATAACCGTCCTATGGACCGGTGGATACTCCTGCCCCTTGCCGGGGCCCTCCTGATCGTTCTCGTCTGGGGCCTCGCCCTCTTCCTCCCCGATACCGGGGGAGGGATCGACGAGAGCGGCCTTCGCACTTTTTCCTCCGAGGCCGAGGTGGT
>NZ_CALFSA010000129.1 GCF_937919355.1 uncultured Methanofollis sp. | reverse complement strand
GAGAGGGCCTTGGCGTTGGGTTTCTTCGGGAGACGCCAGCCGTACTCCGCGGCCGTCGCCACGATCCCGTCCCAGTTCTTCGGCGTCAGGACGACCCTCTGGACCATGGGAACGCCGGCCCGGCCCAGGTACTCCACCATCACGCCGTTCGCCCCGATCATGAACTCCTCGATGAGGCGCCGGGCCGCGTTCTGCCGCGGGACGACGAGGTCTGTCACCCTCCCCCCCTCCATCACCGGTGCCGCCTCGATTGTTTCGAGGTCGACGAGCGCACCCTGCTCCGTCCTGTGCCGCCGCAGTCTCCGGGCGGCCTCGTCCTGCATGCGGACCTGCTCCTCCAGGCCGGGGACGTCGGAAAAGATTGCGGGAGGGTCGCCGGCGCCTTCCAGCCAGTCGCCGACCTCCTCGTAGACGAGTTTCGCCCTGTTGCAGACGAGCGCCCGGTATATCCCGCCGGGCCGGGTGCTCCCGTCCGGGCGGACGGTGTACTCGACGACGACGGCGAGGCTGTGCGGGCCCGGCAGGAGCGAGGTGATCCCCTTCGAGAGTCTGTCCGGGAGCATGGGAAAGGTCTCGACCCCGGTGTAGACCGAGGTGCCGTTGTGGGCGGCGTGCCGGTCGGCCGCCGACCCCATGGGCACGGAGGCGTCGACGTCGGCGACCGCCACCCGCACACGGATCTCGCCGCGGCTGAGGCGCTCGCAGAACTCGACCTGGTCGAGGTCCTGTGAGTCGACATTGTCGATGGACGACCAGAGGAGGGACGAGAGGTCGCGGACGCCGTGCGGCACGGCAGGCGCCGCGATTGCGCCGACCTCCCTCTCGACGGCCGGGGGGAACCGGGGGGAGAACCCGTACGTCTCCATGGCGTCCCGTGCGATCGCCTTCAGGTCGATGGGTGCGTGGGTGGTCATCGTACGGGGAGGGGGGACGCGGGAGCATAATTATCTTCTGGAATGCACCGGGGAACATTCCGGGTGCCCCCCTGTCGCGCCGGCACGTCGATGGCTCTGCACCTTTGCACCTGTTTTCTCTCCTTCGCGCCGGGTTTGCACCGGGGAAATCCGTCGCCTGCAGTCGTCGATCAGGCAACGGAGCCGTGCACGCCGGGTGCTCGCCGACGTTTGCACCACCCCGGATTTCACAGCACCACACACCCCGCCCCCGCGGCCGCGGGCGTGCCGTGTGTTCTCCGGGTGGTGTGCAAATTTACCGGGGTATCTGTACACACTTCTCATATTGTACTCTGTACACACATAGACGTCAGGAACGCTCCCCTTCTACGGCCGGATCATTTCCACCGCTCTGGTGCAAACCGGGCGCGAAGGTGGAAGGGTCGGGGTCGTCGTCGATCCAGACGTCCGCTTTCGCCATCCAGTCGCGGTAGGCCCGGTCGTCGAACGAGAAATAATGCTCCCGCCTTTTCATCTCGATCCCGAAGTGCTCGTCGGCCACCGTGGCGTCGATGAGACTCACCGCCGGGCACTTGTCCAGGATGCCGGTGTAGGTCGTCCTGCTGTTCGTGTAGCCGTGGAGCAGGCGGTAGGTCTGGTGGTACGAGAGTCCGAGGGCGTCCTGCAACTCCCTGACGGTGAAGACCTCAAGGCCCATCTTTGCGATCGTCTCCAGGGCGGCGGACTCGTTCCTGGTCAGTTTCGTTTCCTGCCCCCCGGCTTCGCCGTTGATCGCAAGGAAGAGCCTGCGGGCATAGTCGAAGTCCTTGCGGTCGGCGACGAGGCTCCCGTCGTCGTCCTGCTCCCGCTGGAAGACGTGGAGGAGGGCGGAGGCCTTGATCAGGTCGAAGAGCATGGCCGGGTTCTGGCGGTTCCTCGCGGTCCGGAAAGAGATCCGCGTCGCGAAGGGGACGCGGACGTAGACGGTCCGCTCCTTGAGGACCTCCCAGATCGCCCGGCAGACGTGGACGTCCTCGTCCTCGACGTCGCCGCGGCGCCCTGCCTCGGCCGTCTTCATGTGGGCGAGCACCCGCTCGTCCTGTTCTTTCGAGTCGTCGATCCAGACGGTGAGCATGCGGTTCATCACCTGGTCGTCGCCGACGCTCTCCACTTTCGCAAGCCACCAGACGCAGCGTTCCGGGATGGTGCAGACACGCAGGCGCCTGTCAGTGGTGAGGGTGCGGTGCTCGATGGGTTCCCGGAAATTGGCGGTGGCGCTCTTCAGGAGTTCCTGCATGTCGTCGGAGAGGGAGACGTCGTCGAAGAGGAAGACGGTGCCGGGGCGGAGTTTGTCGTGGTAGTAGAGGGCCTTGTCGGAGACGGTGCCCGTGAGCCTGAAGGTCTCCGGGATGAGGGTGAGCATGGTGGCGCAGGCGTGGGTCTTGCCCTTGCCGGAGTTGCCGGAGATGGCGACGTGGAGGCCGTTGGTGTTCTCGACGGACTGGGAGGCGACGGACATGATCAGGCACTCGGCGACGGTGCGGTCGCCGACGTGCTCCCTGTGGAAGGTGTCGAGGAGGAAGGCGAGGGGGTCGCCGTCCCGGAGAATTTCCATCGCCCGCTCCCTGACCTCTGCGGCCTCGGGCGAAGGCGGTGTCGCCTTTTGCTTTGTCTGTCTCTTCGGTTCGTGCATGGCCCGCAACTCGGGCCACCTCTGTTTCCCGCCGCCGCAACTCGCGTGGTGACACCCGGCGTAGACCGCTCCCGAGGGGAACTGGACGGCGAAGGCGCCGTCGTGGTGGGCGGTCGAGAAGGGGCAGTCTTCGAGGACGTGCAGTGTCCCGCCCTGCCAGGGCCGCGTGCTCCGCACGCCGAGGCCGTGCTCCGAAAGCCACTTCCCGAGGTCGATCTTCGACCCCTTCGGCGCAGGTGGCGCCTCGACGGGGAGGCGGGTGGCTATCGCACGAAGTTTTTCTACCGCGACGATCTCCCTCTCCTCAGGCACCGAGAGGAGCCGCGCCCTTCGGTGCGGTCGCTCGGGGGTGTTGTCCCCCTTCCGTGAGCAGGTGCCATAGAGTTTCCAGATCCGGGCGGCATTGAAGTTCGCCGTATCGACGGTGACTGTCTCGTCGGAAAAGAGGGCGTCGAGGGTGGCGAGCACGCCCTTCACAAGTCCTCCGTCGTCGTTCGGGAGGTCGATTGCGTAGAGGAGGTGCGCCCCGTTCCCGGAGTCGGCGCGGACCGGATGGGGGAAGCCCTGCTCGTCAAGCCAGAGGGCGATCTCGTCGGCCCGGCGCAACGCCGCGGCGTGCTCCTCCTCCGTCGACGACACCCCGCT
>NZ_CALFSA010000128.1 GCF_937919355.1 uncultured Methanofollis sp. | reverse complement strand
CGCGGTTCGTCGTCATCTCGACAGAGCCCTATCAGGGACCGGGTGCCGGGAAGTGTTCCGTCCTCCTCGACCCGAAGGCCGACCGTGCCGGCCTCCTCGCCGACCTGCTTGCGGTCTTTGCACGGTTGGGGATCAACCTGACACGGATCGAGTCCAGGCCCGCAAAGAGGGGGATGGGGCGGTACGTCTTCTTCATCGACGGCGAGTACTGCCCTGTATGGGCCGGGGCCGTTGCCGAACTCTCATCCCTTGCGGTCGTGAAGGATTTCGGGTGCTACCCGCGGCTGGAGGCGGCAGGATGGAGGTGACCCTCTCCCGCCGCCGGGGCGTCGACGTCACCGTCACGGCCCCGCCCTCGAAGAGCCTCACCCACCGCGCCCTTGTCACCGCCGCCCTTGCGGAGGGAGAGTCCCGCATCGTCGGCCCTGTCAGGTCCGGGGACACCACCAGGACGCGTGATGGCCTCGCCGCCCTCGGCATACGGACCTTCGACGAAGGTGACAGCGTCCTCGTCCGCGGCTGTGCAGGCGTCCTCCCCCTTTCTGGTTCGGCCACGGTTGACGCCGGCGACTCGGGGACGACTCTCCGTTTCCTCGCCGGCATCGCCACACTCTCTCCCCGGCCAGTCACTCTCACCGGGAGTCTGCGTATGCAGGAGAGGCCGGTCGGTCCCCTCGGCGACGCCATCGCCGCCCTCGGCGGCAGGGTCGCCTACGAAAAGAGGGCGGGCTTTCCGCCCCTGACGGTCGCGGGGCCCGTGCGGGGCGGCGCCGCCGCGATGCGGGGCGACGTCTCCAGTCAGTTCGTCTCGGCCCTCCTCATCGCCGCCCCCTGCTATGTGGAGGGCCTCGACCTCTCACTCACCACCCCGCCGGTCTCGGCGTCGTACCTCGACCTCACGGCCGCGGTGATGGAGGCCTTCGGCGTCCCCGTGGAGAGGGAGGGAGAGGGCCGTTTCATCGTCCGGCCCGCCCGGTACAGGGGCCGTCCCTATTCAGTCGAGGGCGACTGGTCCTCGGCCTCGTACTTCTTTGCCGTCGCCGCCGTCTGCGGTGGGCGGGCGGCGGTGAGAAACCTCGACCTCTCCTCCCTCCAGGGCGACCGCCTCTTCCTCGACGCCCTTGAGAGGATGGGCTGCCGGGTCAGTGCTGACGGAGACGCCGTCGTCCTTGAGTCGGACGGCGACCTCGACGGGACCACGATCGACATGGCCGCCTCGCCCGACACCGTCCAGACCCTTGCGGCGGTGGCGGCCTTTGCACGCGGGCCGACGACGATCACCGGCATCGCCCATCTCAGGTACAAGGAGAGCGACCGGGTCGCTGCGGTCGTGCGGGTGTTGCGGGGCCTCGGCGGCCGTGTGGCCGTCACGGAGGACGCCCTGATCATCACCCCCTCTCCCCTCCGGGGCGGTGTCGTGGACCCGGTGAACGACCACAGGACGGCGATGAGCGCGGCCGTGATCGGCCTTGGCGCCGGGGATGTGAAGATCCTCCATGCAGAATGCGTGGACAAGTCCTTTCCCGGTTTCTGGGATTCTCTGAAGGAGGCGGGTCTGCTGTGAAGGTCGTCCTGATAGGCTACCGGGGCACGGGCAAGACGACGGTCGGAAAGATGATCGCCCGACGACTCTCTCTCCCCTTCCTTGACACCGACGCCCTCATCGAGGAGAGGGCCGGGATGCCGGTCCCCGCCATCTTCGCCTCTGCCGGGGAGGCGACCTTCCGCTCCCTGGAGAGGGAGGTGATCGCCGGCCTTGCCGATTTCCGCGGTGTCATAGCCACGGGCGGCGGTGCCGTCCTCGACCCGGAGAATGTCCGCGTCCTCCGGAAGGGAGGGACCGTCGTCCTCCTTGAGGCGAGTGCCGGGGAGGTCATCACGAGGACCGCAGGTTCTGACCGCCCGCCCCTCACCGGCCTTCCCCCTGAGGATGAAGTGCGGGCCCTCCTCCACAGGCGGCGGCCCTTCTACCTCGCGGCCGCGGACATCTGTGTCCGGACAGGAGGCCGCAGGCCCGACATGGTCGCAGACGATGTGGTATCCCGCCTTTCCGGGAGGCGTGACCCTGTCTCCCTCCCTGCAGGTTTCGCCCTCCCGCCCGGCGAGGCGGAGCGTCTCGACGCCCCCGACCCGGCAACCGGCCTCTACGGGATCGCCGGGCACCCTGCCCTGCACAGCAGGAGTCCCCTCCTCTACAATGCCCTCTTTGCGAGGTACGGCATGGACGCCTCGTACACTTTCTTCGACCACCCCGACTTCGCGGCGGTCCTCGGTGCCGCCCGCTCCCTCGGCGTCCGCGGCCTCTCCGTCACCATCCCCTACAAGGAGGCGGCCCTTGCTGCCGCGGACGAGGCCGACAGGCACGCGGCGGCGATCGGCGCCGCCAACACCCTCGTGCTCTGCGGCGACCATGTCAGGGCCTCGAACACCGACTGGGTCGGCGTGCGCCGCCCCCTCGAAGGGGTCGCGGCGGAGAGGGCCGTCGTCCTCGGTGCCGGGGGTGCGGCCGCGGCGGCGGTCTATGCCCTCCAGAGCCTGGGGTACCGGGTGACCGTCCTTGCCCGCGACGCCGGGAAGGCAGAGATCCTTGCCGCACGTTTCGGGTGCGAGGCCGGATCGCTTAGTGACTTCGGGAGTGTCCGTCCGGAGGTCGTCGTCCACGCCACGCCTGTCGGCATGGCCGGCGACCCCCACTCCCTCCTCGCGCCTGAAGACCTCGGGCCCGGCATGACTGTCTTCGACCTCGTCTATACCCCGAAGGAGACCCCCCTCCTCAGGACGGCGACGGCCCGCGGCTGTCGCACCATCCCGGGGACCGAGATGTTTGTGTATCAGGCCTGCGAACAGTTCCTCCATATGACCGGGATCAGGGTGGATGACAGGACCGTGCGGGAGGTGCTCGGGGAATGAACACCTTCGGACAGTTCTTCAGGGTGACGACCTTCGGGGAGAGCCACGGCCCCGCGATTGGCGCCGTCATCGACGGCGTCCCGCCGGGCCTCCCCCTCTCCGCGGGGGACATTCAGCCGATGCTCGACCGCCGCCGCCCCGGAGGTCCCCTTGCCTCGCCGCGGAAGGAGACCGACGACGTCGAGGTCCTCTCCGGCGTCTTCGAGGGGAAGACCACCGGCACGCCCATCGCCCTGCTGATCAGGAACAGGGACGTCCAAAGCGGCGACTACGACGCCCTCCGCGACGTCTTCCGTCCCGGCCACGCCGACTACACGTACCTGCAGAAGTACGGCCTCCGTGACCACCGGGGCGGTGGCCGGAGTTCTGGACGGGAGACGGCGGCACGGGTCGCGGCCGGGGCTGTGGCGGTTGCTGTCCTGAAGACGCACGGGATCGCGGTCGCCGGGTCTGTCCGCGAGGTGCACGGGAAGACAGACCCCGCGGAGATGGAGGCCGAGGTGCGTGCGGCGCAGGCCCGCGGCGACTCTGTCGGCGGGGTCGTCGAGGTTCGGGCCTCGGGGGTCCCGCCCGGCCTCGGGAGTCCGGTCTTCGGCAAACTCGACGCCGCCATCGCCGGGGCATTGATGGGGATCGGGGCGGTGAAGGGTGTCGAGATAGGCGAGGGTTTTGCCGCCGCACGCCTCTATGGCTCGGAGAACAACGACGCCATGGGCACCTCGGGCTTCCTCTCCAACCATGCCGGCGGCGTCCTCGGCGGTATCTCGACAGGGCAGGAGGTCGTCGTCCGCCTGGCGGTGAAGCCGACGCCCTCCATCGCCCTCCCCCAGAGGACCGTGGACATCCGCGGGGAGGAGAGGGAGATCGCCATCGCCGGTCGGCACGACCCCTGCATCGCCTTCCGTCTTGTCCCGGTGGCGGAGGCGATGCTCGCCCTCGTCCTCGTCGACGCGGTGCTGGAGCAGGGGATGTATGGCGGGCAGGCCCAGGATTAATCTTTTTTTTGACCGTCTCATCTCGCTCCACCCCCGGATTGATATTTTGCCGGGTGGAGTCGCCTGTTATTCGGCCAGACGCTCAGGGAATTTTCTAATTGGTCCTAAATTATGCAGGCAAATCTCAATATCAGAGCGTATAGCCATGCTATGATTAAAAATGTTTAATCAGCATATCTGCGATATGCTATTAATGGAGTCTGTGGTATGACCCGTCAGAATCTTCTCGTCGGATTGGTCGTCGGCGTTCTCGCCCTGATCATCATTGCAGCAGCGCTTGTGATCCTATTCCCATCCGGTGAGACGAAATCGGCATCCGGGGAGACGGGACCTGCGTCCGTGGCACTCTCGCAGGACGACATGAAGGCCCTTGCAGTGGATATTGCGGCCCGGATCGACGGCGACGCCATGGCGGCGCTTCAGCCGGGAGATGAAAACACGACGGCGTTCATCGCCCTCCGCGACCAGCTCAATGCTGTCCGGGCGTCCAATCCCAACGTCGTCTACATCGGTACGATGCGGAAAACCGCGAATGCCACCGAGTACGTCGTGGATGCAAACTATGGCAGCAGCAGTTACGCGGCCGCGATCGGCGAGGTGTACGTCCCGACGGAGAATGACACGGTGTTTCTCGCCGGCTTTGTGGAACCCTCCGCTGAAACGTACACCAGCACCTCCGGGTACGCTCCTGTCAAGAACTCCAGCGGTACTGTCGTCGGGCTGGTGGGTATCGACACATGGAGCACGGTCGCGCCGGCCGACATGAAGGCCCTTGCCGCGGATACTGCGGCCCGGATCGACGGCGACGCCATGGCGGCGCTTCAGCCGGGAGATGAAAACACGACGGCGTTCATCGCCATCCGCGACCAGCTCAATGCCGTCCGGGCGTCCAACAACAACATCACCTACGCCTATACAATGCGGAAAGCAGGGGATGCCGTCGAGTATGTCGTGGATGCAGAATACGGCAGCAGCAAGTATGCGGCTGCGATCGGCGATCAGTACACCATGAGTGCGGCGGATACCGTCATCCTCACCGGCTTTGTGAAGCCCTGCGCCGGGACGTACACCGACACCGTTGCGTACGCACCCATCAAAAACTCCAGCGGCGCCTTCGTCGGCCTGGTGGGCGTCGATGCGATGGTCCCCGCCATGCAGGACGTTTGAAGGCCATTGCGGGGGTGAGTACAGCCGGGAGATGAAAATTCCCCGGCATCCTCACCCGCCTCCCTTCCTTCTTTCCTCAAAAAACATTCACCTGTACGCAAGTAACTCCTGCACCCGCCTCAGTTCCCTGATGTCGTACTGCCCCTCGGCCGTCGGGGTGCCGATGTGGCA
>NZ_CALFSA010000127.1 GCF_937919355.1 uncultured Methanofollis sp. | reverse complement strand
AAAAAAAAAAGAAAATTTATTCCTTCCTGATCTGCTTCAGCAGGCGGGCCTGCATGCCGAAGTACTTCGAGACGCCCACTGCATCGCACTGGTCGATGGTGTGGGAGTCGAAGGAGACCAGGTCGCTCGAATAGAGGGCCATCGGCGAACTCCGCCCGGCGACATGGACGCTTCCCTTGAAGAGGACGCAGTCCACCTGGCCTGTGACACGCTCCTGGGTCGTGTCGATGAAGGCGTTGAGGGCGACATAGAGGGGCTCGTGGACGAGACCCATGTAGGCGAGTTCAGACCACTTCTCGTCGACGCCGTGCTTGAAGGAGAGTTCCTGCCTGGTCAGGACGAGGCGTTCAAGGTCGTGGTGTGCGGTCAGGAGGACGGTCGCCGCCGGGTGCTCGTAGTTCTCGCGGGCCTTGAGGCCGAGGATGCGGTCCTCCATCATGTCGTTCCTGCCGACACCGTGGCGGCCTGCGATGGCGTTGAGTTCGCGGATCAGGTCGCCGCCCTTCATCGTCTTCCCGTTGAGGGAGACAGGGACGCCCTGCTCAAAGCCGATCGTGACCGTCTCGGGCTCGTCCGGTGCGTCCTTCGGGGAGACGGTCCAGGCATAGATCTCCTCGGGCGGGTGGAATGCCGGGTCTTCGAGTTTGCCGCCCTCGATGCTCCGGGACCAGAAGTTCTCGTCGATGGACCAGGGCTTCTCCTTCTTCACCGGCACCGGGACGCCGTGCTTCTCGGCGTAGTCGATCTCCCAGTCGCGGGTGAGGTTCATCTCCCTGATCGGGGCGACGACCTCGAAACCGTTCGCACGGAAGATGAAGTCGAAGCGGAGCTGGTCGTTGCCCTTGCCCGTGCAGCCGTGGGCGATGGCGACGGCTTTTTCCTTCTTTGCGATCTTCACGATCTCCTCGGCGATGAGGGGACGGGCGAGGGCGGTGCCCATCGGGTAGCCCTCGTAACTCCCGTTTGCCTTGATCGCACGGAAGAGGTGCTCTTTGACGAACTTGTCCTTGGCGTCGATGGTGTAGTGGCGGTCGGCAAGCTTTTCGCCCTTCTTCGACCCCTCCTCGATCTCGTGTGCGGGCTGGCCGACATCGACGACGACGGTGACGACCTCGTCGTAGCCGTAGTGCTCCTTGAGGAGCGGGATGCAGATTGACGTGTCAAGACCGCCAGAATAGGCGAGTACAATTTTTCCCTTTCCCATTGATGATACACCTGATGGTATGCAGATACCTAATACCCGTTAGTGCTCCCAGACTTTTAAATCTCTGGGGGCGTGTCGCCCTGCGGTCTCCGGCCGTGCGTCTCCAGAGGATTGTCCGTCGCTGTGGGAGGAGAGCACCTGCCCGGCCCTCCTCTGGAAAAATAGGTGGGGTACCGGTTCCCCTGCCCCTATGGTGCTGTGACGTTGATGAAATTGACCTTTGTCTCGTTGTCCATCTCGTCGATGTCGGAGACGGTCAGGTTCACCGTGTACAGCCCCGGATTCTCGTAGGTGTGCGTCGTGTTGGGTTCTGTGGAGACATTCCCGTCCCCGAAGACCCATGCCCAGGATATGGGGGTGCCCGTCGAGGTGTCGTTGAAGGTCACCTCCAGAGGGGCAGGCCCTGAGGTCGGAGAGGCCGTGAAGTTCGCCCTGAGCGGGGCCGAGACGTTAATGTAGTCGGTCCTCTCGCGGGAGGAGAAAGTCTTCCCGTCAGAGACCGTCAGGTTCACCGTGTACAACCCCGGATTCTCGTAGGTGTGCGTCGGGTCGCTCTCTGTGGAGGTATTCCCGTCGCCGAAAGCCCATGCCCAGGAGATGGGCGTGCCCGTCGAGGCGTCGGTGAAGTTCACCTCCAGGGGTGCGGTGCCGTTCAGGGGTGCGGCCGTGAAGTTCGCCCCGAGCGGGACCGGTGTCGGTGCGGCCGTCACCGTGAGGCGCGCCTTCCCGGTCTCAAGGACGTAGTCCTCCAGGCCCGGTCCCACGACCTGCGCCCCGCCGAGGACGAGGTCACTCTGGCCGCCGGTGTCCCCGCGCACCGTTACCCTGCAGAGGGTGACATTCTCTGTCCCGGGGTTGGTTGTGCCCCTGATGCCGGAGACGACGACCGAGTCGGCAGGCACGGGCGAGACCATAAATTTGGTGCCCACCCATCCGGGCATCTCGACCTTCACGATCTCGCCGATACGGCGGTCGGTGAGGTCGATGGCAAGCGAGTAGAAGGCGACGCTCTTATCTGCCCTGTCCATCACCACGTCAAAGGTCCTGTTCTCACCCTGAGGGAAAGTGGACGCCGCGGGAACGAATGAGAGGCGTGCCTTCAGTTCTTCCTGGGTGACGGTGATGTAGCCGGTCTTTGTCTCGGTGTCGCTCCTCTTCCCGTCGGAGATGGTCAGGGAGACGGCGTAGGTGCCTGCCCGCGTGTAGGTGTGGACGGGGTAACGCTCATTCGACTTCGCACCGTCGCCGAAGTCCCAGGACCAGGTCGCCGGGTCGCCCGCCGAACGGTCGATGAACTGCACGGTCAGGGGTGCTGTGCCGCTCCGCGGGAAGGCGGCGAAGTCAGCGTAGAAGGGTTGCGACGGCGGAGGTCCGGGTGGTTCCTTTCCAAGTTTGAGGATGAAAGCGTCGAGCGAGCACCCGGTGAAGAGAGTCGGCCCGGTGCAGATCCCGGTCTCGCCGCCGATCGCGTACCCGCCGTCTTCTGTCAGGACGATCGCGTGCGGGTCGTTCTCAAGCAGGCCGAGAGTGTAGAAGTCCTGCCATGTGATCTCCCCTGTTGCATTTGTCCTCAGGAGGTAGACAACATTCTGGGGGTTTGCCACGGGGTCGAAGTGGCATGCAAGGACAAATCCCCGGTCAGATGTCTCGACGAAGTCCTCGGCCCAGAACGCATCGGTGCAGGTGGTGTTGTAGAAGCGCGACCACACGGCCTCGCCATTGGCGTCGGTCTTGATCAGGGCGGCGCCCGCCGTCTCGGGCTGTTCAAAAGCGGCCTTGCCCGCGAGGGCGTACCCCCCGTCGGCGGTCTGGAGCACCTTCACTGCCTGGAAGTCTCCCTTTGCACCCTGTGAAGGCCACTGCAGGTCACGCGCCGCATAATACTGCTCCCAGAGGAGAGCACCGGTCTCGTTTGTCTTTCTCAGGAACGCGTCCACCGTCCCGTTGACAGGGTCGGCAGAGGTGCCCGCGACCAGGTACCCGCCGTCGGTTGTCTGGAGGACGGAGTACCCGGCGTCGTCATACATCCTCAGGAAACGCGTCGACCACTCCACCTCGCCGGTCTCGTTGGTCCGGACAAGGTACGCCGCGCCCGGCCCGTTCTCCGGGTTGTCCCGTCCGGTCAGGACGAAACCCCCGTCCTTGCAGACCCTGACGTCCTTCGCCTCCTCCCAGGTCTGGCTGATGTTCCCGGTCGGCCCTGTCCAGAGGGGCGTCCCCGCGCTGTTGGTCCTGACCATCATCATGCCGTCGGTCTTTACACCGCCGACATCCATCTGGCCGTAGCCTGCCAGGACATATCCGCCGTCCGGGGTGACCCGCACGGCATTCGCCGTATCGTAGTCACCGTAGTCATAGGTCCTGTTCCAGAGGACGGTGCCGTTCCTGTCCGTCCGCAGCAGGGACATATCACTTGTCGTGCAGTTCTGCTCTTTACCGGCAAGGACAAATCCCCCGTCGCCGGTTTCCTGGAGACTGTTCCCGAAGTCGTTCAGTCCCGAGTCAAATGTCCTCTCCCAGAGGACGCCGGGCATGCCTGATGCCGATGCCGTCCAGGCCAGCATGAGCAACAGCGGGATGGCGATACAGATCGCCAGGAGGCGATGCGCCCCCTTATCCTTAGATCCATCTTTCATTTTCTCCCTCCTTCACATGGGGGGATACAACTGGATGGAGCGTGAAATATGCCGCTCCTACGGCCGGGCATAGGGGATGAAAAATGATAAATTTTACGCTGCGATCAGGAGTGGAACAATAGGGTGTACGTTGAGATGACGATTATCATAACTTTTTTTGGGCGCCATTGTGAATTCAAACATTTTTGCATATTAATGAACAATCGCCCGGAAAAAGAGAGGGGAAATTAAGCCTTCCCCAGGTAGTGGTTCAGGGGCTCGATGGTGATCTCCTCGTGCTTCATCACCTCGATCGCCCGCGCCGCCGCCTCGGCCGCGGAGAGGGTGGTGATATAGGGTACCGAGTAGTCCACGGCCACCCGCATGATCGCGTAGTGGTCCTGGCGGGACTGCTTGTCCGCCGGGGTGTTGATGATCAGGCTGATCTCCCCTTTCCGCATCATGTCGATGACATTGGGCGACCCTTCCTGGACCTTCCTCACCATCTTCACGTCGACGCCCGACTGGATGAGGTACTCGGCCGTGCCGCCGGTGCCGTACAGGACGAGACCGAGGTCGGAGAGTTTCTTTGCGATCGGGACGAGCGCCACCTTCTGGTCGTCGGGCACCGAGATGAAGACATTGCCCCTGAGGGGCAGGTCGTTGTCCGCGGCAAGGCAGGCCTTGTAGTAGGCCCGGCCGAAGTCGTAGTCGATGCCCATGACCTCGCCGGTGCTCTTCATCTCGGGGCCGAGGACGGTGTCGACGCCCGGCAGTTTGTTGAAGGGGAGGAGCACTTCCTTGACGGCGACATGGGAGATGGTCTTCTCATGGTAGCCGAGGTCGTGCAGTTTCCTGCCCATCATCACCTTTGCGGCGATCTTGGCGAGCGGGGTGCCTGTCGCCTTCGAAACGAAGGGCACGGTCCTGCTTGCCCGGGGGTTCGCCTCCAGCACATAGACGACATCGTCCTTCACCGCGAGCTGGATGTTGATCAGGCCGACGACCCCCATCTCCAGGGCGATCCGCCGGGTGTAGTCCTTCACGCGGTCGACGACCGACTTTGAGAGGGACTGGGTCGGGATGACGCAGGCCGAGTCGCCGGAGTGGACGCCCGCCTCCTCGATATGCTCCATCACACCGCCGATGAGCACCTCGTCGCCGTCACAGACGGCGTCGACGTCGAGTTCGTAGGCGTCCTGGAGGAAGCGGTCGATGAGCACCGGGTGCTGCCGGGAGACCCTGACCGCTTCCTTCATGTAACTGTCGAGTTCCACCTCGTCGTGGACGATCTCCATCGCCCTGCCGCCGAGGACGTAACTCGGGCGGACAAGGACCGGGTAACCGATCTTCTGTGCGATCTTCCGCGCCTCTGTCTCCGAGTGGGCGGAGGCGTTCGGCGCAGAGGGGATCTGCAGTCTGTCCAGGAGGACACTGAACCGGTCGCGGTCCTCGGCCATGTCCATCGCATCAGGCGATGTGCCGAAGATCCTTGTCTTGAGACCGCGCTTTTTGATCTCCTGTTCGAGGGGGATGGCCAGGTTCACCGAGTTCTGCCCGCCGAACTGGACCATCACGCCGTCGTAGTCGTCGTTGACCAGGACGTTGACGACGTCCTCGAGCTGCATCGGCTCGAAGAAGAGCCTGTCCGAGGTGTCGAAGTCGGTGGAGACAGTCTCGGGGTTGTTGTTGATGATATGGACGGCGACGCCCTCTTCCCTGACTGCCTGGACCGCGTGGACGGTGCAGTAGTCGAACTCGATCCCCTGCCCGATCCTGATCGGGCCGGAACCGAGGATGAGCACCTTCTTGCGGGGGTCATGGACGTCCTCGGTCTCCTCTTCCCAGGTGGAGTAGAGGTACGGTGTCTTTGCCGGGAACTCGGCGGCGCAGGTGTCGACCATCTTGTAGGTCGGTTTGCCGGCCTTCTTCTCGACCTCGTCCACGGGCATGCCGGTGAGTCCGGCGATCTCCGTGTTCGAGAAGCCGAACCTCTTCGCCGTCCTGAGGTCGCCTTCCTCAAAGTTCTCCTTCAGTTTCTTCTCGATCCTGACGAGGTGCTCGATCTTTTCCAGGAAGAAGGGTGCGATCTTCGTCATCGCCGCGATCTCGCCGACGGTCATTCCCTGCTTGAAAGCGTCGAAAAGGCAGGCAAAGCGCTCGTCGGTCGGGCTTGTCAGGATCATCTTGATCTCGTTCGGGTTTGTGTGCTCCCGCATATCGGTGTCGAGAGAGCGGAGGGCTTTCTTGAAGGCCTCTTCGACTGTCCTGCCGATGGCCATGACCTCGCCGGTGCTCTTCATCGCCGTGGTGAGGGTGCGGTCGGCGGTCTTGAACTTGTCAAAGGGCCAGCGCGGCACTTTCACGACGATGTAGTCGATAGAGGGCTCAAAGGAGGCCGGCGTCATGCCGGTGACAGAGTTCATGATCTCGTCGAGGCGCAGGCCGATGGCGATCTTTGCGGCGACCCGCGCAATCGGGTAACCGGTCGCCTTGGAGGCGAGGGCCGAGGAACGGGATACACGGGGGTTGACCTCGATGACCCGGTAGTCCCCGTCCTTGAAGGCGAACTGGATGTTGCACCCGCCCTGCACGTCGAGGGCCCTGATGATCCTGATCGCCGCCGAGCGCATCATCTGGAACTCGTCGTCGCGCAGGGTGAGGATCGGGGCCACGACGACGCTTTCCCCTGTATGGACGCCCATCGGGTCGACGTTCTCCATGCCGCAGATGATGACGCAGGTGTCGGCGGCGTCGCGCATCACCTCGAACTCGATCTCCTTCCAGCCCATCACCGACTCTTCGATGAGCACCTGGTGGATGCGGGAACGGGCGAGGCCGACTTCCACGATCCGCCGCATTTCCTCGGGGGTGTGGGCGATGCCGCCGCCCGCACCGCCGAGGGTGTAAGCTGGCCTGATGATGGCGGGGAGGCCGACCTCGGCAAGGGCCGCATCGAGGTCCTCGATGTGTTCGAGGATGATGCTCTTTGGCACCGGTTCGCCGATCTCGTTCATGAGTTCCTTGAACTTCTCCCTGTCCTCGCCGTGGTAGATCGCTTCAAGGGGCGTGCCCAGGATCTCGACGCCGTCAAGGGCGCCCATCTCGGCGAGTTCGGCGGTGAGGTTGAGACCTGTCTGGCCGCCCATACCCGAGAGGATCCCGTCGGGCTTCTCCTTCTTGATGATCTTTGCGATGATCTCAGCCTTGAGTGGTTCGATATAGACCCGCTCAGCCATCTCCGGGTCGGTCTGGATCGTTGCGGGGTTGGAGTTGACCAGGACCACCTTGACGCCCTCCTCGCGCAGGGCGCGGCAGGCCTGCGAGCCCGAGAAGTCGAACTCGGCGGCCTGTCCGATCTGGATGGGCCCTGACCCGATGATCAGGGCCTTTTTAATCTTCGGATTCTTCGGCATCAGGCAATCCTCCTGTACATTAAGTCAAAGATGGGACGCTCCGTATCGTGCGGGCCGCCATGGGCCTCGGGGTGGAACTGGACGCAGAGCACGTCGAGGTCATCGTCGCGGAAGCCCTCGAGGGTGCCGTCGTTCACGTTCTCATAGGCGATCCGGCAGCCTTCGGGCAGGGTGTCGCCGTCCACGGCAAAGCCGTGGTTCTGTGTGGTGATGTAGATTGAACCGTTCATGTGCCTGACCGGCTGGTTGGAGCCGCGGTGACCGAACTTCATCTTGTAGGTCTCTGCACCGAGGGCAAGCGCCGTGACCTGGTTGCCCATGCAGATCCCGAAGACCGGGAGTTCGCCGAGGTAGTGTTTCACCGCGGCGATGGCGTCTTTCGCCTGTTTCGGGTCGCCGGGGCCGTTGGTGATGAAGATCGCCTCGGGGTCGCACCTGTCGATCTCGGCCGGTGTGGCGTTGTACGGGTAGACATAGAGGTCGGCGCCGCGTTTCTGCAGGCTGACCGCGATGTTCTTCTTGATCCCGAGGTCGATGACCGCAATCCTCTTCCCCGGACCGGGGATGTGGAACGGCTCCTTACAGGAGACCTGCGGGAAGAGGTCCTGCGCCGCGATGTCGGGGGCCGTGCGGGCCATCTTCACCGCCTCCTCGCCGTCGTCGCTCCCGACGATGAGGGCTGCACGCATGGTGCCGTGCTCCCTTGTCTTGATGGTGAGGCGCCTGGTGTCGACGCCGGTGATACCATACAAGCCATTTTGTTCAAAAAAGTCGATGAGTGATGGTTTTACAGTTGGATGCGTGCAGACTTCACGGGTGACACACCCGAGAGAATGCACTGTTGGACTCTGGAAATTATGGTGGTCTACACCATAATTCCCTATGAGCGGGAAGGTGAACATGAGGATCTGTCCCTGATAACTCGGGTCAGTCAGTGCCTCCATATACCCCGTCATCTGGGTGGTAAAGACCAATTCCCCGGAACAGGACCCTTCTACACCAAATCCCTCCCCTACAACAAATTCGCCGTCTTCAAGACCCAGAACCGCCTTCATGAATTACCATATTTAATGCGCCACGTACCTTATTAACGCTAGTGACCCGCCGGGCAAGGCATATATAGGGCCATGTTCTTTTCCTCAGCCGGGGTAACAGATGCACGGCGCATGGATCCTCCGTTCGGTCGAGGTTGTCGTGGACGGGAGGCCGGGTTTGCTCGTCCTGAAGGGAGAGGATCTCTCGGCGGCATATCCCGGTATGGTCAGGTACACCCTTGAGTTCAGGAGAGGGGAGGACGTCCTCTATACCTACCGCACCAACACCTACGAATACCCGCCCGGCACCTCGCAGACCGCCGAGAGTGTTGCGCTCACCGCCTTCCACCGTCTCAGGCAGGAACTGCCCGACCGTCCCGAGGCCTTCGTCCTCCACCCGCCCGAACCTGCGGTCGGGCCTCTCCCTCTCCGCGCACCATCGACGGCGGTGGTCCTCCAGGGGAGCCCGAGACAGCACGGGAACTCGGCCATCCTTGCCGGGTGGACGACCGATGCCTGCCGGGACGCGGGGTTGCGGTGCGAGACTCTCTGTCCTGCGGAGATGCGCATCGAAGAATGCACCGGTTGCTTCCGGTGCTATAATGCCGGGAGATGCGTGATCGACGACGATATGGTCGCGATATACCGCACCCTCGCGGCGGTGGGCCTTGTCATCGTCTGCACCCCGGTATACGCTGAAACCGTCCCGGCCGCGCTGAAGGCGGTGATCGACCGGTGTCAGGCGTACCGCGCTCGGCGCCTGTTGACAGGGGGTGAGTCCGGGCGACAGGCGGGCATCCTCTGCGCCGTCTCCGGCCAGGTGGGTGCGGAGAACTTCGTCTGCGTCAGCAGGGTGGCAGGGTCTTTCTTCCGGCTTATCGGTGCGGAGATGCTCGGCGAGGTGCTCGTCGACGGGGCAGACGCGGTGAACGATATCAGGACTGTGGCCGGGAAGGAGGAGGGCGTGCGCGCGGAGTTGCGGGCCCTGATTTCCAGAGTGGCGGACTGACCCCGACCGCCGTCTCTGGCACGGAACAAATGCTCATATTGGCCCGGGCCAAACATTGATGGCATGGCAGACCATGCCCACATCGAGGTCATCGGGTTTTCGTACGGGGAGTGCAGCCCTTTCCCCTGCAATGAGGAGCGCTCCTGCGGCCTCACAAAGTGCTATCTCTCCGGGAAACTCGTGGACGCGACCGAGGCCCTGAAAAAGGCTCTTTCGGCGGAGTACGGCGAGAAAGTAGACGTGACTCTCACTCTCCTTGACGACGGCGTCCCCGAGTACGTGCAAAAGATTGTCGAGGAGCACCAGCCCCCTATCCCGATCATCCTGGTGAACGGGAAGGTCACTCCGATCGGCCGCATCTCGCTGCCGCAGATAAAAATAGAGATAGATTCCGCCCTCGGTCAGGCGATCTGATCCAGTTTTCCGGTCTCAAGGTCGAAGTACAGGCCGTGGACCGTAATCTTCCCTTCTTTCTCCGCGTCCCTCACGATCGGATAGGTCCTGAGGTTTTCGATCTGGAGCCTCACGTTCTCTTCTTCGATCATCCGTCTCCATTTCTTCAGGCCCTCGGGGTCGGAGGGTTTCGGCATCCTTTTTTCAACATCTTTCCTTGCCTGCATTGCGTTCGAGAGCCACAGGGGAATGTAGGCCTCGTTCGATTCTTTGTCAGATGCCAGGGCCTTCATTGCGCCGCAGTCGGAGTGGCCGCAGACGACGATGTCAGAGACCTTCAGGTGTTTGACGGCGTACTCAAGGATTGTGGCGAAGTTCCAGTCGCCGACCCTGACGATGTTGCCGATGTTGCGGTGAACAAAAATCTCTCCGGCCATTGCGCCGGTGATCCGGTCCGGGGAAACCCTGGAGTCCGAACAACCTATCCAGAGGACGGTGGGGCTCTGTCCTGTGGCGAGATCGCGGTAATATTCCCGGTGTTCGGTGAACTCACCCTCGATGAATGTTTTGTTTCCTTCAAGAAACCTGTCAATCATACCTAACTCCCGGCAGGAACACTGCCGAGATTAAAAATCTCTTTGGCAGTAATTGAACCCTCCGAAATCAGTTTAGGAGAGGGGCAGTTTTCAGGGGGGGTAAAGAGATGGCGGGCAAAAACGGAGGATTTGTGTCTCTCTCCCTGAGATCGGCGAGTATAGAGGCCAGGGTCAGGAACTTCCACAAATGAGAGAGTTGATATACTCATGGACAGTCTCTCTGTGAGAACCATGAGGAGCGATCTCGTCAAGAAAGGATACCCGAGGGCCCCGAACCGCGCCCTCCTGCGGGCGCTCGGGGTCACGGACAGGGAGATGGACCTCCCCTTCATCGGCATCGCCAATGCCTACAACACCGTCGTGCCCGGCCACATGCACCTCCGGTCGATCAGCGAGAGGGTGAAAGAGGGGATCGCCGCGGCGGGCGGTGTCCCCTTCGAGTTCGGGGTCATCGGGGTCTGCGACGGGATCGCGATGGGCCATGAGGGGATGCGCTACTCCCTGCCGTCGCGGGAGAACATCGCCGACTCCATCGAGGTGATGGTCCAGGCCCACCGTTTCGACGGTCTGGTCTGCGTCGGCACCTGCGACAAGATCGTGCCGGGCATGCTGATGGCGGCGGCACGCCTGGACATCCCGGCCATCATGGTCACCGGCGGGCCGATGCTGCCGGGCAGTCTCGGCGGCCGGGACCTCACCCTCACCGACGTCTTCGAGGCCGTCGGGAAGGTCGCCGCGGGCACGATGGGCGAGGACGAACTCCACGGCCTGGAGTGCGCCGCCATGCCGGGGTGCGGGAGTTGCCAGGGGCTGTACACGGCGAACACCATGGCGTGCATGACCGAGGCAATGGGCATGTCCCTCCCCGGTTGCGCCGCCATACCTGCCGTGGACGCCGCAAAACTCAGGGTCGCACGGGAGAGCGGGGAGGTGGCCGTGCGCCTGGTAAAGGAGGGGGTCACGTCGAGGAGGATCATCACCCTCGAAAGCCTGCGGAACGCCGTCAGGGTGGACATGGCCCTCGGCGGGTCGACGAACACCGTCCTCCACCTGATGGCGATCGCCGCAGAGGCCGGGGTGCCCCTCACCCTCGCCGACTTCAACGCGATCTCCGACGCCGTGCCGCATATCAGCCACATGCAACCGGGCGGCCCCCACTCCATGGTCGCCCTCCATCGTGCCGGGGGGATCCCGGCCGTCCTCCACGCAATCATGGAGCACCTCGAAGAGGCGCCGACTGTGTCGGGCAGGTCGATACGGTCGATCGCGGCCGCGGCCGCGGTCCTCGACACCTCCGTGATCAGGCCGACCGAACACCCGGTCCACGCCGCAGGCGGGCTGAAGGTCCTGCACGGCAGCCTCGCCCCCTCCGGCGCCGTCGTCAAGGCGGCCGCAGTGGACGACGCGATGTGGCGGCACACCGGCCCGGCCAGGGTCTTCGACGGTGAGGACGCCGCCATGAAGGCGATCCTCGGCCAGAAGATCAGGGAGGGCGACGTCGTCGTCATCAGGTACGAGGGGCCGCGGGGCGGACCTGGCATGCCAGAGATGCTCTCGCCGACCGCGGCCCTCGTCGGCTTCGGCTACAGGCGGGTCGCCCTCGTCACCGACGGCCGGTTCTCCGGCGGGACACGGGGGCCGTGCATCGGGCATGTCGCCCCCGAGGCCGCCGCAGGCGGACCGATCGCCCTCGTCAGGGAGGGGGACAGGATCGCGATCGACCTCCACAACCGCCGCCTCGACCTCCTCGTCGACGAGGAGACCCTGAAGTCCCGCCGCTACGAGTGGACGCCCGTGAAAAAATCCCTTTCCGGCATCCTCTCCCGGTACTCCGCAACCGTCGGCGGCGCCGAGATCGGGGCGGTGCAGAGGTGACCGTACAGGGATCGGGAAAGACATTTTCCAGGGCAAAAAAAGAGAATATGATGTCTTCCTGTTATCCCTGCGCTCAGGGCCGGTAGACCGTCGTGCCGTCGTACAGGCCGACGACCTCGCCGATGACGATGACTGCGGGCGGCCTGACACCCTGTGCACGGGCGGTCTCCGCGATCTCCGCGAGGGGCCCGACCGTCACCCTCTGGTCAGGGCGCATGCCGCGCTCGATGATCGCGACCGGCGTCGCACTGTCCCGGCCGTTCCCGATCAGCGCCTCCGCGATCTTCCCGAGGTTCTTGACGCCCATGAGCACGACGATCGTCCCCCGCGTCCTGCCGAGATACTGCCAGTCCAGTGCCGACTCGCCCTTCGTCGGGTCCTCGTGGCCGGTGATGACCGTCACCTGCGAGGCGAACTTCCGGTGCGTCACCGGGATGCCGACAGACTCGGGGACGGCGATGGCCGAACTGATGCCGGGCACCACCTCGACCGCGATGCCGTGGGCGCGGAGGGTCTCCATCTCCTCACCGCCCCGCCCGAAAAGGAAGGGGTCGCCGCCCTTCAGTCTCACGACTTTCTTCCCTTCGAGGGCCTTCTCGACCATCAGGGCCTCGATCTCGTCCTGCTCGAGGGTGTGGTCGCCGCCGTGTTTGCCGCAGTCGATCTTCTCCGCACTCTCCGGCAGGG
Source organism: uncultured Methanofollis sp. (assembly GCF_937919355.1). Classification (GTDB taxonomy): domain Archaea; phylum Halobacteriota; class Methanomicrobia; order Methanomicrobiales; family Methanofollaceae; genus Methanofollis. The sequence continues at coordinate 6,410 of NZ_CALFSA010000127.1, read as the reverse complement.
TGGCCAGGATCTCGTCGCCCGGCAACTGGTCGTAGAGGATGACGTCGGCCCCTTCGATCGCCTCCCGTGCCCGCGGCGCCATGAGGCCGAGCCCGCCGGGACCTGAACCCACGAGAATGACCTTTCCGCTCATGGCATGATCCCCAGCTGTCTGTAGGCCTCTTTGATGAGGTCGCCAGCATCTGTCCGGAGTTTCCTGCCGCAGTCCCGCGCCTCGTCCAGGGTCGCGATGTCTTCTTCGACCCTCACGTCCCTGCTCCCGTCGAGGGAGAGCACCTCGGCGATGAGGTGGCCGTCCTGGCAGTAGATCCCCTGCGGCGTGAAGCACCCGCCGCCGACCTCTTCCATGATCACCCGCTCGATCCCGACGTCCATCCGCGTCTGCGTGTCGTCGAGGGGCTGGACCATCTCGATGATCTCAGGACTGTTCCTGCAGACCACGGCGATTGTACCCTGGTTCGGTGAGGGGACGAACTGAGAGGTCGGCAGGCGCTGTCCCTTCACTTTGTAGCCGAGCCTCTCAAGGCCGGCCTCGGCGAGGACGATAGCGTCATACTGGTTCTCCCGCATCTTCTTGAGGCGCGTGTCCACGTTGCCGCGCAGCTGCCTCACCTCGATATCAGGGTCGTGCCGCAGCAACTGCGCCCGCCGCCGGGTCGAGGAGGTGCCGACAATATGCACGCCCGCAATGTCCCCTTCGTGGGCGAGGAAATCGTTAGGCGAGTCCCGGGTAAGGACGGCGCCGGTGACGACGCCCCTCGGCCTCTTTGCCGGGATGTCTTTCATGCTGTGGACGGCGGCGTCTATGGTGCCGTCGATGATCGCCTCGTCGAGGGCCCGGACAAAGACGCCCTGCCCCCCGATCTCGTGGAGGGGGACGCCGGTGTTGGTGTCGCCTTTCGTCCTGATGACTGCTGTCTCGACCTCGATGCCCATCTGTTTCAGAGCCCTGCTGACCCGTTCCGTCTGCGCGAGGGCGAGCTGGCTCCCGCGTGTTCCTATTTTTAGAGACATGTCCTGTATGCGTCCGCGATGCGTTCGATGATCTTGTCTGTGTGCGCCGCCGAGAGGAAGTTCGTCTCGAACTGCGACGGTGGGACGAAGATGCCCTTTGCGAGCATCTTCTCCCAGAATGTTCTGAAGGCCCCGGTATCGCTCTCTTTCGCCTCGGCGTAGTTCGTCGGGGGTTCGGCCCTGAAGAAGTATTTGAAGATGGAGCCGAGCCTGACGAAGGAGCCGCCGGCACCTGCGTCGTCGCAGGCGTCGCCGATGGCCTTCGTCCCCTCGTCGAGGCGGCTGTAGACCTCGGGGTGGTCGTGGAGCCAGCCGAGGGCGGCGGCGCCGGCGGCCATGGTGAGGGGGTTCCCGCTGAAGGTGCCGGCCTGGTAGACCGGGCCCTGCGGGGCGACCATCTCCATGAGGTCGCGCCTCCCGCCGAAGGCGCCGACAGGGAGGCCGCCGCCGATGATCTTGCCAAGGGTCGTGAGGTCAGGGGTGATGCCGAAGCGCTTCTGCGCCCCGCCGATACCGAGGCGGTAGCCGGTGATCACTTCGTCGAAGATGAGGAGGACGTCATGGTCCTCCGTGATCCTCCGCACCTCCCGCAGGTAATTCTCCTCGGGGAGGACAGGGCCGACATTGCCCATCACCGGTTCGATGATGAGGGCGGCGATCTCCTCTGAGGAGGAGAGGACGGCGTCGAGGGCCTCCGGGTCGTTGTACGGCACCTGTCGCGTGTGCCGCACAAGGTCGGCGACGACGCCGGCAGAGTCGGGGACGCCCATCGTCGTCGCCCCCGACCCCGCCTGCACGAGCACGGCGTCGTGGGCGCCGTGGAAACCACCCTCGATCTTCACGATGTCGGGCTTTCCCGTGGCGGCGCGGGCGAGCCTGATCGCCGCCATCGTCGCCTCGGACCCGGTGGAGACGAAGCGGACCATATCGATGGAGGGGTGGTCGGTGGCGATCCTCTCCGCGAGGGCGATCTCCTGCGGGCACGGGGTGCCGTAGAGCCAGCCTTCTGCAAGTTGCGCTTCGATCGCCTGCCTGACTGCTTCATGGGCGTGGCCGAGGATGAGGGGGCCGTAACCGAGACAGCAGTCGATGAGTTCCCGCCCCTCGACAGTCCGGAGGAAGGGGCCGTGCGCCCCGGCCGTGTAGAAGGGGCAGGGCTTGATCGCCCGTACAGGGCTTGAGACCCCGCCGGGCATCAGGCCCTCTGCCCGTGCAAAGAGGTCACTGCTCTTCACGGAGCCACCTCGCCGCGTCTTCTGCATAGTAGGTGATGATCAGGTCGGCACCGGCCCTCTTGATGCAGGTGAGGCTCTCGAGGGCGCACCGCTTCTCGTCGATCCAGCCGCGTTCAGCCGCGGCTTTGATCTGGGCGTATTCCCCGGAGACCTGGTAGGCGGCGACCGGGAGACCGATCTCATGGATCTTTGCCAGCACGTCGAGGTAGAGGGCGGCCGGTTTCACCATCAGGATGTCGGCCCCCTCGTCAGCGTCCATCTCGGATTCGAGGAGCGCTTCACGGCCGTTCGCCGGGTCCATCTGGTAGGTGGTCCTGTCGCCGAAGGAATAACCCGAGTGTGCCGCCTCCCTGAAGGGGCCGTAGAAGGCGCTCGCGAACTTCGTGGAATAGGACATGACCGGGACGTCGGCATAGCCTGCGGCGTCGAGTGCCGTCCTGATCGCCCCGACCTGGCCGTCGAGCATGCAGGAGGGAGCGACCAGGTCGGCGCCTGCACGGGCGTGGGAGACCGCGATTTTCTGCATCAGGGCAAGGGAGGGGCCGTTCAGGAGGTCGATCTCCCCGGAGGAGGTCTCGCCGATGATCCCGCAGTGGCCGTGGTCGGTGTACTCACAGGCGCAGACGTCGGTGATCACCACCATCTCCGGGCAGGCCTTCTTGATGGCGGCGACCGCCCTCTGGACTCCGCCGGTCTCGGCATAGGCCGAGTGGGCGGCGGCGTCCTTCACGGCGGGGACGCCGAAGAGGATGACCGCAGAGACACCTGCTTTGTTCAGTCTTTCCGCTACAGGTGCCGCGTCCCCGACGGGGTACCTTGACTGGCCGGGCATTGACTCAATGGCCACGGCGTGTTCGATCGTCTCGTCAAAGAAGAGCGGCATCACAAAGTCGCTTGCATCAAGCCTCGTCTCCCTGAAGAGGGGCTGGAGGTTTCTTTTTCTCAGTCGTCTCAGTCGTCTTTCCGGGAACATAGTCTGTCTCCTCTGGTAATTGCCTTCACCAGCCATTCTGCCTCCTGCGTCTGCCCCTGCTCCGCACATGCCCGTATGGAGTAGGTGGCGTCCAGGAGGAGTTTCTTTGCGAGCACCCGCGTCAGGTCGTCGATGACCGCCGCGGTCTGGGCGTCGCACCCCTGGAGGCGGGCGCAGGCACGGTCGCGCTCCCTGACGCGGATCGCCTCGGCCCAGGTGTACAGCCCCCGCAGGGCGTCGTCGGCCGAGGCGGCATTGAGCGTGGTGAGGAAATGGTCGAGTTCTGATTCGATAAAATCATGGGCGCGGTCGGCCTCGGCCTTCCGCGACGCTATGGTGTGCTCATTGACGTCGCGGAGGTTGTCGATGGTGTACAGGTTGACGCCGTCAACCTCGCCGGCGCCCTCCTCGACGTCCCGCGGCTGGGCGATGTCGATGACGACGAGGGGCCGCGGGTGGCCGTCGAGAGGCCAGCACCGCCCTCTCATCACCTCGGCCAGGAGGGGCCGGGTGAGGATCGGGTGGGGTGCGGAGGTGCAGGTGATGACGACGTCGGAGAGGGTGATGTAGCGCCTCAGTTCGGCGAAGTTGACCGCTTTCCCCCCGATCTTCCTGGCGAGGACGACAGCCCTCTCGTAGGTCCGGTTTGCCACGTAGATCGCGGTCAGGTCCTTTGCGGCGAGGGCCTGGGCGACGAGCATCCCCATCTCCCCGCTTCCGATGACGAGGATGTGCCGGCCTTCGAGGCTGCCGAGCAGTTCTTCGGCGAGGGCGACGGCCGCAGAACCGATAGAGACGGCGCCCCTGTTGATCTTCGTCCTCTTCCGCACCTCGACGCCGACGTACACGGCCTTCTTGATGCAGAGGTCGATGACGTGGTCGGAGGCGCCGGCCGCCTGCGATGCTGCCCAGGCACGTTTCATCTGGCCGAGGATCTGGTCCTCGCCGATGATCATGGAGTCGATGCCTGAAGCGACCTGAAGGAGGTGGCGGAGGACGTCCACTCCCTCGCGGACCTCGAACTTCTCTCGCCCAAGGTCGTGGAGGAATGCGGTGAGGTCATCTGCCGTCCCGTTGACGAGTACCTCGATCCTGTTGCAGGTCTGGAGGAGGAAGACGCCCTTGAACCGTTCCCGCGCCCGGGCGAGGAACTCCTCTTCGTCAGAGAACCTGAAGGCTTCAAGGTCGGCGAGGCCGGCCGCATGGTGGTTGAGGCCGGCCATGGCCACGTCAGCATAGAGATGTGTTTCCACTGATATATCGCTCCTTTATCTTCCGGTACGCCTCGTCTTCGCCGCCGGCAAGCCATGCCCAGGCCTCGGGGTCGTGGAGGACGGCCCTGAGGATACGGCTCCGGTCGGCCTGTGCGGGCACGGACTTTTTGAGGTCCTCGCGCAGTCGCCCTTCGACCCCGATCATCGCGTCGAGAGAGGGGAAGGTCTCCTCCAGGTGCTCCCTGAGAAACCGCGGGACGGCCGGGCTTGTCCCTCCGGTACTGACGGCGATGAGGTAGCGCTCCCCCCGCAGGACCGAGGGGACGAGGACGTCACCGGTCTTCCCGTGCGCGTTGTTGAAGTGGGCGCCCGCTTCCTGTGCCAGACGCCCGATCCGGTCGTTCAGCGCTGCGTCGGGCGTGGCGGCGACGGCAAGAAAGGCCCCGTCCAGCAGGTCGAGGAGTGTGCGGTCGTCCATTGCATCGACGTCGGCCTCGATGCATTCAGCGCCAGAACTGACAATTGCGGGCAGAAAACTCCGGCTGACAACGGTGACCCTCGCTTCATGGCAGAAATATGCCGCTTTTCGCGCTCCCACGGTACCGCCTCCGAAGATGACGACGTGCCTCCCGGTGAGGTCGAGGATCAGCGGGATCATCACTGATCTGTGTGCGGCGGCCGCAAATTAAGATTATGTATTATTGTCTTTTCTTGATCGTAACACCCGACCGACCGCCTCCTTTATCTCCTCCGTATTCTGATCTTTGCGCATGACTGTGGATTTCCACGCCATCAGCGCGTTTGAAGGGGCCGTTTCCCGGACAAAGTCGCTGCTCTGGCCGTTCAATCTCGGCGTCTGGCTCAGGCTCGCCGTAATAGCGTTCTTTGTCGGAGGTTTTGGCGGTGGCGGCGGCAACTACTCCTTCCCCGACCGGAGAGGTGCGAATATGGGCGCCATGCCAGTGCCCGACTTCTTCGGCCTTGCCCCGACGACCTTCTTCCTGATCTTCGCGGCCCTGGTCGTCCTTGTACTGGCCTTTGCATACATCGGGTCGGTCTTCCAGTTCGTCTTCGTGGACTGCCTCACCTCGGGCCAGGTCTCCCTCTCCCGCACCTTCAGGGAGCGGATGGGTCCGGGCCTCTCCTTCTTCCTCTTTGAGGTGCTGCTTTTCCTTGTCTTCATCGCCGTGATGGTTGGATTTGCGGTCTTCGGAGTTTTCACCGGCATCTTCTCGGGTATCTCGAATGTCGTCGCCCTGCTCTTCCTCCTGCCTGTGCTCCTCCTCCTTGTCCTGGTCTTCGGGACAGTGCTGATGCTCACCGTCGACTTTGTCGTGCCGGTGATGGTCGCGGACAGGTGCGGGGTCGTCGAGGGGTGGCGGCGTGTCTACGGCCTCCTCCGCGCCGACCTGAAGAATGCGGCGGTCTATGTCGTCGCAAAGATAGTCCTCCTCATTGTTGCCGGGTTGATCATGGGGGTCCTCGGCCTGCTCGTCCTCGCGGTCATCGGGGTCCCACTCTTTATCGTCGCCCTCCTCGCAGGTCTCTTCGCCAGCGGTCCGGCCATGGGTGCGCTGGTCTTCCTGGTCGCCGCCGTCATTCTCCTCGCCCTCCCCTTCCTCCTCCTCCTGCAGGTGCCCTTCGCCACCTTCTTCAGATACTACTCCCTCGACGTCCTGCGGCGGTTCAGCCCGGCACACGACCTCCTGGCAGAACCTGTTGCGGCATGAGGGACGTCCCCTCCCTTTTCTTGTGGTGCGGTCCCTCCCCTGCGGTCCTGGCGTGGCCCTGTGGGGCCGTCCTCTGCGCGGCGGTTTCCCTCACCGTCACAGGGCCCGGTCCGGGCAGGGCCTGTGGAAAATCCTTATATGTGAGTATAGCAAATATTGTAAGGCACTGCGGTGATATGACACCAGCAGAGCGCCGATAGTGTAGTGGTTATCACTAGGCGTTGCCAACGCCTAAACCCGGGTT
>NZ_CALFSA010000126.1 GCF_937919355.1 uncultured Methanofollis sp. | reverse complement strand
CCATCCAATGCCATTAAATTTGAAAAAAACAACTCCTCGGCGAGGTCTTCGCCAACCTCATCGGGAACAGTCTGAAGCACGGCGGCGACGGTACGGAGGTCAGGATCGCCGTCGCCGAGCGCGGCGATGAGGTGGAGGTCTCAGTCGAAGACACCGGTCCGGGCATCCCCGACGACCTGAAGGACGTGGTCTTCAAGCGCTTCAGGCGCGGGAAGAGCAAGGCGTCGGGCAAGGGCCTTGGTCTCCATATCTGCCGCTCCCTGGTGACCTGGTACGGCGGCGAGATCCGGGCGGAAGACCGGGTGGCGGGCCGTTCCGGGGAGGGGGCGGCGATCCGGTTCACCCTCAGGAAATATCAGCAGATGGACTGAAAGCAGGAATGAAGCCTTACAGGCAGGATCCCGAGCACACCAGGTGAGGGAGGATAGAGACAGAAGGGTTCACAGGGCGCTATCTGGGCGGCAAAAAAGATTGATGGACCGGATACCCGGTCACTCTTCCTTCACCACGTTCAGGTCGATCCCGAACTTCTTCGCATTGGCGTCAGCTATCGCCTGGATCTTGGCGATCTCATCCTCGTTCCGGCCGGGCCGGTAGAGGTGGCGGAACCGTTTCTGGACAGAGAGGTAGTCGTCGACAGGCTTCCTGTGGGCGACCTTGCGCACACGCTCGACCTCGCCGTTCATCATCTCGTAGTTCACCCAGAGGCCGGTCTCGATTGCAAGACGCCCGACCGCTATTGTCTGTGATCCATCAAAGCCCCAGCCGGTCGCACAGGGAGCGTGGACCTGGATATAGTTCGGGCCGTGCGTCGAGACGGCGCGCTGCACCTTTTTTATCAGGTCATTCGGGTAGGCGATCGAGGCCGTGGCCACGTAGGTCGCCCCGTGGGCCGCCAGGATCGCCGGGAGGTCCTTCTTCGGCCGCGGGTTCCCGGTCGAGCACTTGCCAGCAGGGCTTGTCGTCGTGTCGGCATCATACGGCGTCGCACCCGAGCGCTGGATGCCGGTGTTCATGTAGGCCTCATTGTCGTAGCAGATGTAGGTGATGTCGTGTCCCCGCTCAAAGGCACCGGAGATGCAGAGCATCCCGATATCGAAGGTGGCGCCGTCGCCGCAGATGCAGACGACATGCTCGTCCCGTTCCTGCTTCTTGAGGGAGGCTTCAATCCCCGACGCCACGGCCGCGGCGTTCTCGAAGAGGGAGTGGATCCAGGGGACCTTCCACGCCGTCTCCGGATAGGGGGTCGAGAAGACCTCCATACACCCGGTGGAAGCGACAACGATCGTGTTCTCGCCGGTCGCCTTCAGGATCAGCCTGGCCGCAAGGGCAGGGCCGCAGCCGCCGCATGCCCGGTGACCGCACTCGAAGAGTTCGCATTCCTCAGTCATCTCAGAGCACCTCCGTCCGCAGGCCGAAGAACTGATCGCCCTCTCCTTTTTCAAGGAGGCCGGCAATCGCCTTGATATCTGCCTGCCGCACGTCCCTGCCTCCAAGAGCAAGGATGTAGCCTTTCACATCGATCTCGCTACCGTACAGGGCATCCCGCACTTCGAGGGCGACCGCACCCTTCTGACCAAGGGAGATGTTCTTGTCGAGGACCGCGACCTTCGAGACGCCCGAGAGGGCGGCCCGGATCTCTTCAGAGGGGAAGGGGCGGAAACTGCGGATCTTCAGCAGGCCGACCTTCTTCCCTTCGGCCCGCATCTCGTCGATCGCTTCCCTGACAGTGCCGCAGATCGAGCCCATCGCAATAAATGCCATATCCGCGTCTTCAAGGCGGTAGCCCTCGACGAGACCGGAGTAGTCGCGGCCGAACTGTTTGGCGAACTCGGCGCCGACCTCGGCAAAGACCTCCTTCGCCCGCTTCTGCGCCTGGTCGATCTCGTACCTGAACTCCATATAGTAGTCGGGGGTGGCGTACATGCCAAGGGACATCGGGTTCTTCGCGTCAAGAATGTTGACCGGTTTGTACGGCGGGAGGAAGGCGTCGATCGCCTCCTGCGAGGGGATGTCCACCGGTTCGTAGGTGTGCGTCAGGATGAAGCCGTCAAAGCAGACCATCACCGGCAGGAGAACCCTGTGGTCCTCGGCAACCCTGTAGGCGATGAAGTGGAGGTCCGTCGCCTCCTGGTTGTCCTCGGCGTAGAACTGCAGCCAGCCCGCGTCACGCAGGGAGATCGAGTCCTGCTGGTCATTCCAGATATTCAGGGGCGCACCAAGTGCGCGGTTTGCGATCGTCATGACGATCGGCTGGCGCATCCCGGCCACGTTGAAGCAGACCTCGAACATCAGGGCAAGGCCCTGCGAGGTGGTCGCAGAGTAGACGCGCGACCCCGCCGCGCTTGCACCGAGGCAGGCCGAAAGAGCCGAGAACTCGCTTTCCACACAGATATACTCGGCGTCCAGTTTGCAGTCGGCGACCATGCTCGCAAGCGCCTCGACGATATGAGTCTGCGGGGTGATCGGGTATGCCGCGACCACCTGGGGGCGGCAGAGCCTGACGGCCTCGGCGACTGCATGGGAGCCTTCCAGAATCTCCATCATATCTTACTTCTCCTCCTGGACGAGTTCGATATCATCCACCGGGCATTCCTCGGCACAGAGGCCGCAGCCCTTACAATAGTTATAGTCAGGGTGGTAATAGCCGTCCTGCCCTTCGCGCACGCAGCCCTCCGGACAGACAACCTCACAGAGACCACATTTCACACATTTGTCGTACTTGAAAACAGGTTTGAAGACCCGCCACGAACCGGTCTTATTGTCCCGTGCCCTACCAGGTGCAGCGGCGCACCCGATATTCAACCCCATCAGGCCTCACCTTTCACGAGATTGTAGGCATATTCCGCGGCTGCCACGTTCTTTTCACCAAGTTTGCCCGGGAAGCGCCTCATAAGAGCCTTCCTGATCGCGGGGGGAGCGATCTCACCGGTCGCCGCCGCGAATGCGCCGATGAGCGTGGTGTTCGTGATCGGGACACCGAGTTTCTCAAGGGCGATACCGGTAGCGTCGATGGTGATCAGCCTCACGCCCTCGGGGACGGCGGCGGGGATCGAACGCTCTGTATTCACGATCGCAATGCCTCCCTTCTTCAACCCGGCAAAGACATCGACGTCACGGATCAGGCTGCTGTCCTGGACGATGATGTAGTCGGGTTCATAGACCTGGCTGCGCAGGCGGATCTTTTCGTCGTTGAACCTGACGAACGCCTGCACAGGGGCGCCACGACGTTCGACTCCAAATGCAGGAAATGCCTGGGAATAGACGCCGTCTTCAAATGCTGCGACGGCGATCAGTTCGGCAGCAGTGACAGAACCCTGCCCACCCCTGCCATGGATGCGTAACTCTCTCACTCAGACTACCCCATAGAATCTATCATGGTTAATAAATAAGAATCTTGTGTCGGGAACCATAGACCCGGAATAGCAGGAAAAACCGGTATCATCCCATGCAGATCCCGGCACACCAACGTATCACATACAGTAAAAACCCCATCTGGTTTTAAACTTCCGAAAAAGATTAAAAAATAAGAATAGATGAGAAATTTGGGATATATTTGGATTTCATTCGATTTACACCTGCGATCCGGCAGACAAATAGGAGAAGCCACAAACACCCTGCACTGGTCAGAGATCGACAGAAAGTCCCAGTATCTCTTTTTTCCCGGAGAAGACGTCCCGCGCTACCCGGGCAAGGCCGCGGGCCGCACACCACTCGTCATAGACCGCAACCGGGCGACGGAGCAATGCGCTCACCTCGTCGGCCACGACGGGTCCCTTCGACCCGGCCAGAGCGACATGGGCCTCAGGATTGAGGAGGAGCATTGATGCGCACTCCATCGCCGCAAACATCGCGACCGTCCTTTCCTGCTCCTCGGGCGGGAGAGTATGACAGACACCAGCGTGGAGGAAGGCCTCGTTCGCCGTCTCGACACCAGCATCGATCCGCCGGATGGCGTCGACATCCAGGGCGCCGTGCTGCGTCCCCGGGGCGAAGACGCAGGCATCGAATGCACCAACGACCTTCCCTTCAGAAACAAGGATGGTAACGGTGTTCGAGGAGGTATCGCACACCACGAGATCGGGCCCGAGGTCATGGCAGACCTCATAGGCGATCCCGATCTTCTCCGGGCTCGTCTGGTGGGAGTATGCCTTGAACCGGGGATCTGTCGGGGAGCCGCGGTGGATGCCCGGCATCACGACGGCAGGGATACCGCTCGCCGCGACCTCATCGAAGACCCGCGTCCCCCCACCGATATGCTTGCCTGCACCGTCCTGCGAGATGACACCGCGGTTCTCGACCCTGCGGATGTCGGTGATCGTTGATATGCCGTCTCCCATTGAATAACAGACAGCAATACCTTCAATTTCGTCGAGGGGGCAGAGTCGTTCGAGGTCCGCGGCTGAAAAGTCCCGCGCAGCCTCCCGTGAGATCTTGAAATGGCCGGCCTCAGACGCAAAGCGCATGGCCGTTGTGCCGTGATCGATCCCGATAAACATGATATCTTCCGTACCTGTTGCACCTGCCTGCAGAAGTACGTTTTCTGATCAACCAGGCATGAAACGAAGTTTCAAGCGGTTCTCTGAAAACCACCCCGGGAGTTTTCATGGAAATCCCGGAAAAAAGGGGTTTGGGCACCGCACGACCTTAGCGCCTTTTTACGTACTCCACCATGCCGATAACGGCGATGCCGGCGATGATGAAGAGACCACCGTCGAAGAGGATACTGCCAGAGACAGCGGCCTTCTCGTAGAGCATCCTGGCCGAACCGAGCATCAGGCCGGTGAGGAAGGCTAGCATCGCAGTCTGATAGGTCTTCAGGAGATATTTAAGGGCCTTGGTGAAGAGGAGAAGACCGGTGATACCGCCAACTATGAAGGTGATGATCTCGGGGAAGGCAAATGATCTGAGCGCAGCGAGCATGAAATCGTACTGGTTGAGGACAAGGGTCATGTAGGCACCCGATATGCCGGGGAGGATCATGGCGCAGAGCGCCACCATCCCGGTCAGAAAGATCATCGGCAGGGAGTGCCCAGCGTCAAGGTGACCGAGGCCGGTCAGCAGGAACCCGGCAATGGTCCCTATGATGAGGAAGACCAGGTCTGCCACCCGAGGAGATCGTATCTCCCGGAAGAGGACGACGGCCGAGGCAATGATCAACCCGAGGAAGAAGGAATAGGTCTCGACACCGTGATTTCCGAGGAGGTACAGGATGATACCCGACATGGCGAGGAACGCCGTGGCGATCCCGGCAAGGAGGACAACCAGAAAGAGAGGATCGATTTTTTCGAAGTCGCGCCTGAACGCACCGAGATCACCGTGCACTATGTGCTTCAGCAATCCGGGATCGATGGCACTGATCGCCCCGATCAGGCGCTCGTAGATACCTGTGATGAGGGCGATGGTCCCTCCCGAGACGCCCGGGATGACGTCGCAGGCCCCCATCATGAGGCCACGGAGATATATCCCGGCATGTTCCCGTAGTTCTCTGCGCATGGTCATAATCCTGTGTGCATAGGGTGTGGAGGCGGCCTGTAGTTAATGATTATGATAGAAGCACGGCAGGCATCCAGCAAGGGAAAGGGGCGGTGCCCGGCGACCTGGAGACGCAAGAAGGGGAGGAGGAACGACCCTGCCGTCACCCATATTATCTTGTGGTGCTAATGAGATCCTGTATGTTCTCGATCGTCACGGGCGGCGCCGGATTTATTGGATCCCATCTGGTCGACACCCTTGTGGAGCAGGGGGATCGCGTGCTGGTTATCGACAGCCTCCGCACCGGGGATCTCGCCAATATCAGGGGGCACCTCGACACCGGGAGAATTGAATACCTTCAGACCGACCTGCTCGAAGATGGTTGGCAGGAGAAGTTCAAAGGGGCGGAGCGGGTCTATCACCTCGCCGCCGACCCTGACGTTCGAGGGAGCGCCGCAACGCCTGCAGACGTATACAGGAACAATGTAACCGCCACTGTTCGTGTCCTTGAGGCGATGCGGGTCCACGGCGTCGGCGAGATCGTCTTCACCTCCACCTCGACGGTCTACGGCGAGGCGTCGGTCATCCCGACGCCCGAGGCTTACAGTCCGATGGAACCGATCTCGGTCTATGCCGCAAGCAAACTTGCCGCGGAAGCGATGATCTCGTCCTATGCCCACACTTACGGGATGAAGGCATGTGTCTTCCGGTTTGCCAACATCATCGGCGAGCGGAGCAACCACGGCGTGATCTGGGACTTCGCCCACAAACTGAAAGAGAACCCTGCCGAACTGGAGATCCTCGGGGATGGGAAGCAGATCAAGTCATACCTCCTCGTCTCCGAGTGTGTGGCGGCCCTCCTCCACGCTGTCAGGACGACAGACGGCACCTTTACCTGTTTCAATATCGGTTCCGAGGACTGGATCGATGTCACGGCGATCGCACGGATCGTCTCCGAGGAGATGGGCCTGCATGACGTGCGTTTCCGGTATACCGGTGGAGACCGCGGCTGGGTGGGCGATGTCCCGAAGATGCAGCTTGCTGTCGATAAGATCAGGGCGACGGGGTGGCACACGACCCTCGACTCCGAGGAGTCGGTGCGGCAGGCGGCACGCGCCCTTGTCAGGGAAATCTGCTGAAAAACCTGGGAGAAAAGACCAATAATGAAGTATATCGTTGTTCTGGGAGACGGGATGGCCGACGAGCCCATTGATGCGCTCGGCGGCAAGACCCCTCTCGATTATGCAGAGACGCCAAATATGGACTGTATCGCCCGCGAGGGCGCCTGCGGCCTCCTCAGGACGGTGAAGGACGAGTTCGAGCCGGGGAGCGACGTCGCAAACCTCTCGGTGCTTGGCTACGACCCGGCAACCTGCTATACCGGCAGGGGCCCTCTCGAAGCGGCGAGCATGGGGATCGACCTTGGGCTGGCAGACTATGCCTACCGTTTCAACCTGGTGACGGTGCGGGACGGCATCATGGAGGACTTCAATGCCGGCCATATCACGAGCGAGGAAGGCGCTGAACTCATCAGGTCCCTTGCAGTGCCGGGGGCAGACTTCCACCCCGGGATATCGTACCGGAACCTGATGGTCGTCCACGGCGCAAAGGGGTCGGTGACCACGCCACCCCACGACATCGTCGGGCGGGAGGTCGGATCCTATCTCCCTTCCGGCGGGGACGCTCCCCTCCTGATGCGGTGCATGGACGCCGCACGGGAGGCCTTCGCCGGTCATCCGGTGAACCGCGCCCGCGTTGCCGCCGGCAAACTTCCGGCCACGACGATCTGGCCCTGGAGCGGAGGCAAGAGGCCGGCGATCCCCTCTTTCAGGGGTCGATGGGGCCTCGCAGGGGGGATGATCTCGGCGGTCGACCTCCTCAACGGGATCGCAACGTATGCCGGCATGGAGGTGATCCATGTCCCGGGCGCGACTGGGTTCATCGACACCGACTACCAGGCGAAGGCGCGCTACGCCCTTGACGCGATCAAACACCTCGACTTTGTCTATGTCCATGTGGAGGCGCCCGACGAGGCAGGGCACATGGGCAGCGTCGAGGAAAAAGTGAAGGCGATCGAAGGGGTTGACGGCATCATCGGCACCATCCTGGACAACTTTGACGGTACTGTGGCGATCCTCCCCGACCACCCGACCCCGATCAGGCTGAAGACCCACACCAGGACGCCGGTGCCCTTTGCGATCCGCGGCGGATTGAAAGACAGCACCACCTGCTTCTCCGAGAAGGAGGCGGCGAAGGGCGCACTCGGCCTGCACGAAGCCGCGGACTTCCTGCCCCTCCTCTTCGGGCGGAAGACGGCGTAAGGGGCAGGAGATAGTCCTCTTTTTTTGGATCTGGAGGCATCCAGATCAGATCGACGCCTCCAGGACCGCACGGAGAGATCCGATCAAATACCTTCCTAAAACTGCTTGTCGGGTGACTACGTCGAAGATCAAAGATTTTCTCGAACTCGCTATCGCTCGTTGCCCCCGAACCCTCGCTCAGGATTGGAGCAGGATAGCAGTCTCCTTCATCACATCTTCTCCTCTGTCTTCCCCCGTCCTATCCTAGTTTCGGGGGTTCGGGGGAAACGAGAAAGCCGGAGGCTTTCGAGGCAGTCCCCCGACAAAGAGTACAGGGAAGGCAGAGGAATCCACACCACTCTTCCATAGATTCAGGGGGCTACATCGATCTGATTCATGAAGGTTTCTCCAAAGCCACGCATGCGGAGATGAGAAGAATGAACGACAGTTCTGAGATGAACTTAAGAAGAGAGCGGCATCAGAACCCTGCATCATCATGGATCAGAGGGGGTAACTCTCATCATCTGCCGCTAATGGGTGTACTATAATACCCTCCCCATGGAATAATGTTCTGACCGTCCCGGACCAGACACCGGGACACATGGTTGATGAAGACCATGACATCATTCAACATCGCTGGAAAACTCCGGGAACTGGAGAGAGATGTCGGTACACTCTCACCGATGCAGAAGATCCTTCTCGGAACCGACGGTTCCGTGACTACCCTTCTTGAAAACGCACTGGGCTGTGAGGTAACAGTGCAGACTCTCTCCCAGGAGGTAATACCTGCCAACGAACGCGTGGCTGCATCCCTGGGCATCCACACAGGAGATATGGTCAACCACAGGAGAGTGACCCTGAACGAGAAAGAGAGCGGGAAGCCACTCCTGTACGCAGCGTCCGATACCCCGATCTCCCGCCTCGACCCCTCTTTCAAGGACGACCTGATGCGGGCAGACATCCCGATCGGGCGGATCATGCAGAAGCACCAGATCGAGGCACGACGTGAACTCGACGATGTGCAGGTATGTCGGGCCGACACCCGCATCAGCAAAGTCTTCGGCATCTTCAGCCACGAACCCCTCCTCTCCCGCCGGTATCGTATCATCACCCGTGGAGAACCCCTGATCACCATCAGGGAAACTTTCCCTTATTACAACTTCACCGATGAATCCAGGGTGATCGTGGAGGCCCCTGCCCGGATCCACATGACCCTCATCGACATGAACGGCAGTTCGGGGCGGGTCGACGGGGGGATTGGTCTCTCTGTCGAGGACCCGGCAATCGTTGTCGAGGCAAAACGGAGCGACAAACTCACGGTGAGAGGAGAGGGGGAGAGCGTCGAGCGGGTGAAAAAGACCGCAGAGAAAGTCCTGGCCGCCCTCGGCGTCCACGGAGGTGCTGAGATCACGCTCCACCGCACCTATCCCGGACACATCGGCCTTGGCAGCGGCACCCAGATCGCCCTCGCCACCGCCAGTGCCCTGTCCACCCTCTACAGGCCCATGGAGGTCAGAGAGATCGCGACTATCGCCGGGCGGGGTGGGACGTCGGGGATCGGGACGGCGACGTTTGAGTCTGGTGGCTTCGTCCTGGATGGCGGGCACAGTTTCGGCCCTCTGGGAGAGAAATCAGACTTCAGGCCTTCAGCGGCATCTGGCGGCGTGAAGCCAGCCCCTGTGCTTTTCAGGCATCCTGTCCCCGAGGACTGGCAGATCCTTCTTGCCACTCCTGCCATCCCGGAGGGCGCACATGGGAAGGCCGAGGTCGACATCTTCAGGCAGTACTGCCCGGTGCCCATCGGCGACGTACAGGCTCTCTGCCACACGGTGCTGATGCAGATGCTCCCTGGCATCGTCGAGAAAGATCTCGACCTCTTCGGGACAGCGGTGAACACAATCCAGGGTCTCGGGTTCAAGAGGGTTGAACATAGCCTCCAGCCCCCTCTCATCCGCGACCTCATCGACGCTCTCAGGGTGACCGACGCTGCAGGAGTCGGACTGAGTTCCTTCGGCCCGACTGTCTATGCAATCGGTGACACCGGGATGCAGGATGTTCTCAAGGCCGCAGAGGAGGCGATGGCGGAGACCGGCGGGACGGCGTTCATCACTCATCCCCGAAACCGTGGGGCTGAAGTCAGGGCTTCACCCTGAATCAGGGGACAAATATACACAGATATAGATATGCTGACCATAGTATAGTGAGTACTATGCCGGCAAAAAAGACTCTAACTCTCGGGATCACTGTCAACCTGGACAATTACGAAAATCTCCGCCTGGAGGTGAGTGGAGAGGTTGAATCACAGGAGGACACTGAAGAACTCGCAGGTTTCCTCGACACAACCCTCGCCCGCCTCGGCAGGGGGGACGAGGCTACGGCCGAGCGGGTGGACGCCTACCGTCGGCGCGTCTTCTCGATGAAACCCTCTGAAGCGCCCATGCAGCCCGAAGAGGAGCAGACCGTCCTCGTCCCGATCGAAGCGAAGGAAGTGGAGACCCCGAAGACCACACCCGAAGTTGCACCGGCGCCAGAACCCGCCCCCGTTGCGGCACCAGAACCGGCCCCTGTATCGCAGACCGAACAACCACAGGCTCCGGCGGCGACCGCTATCTGTGAGAGTTGTGGGAAGGCCGTCACAAAGACACAAAAACAGATGAGTCAGTTATTTCTGAACAAAACACTCTGCAAGGACTGTATGAACCATCTGAGCCAGCGACAGTGAGCAGAGGGTGAAAGCCAATATCTAAAGACTATAAATAGGGAAAAATCGAGGGAATAGGTGATGGCAAAGGATCTCCTCATGTGGGACGAGACACTCTTCAGAGACCCCGAGGTCTTCGAAATAGATTATGTCCCTGAGCAGTTCAACCACAGGGAGATGCAGATGCGGGAACTCGCCTTCCAGATCAGGCCGGGGGCACGGGGAGGCAGACCTCTGAACACGATCTGCAGGGGCCTGCCCGGCACAGGGAAGACAACGAGTGTCCGAAAACTCTTCGCTGAGATCGAGGGCGAAGTCACGAAACTTGTCCCCGTGTACGTCAACTGCGAGATCGACAACACGAAGTTCGCCGTCTTCGCCCAGATCTACCGGAAACTTTCAGGTCACCCTCCGCCGGCCTCTGGCACCTCCTTCAAACAGGTCTTCGACGCCGTCGCCCGGATCCTCCAGAAAGAGGAGGTCGTCCTCCTTGTCGCACTCGACGACGCAAACTACCTCCTGTACGAGAACGAGATCAACCGGGTGCTCTACGCTCTCCTGCGGTCACACGAGGCCTACCCGGGCACAAGAATCGGGGTGATCGCGATCATCTCAGATATGAACGTCGACCTCCTGCGGGAGGTGGACCCACGGGTCGCCTCAGTCTTCCGGCCGACCGATATCTACTTCCCGCCGTACTCCGCAGACGAGGTTCGCCATATCCTCACCGAGAGGGTGATGACAGGTCTGTACCCGGGCGTCCTATCCGATGCGATGCTCGACCTCGTTGTCGAGCAGACAATGAAGAGCGGCGACCTCAGGGTCGGTCTTGACCTGCTGAAGCGTGCGGCCCTGAACGCTGAGAGGGAGGCGAGGAAAAAGATCAAGGAGGACGATATCTGCCGGGCATATCAGGTCTCGAAGTACCTCCACCTATCCTTCACCCTGCGGACCCTGAAGGACGATGAAAGAAGCATCCTAAAGACCATCGCCACGATGAGCGCAGAGGAGAGCGAGATGAATGCAGGAGAGGTCTACACCCGTGCAAAAGAGGGGACGAAGATGGGCTATACCCGCTTCTACGAGATCGTCAAGAAACTTGATGCGATGCGGCTGATCAACCTTGATTACAGGCAGGGACGGGGCCGAACCCGTGTAATCACGCTCAGATACGATCCGCTACGTGTCCTTGACCACCTTGCCTGAGCAAACGATTGACAAGTCTTATCTGTTCTCTCCGCGTTCTTTATGTGAATGGTGATATTTCCATGCTGAGCGTGAATGAACAGGCCCTTGACATTTTCAACGACATTTTCGAATATCCCGAGGATTACAACGCGGCGTCCCATGAACTCGACAACGGTGCCCGGATCGTCGATGCCGGCGTATCCGTCCCTGGCGGATACCAGGCAGGCCGGACCTTCACCGAGATCTGCATGGGTGGCCTCGGCGACGTGAACTTCACGATGGGCCAGATCAAGGGGATCCCGATGCCATTCATCGAGGTTTCCACTGACTTCCCCTCGATCGCCTGCCTTGGCGCCCAGAAGGCGGGGTGGACGGTCAAGGTCGGGAACTACTTTGCGATGGGCTCAGGCCCGGCCCGTGCCCTCTCCCTCAAACCGAAGCACACCTATGAGGTCATCGGATACGAGGACGAGTGCGACACGGCCGTGATCTGTCTGGAGAGCGACCACCTCCCGAACGGCGAGGTCATGCAGACGATCGCTGATGCCTGCAAGGTGGACGTCGCCAACACCTGCGCCATCGTTGCTCCCACCTCCTCCATCGTCGGTTCGATCCAGGTCGCCGGCCGCTGCGTGGAGACTGCAGTCTACAAGCTGAACGAACTCGGCTTCGACACCAGGAAGATCGTCGCCGGTTTCGGCACTGCCCCAGTCCCGCCGGTCCGCGGCGCCAAGCGTGCGATGGGTGTCACGAACGACGCCACCATCTACCACGGCCAGATCGCCCTCACCATGAAGGCCCCGGAGATCAAGGACTACCTCGAGAAGATCCCGTCCAATAAGTCCAAGGGCTATGGCAAGCCCTTCAACGAGATCTTCAAGGAAGCGGGCTACGATTTCTACAAGATCG
Source organism: uncultured Methanofollis sp. (assembly GCF_937919355.1). Taxonomy (GTDB): domain Archaea; phylum Halobacteriota; class Methanomicrobia; order Methanomicrobiales; family Methanofollaceae; genus Methanofollis. The sequence continues at coordinate 12,177 of NZ_CALFSA010000126.1, read as the reverse complement.
ACACCTCGCTCTTCTCTCCGGCTGAAGTGGTCATCAACGAACTCTCCGAGGGCGTTGTCTACCATGTCGGCGAGGTCAACCCCGACGTGGCCCTGAAGTCCTTCGGTCTTCAGTAAACGCTCTTTTCAGGGGGCCATGACCCCCCTCCAGATTTTATCCTATCCGGGTGATGACAGGTTCGCACCTCATCTGCGGTTCTGGCGCACCTTTCGGGTAGCCGGAGATGACTGGTGCCACGATCTGCCAGCCTTCGGGCACGCCTGGGGCCGTCAGGGCATGGGATGTCGCGTCGATGATCGCCCGCACAGTCCCGTCGTCGAGGGGCCTGCCCTCGTACGACCTGATGCTCCTTCTCCCCGGGATCACCGCCATGGCGCGTCGTACCGCCCCCGTACCCCACGCCATACAAAGGCTCGGCGGCGACCATACTTTGATGTGGGCGAAGGAGAAAATCTGCGCATGACAGATCCCATCACAATCGGGGAAGACTTCAAGCCGTCCCCGCAGTTCAAGACATATTACTACCTCTGTCTTATCCTTACGAGCCTACTCGTGACCGCCTTCATAATCTTCCCCGTCGCCATTGCCGAAGAGCCGGTGCTTTACATCCTCTTTGGTGGGGGTCTGATCGCCGTCGTCGCCTTTGTGGCGGTCTGGATCCCTCTCTACTACCGGAGCGTCGTCTATCACCTCAGTGGAACCGAGATGACCTGGAAGAGAGGTGTCTGGTTCAGGGGGACGGGCATCGTCCCGTACAACAGGATCACGAATGTCGATATCGTGCAGGGGCCGCTGATGCGCATCTTCGGCATCTCCGACCTCCGCATCCAGACGGCCGGATACTCGGCTCAGGCCCAGGCTGAGATCCGGATCGAGGGTATCGAGGAACCTGAAGAAGTGCGGGAACTAATCATGGCCCAGGTCCGCGGCAGACCGTCAGTAGCGGCGACGACAGGGGGCGAGGAGACTGCCCCGGCACCAGAAGACGCGGTGCTCGCGGAACTGCGGGCGATCCGTCGGGTGCTTGAGAGGATGGCTGAGAAGGAGGAGTGACTTCCTCTTTGGCATCCTTCTATCGTCCTCATGACGGGATGGCCCTCGGCCGCAGGATATAGGACGCAGTCCCCCTTCTCTTCAGGAGCATCACCCTCCCTCCTGCACCAGGGTCGTACTCGTCATGGAGAGACTCAACGATCTCAAGATTGCACTCCCGGATCATGGACTCAATCTCATCACGCGTATAGAAACAGACTTCCAGGCCGGATATAAAGTCATCATGAGGGATCTTCAATTTTAATCGATTTTGAAGCCGCAATAGATAGAAGATGATGGTTCTCGTAAAGGTGGGGATGAGATAACTCTCATAATAGATCTCTCTGATAAAAACATACCCGCCATCATCCAGTTTTGATTTCGCGGCCAGTATAGACTTTTTTACGAGGTCCTTTGACTCACGGATCGACGTGCCCACCACATGATGCAGGACCACTTTCATCGCGATATAGTGATATGCTGAGGCGACATTGATGTCGTCAGGCAGACTCCCGACAACACGTTTGATTCCATGAGCATTTTGTTTCTGGAGAAGTTCTTTTGAAGGGTCGACAACACAGATGTCAGCGTCAGGGAAAATCGATTTACAGTATTTTGCAAATGCACCGCCGCCGCCTCCGATATCAAGAAGAGAGTGGCCGGATCCATTTTTTTTCATAAAGTCGACAAAAAAAACATCGTGTTTCAATGGATTTGCATAACTGTAACGCTCGGAATGTGTATCAAAGAACTCCCCGGGACTAAACATAGCACCAGCGGTATAACTGTAGATTTATATATACTTTCTACCCCCAGAGAGTATGGGCGGCAGGACTCTCCCTCGTGCGTCATGCCGATAGACCTCTCCCGGCCACGACAGAAAACAGGCCCCTTCCCCTGCCGCGTCTGCTGCCTTTCGGCGACAGGATTATCCGTTATGGCGGCGATATAAGAAGGCAGATTGCAGGGCCTGTGGTCTAGGCGGTTATGACGTCGCCCTTACACGGCGAAGATCTCCGGTTCGAACCCGGACAGGCCCATCTATTCTTTTATAACATCATACAGGGCAGACAGATTTTGTGGGAATTTCTCAGCACCCCCTCAAGAATACACGGGGAACATTAATATATAGATGAAATTATATTTGCTCCCGGTGATGGTTATATGCCGTCTTTCAAATGCAAGGACATTGGGCTGAAGTGCCCCTTCGAGACATCCGCAGCGAATGAGTTCGACCTGGAACAGAAGATCGCAGACCACGCGCGGGAGGCGCACAAAAAGGAGCACCTCTCTGCGGATGAATGGATGAAGATCAAGAAGGCCATTCACTGAGAGACGCCAGATCTCCACCACATTTTTGTAACGGTATCATACACCTGATCCCGACTATTGACACCGGAGTTCACCCTCATAACGGCCCGGCGAGCAGGATCCCGTACACCTCTCGCAGGCACCCTGAAGTATGGGAAAGGTGATCGCTCCAGAACTCCACCTCCTGGTTCAGCGCCAGAGTGACACGACCGAGGCGATCACACCACTCATCATCAAAATCGCGCGTTTCAGCAAGATGGGGGATGTGGGCGTCTACTTCCCCGGACTGCTCCCCTTCCTCTCGTCGGAGGCATCCAGGGTTTTCAGGCCAGAGATTGCAGCCCAAATCTCAGAATATTGATCGACCGGGATCACGCACCAGCAACTTCCTCCCTTTGCTCCGGGTGATCGTGATGATCATACTCCAGGCGACACCTGCAATGCTCTGTGCCATATGATGGTTCGACATGACGGCACAGGGTACAGTGATGTCAGCATGCGGGGCCTGACGCGATGTGCTACGTCCACTTTTCCGTATATTCTTACAACTCCACGAAACGTCATCATCCTCGCTCCCACCACTGGCGAGGAGTTCGCACATGGCTCGCGGTAGTGACGTCACTGATAGCCTGCCTGATCCACTGAAAATATTCGCAGGAGAAAAGGGCACCGATTTCCATGATCTCGGACGTGAGAAAGATACGCGGTGCAGGTGCGGCACCGTCAGACATGGTGCGGAGTACAATCACAGGCTATAGATCATAATACACATCATAAAATCGATTTATACCCCGGATATCACCGGATCCTCCGGGGATAGGGACACAAGGGATCCGGTGCGCGCCCCTCCCCACCTTGGCCCTGGAAGAGGTCAGAAAAGAGACATTCAGGTGTGCCCGGGACTGAAGCCACTGACCGTTCGACGTAAATTGGGTTAACACTGCGCAATTGTAAATATCGCATCATTTACACGCACTCTGGTGCCTGCAAACTGGTGTCAGACAAAAAAAAGCCCCGAGCAGCAACGATTAGAAAGTTTTTAATAAGATTTCAGGGCATTTTAGATTAACCTATACAAGAAAGGCTTTATAGTGCCGGTATAGGTAGGACATTTAGAGGTGTAAAAAAATGGTGTTCCATCCTCCAGTAGCGATTGTCGCAAAAGCTGGCGATGCAGGGAAGTACAAGGTCTCCCTGCCCGCATGGAACATGATCCTGAGAGGGTTCATGTCCGGTGCGTACATCGCCATGGGTGCCGGACTGGCAACAGTCTGCGCCACCGGCGTCGCCCCGTTCCTCGGGGCCGGCCTGGCAAAGTTTTTCCTGGGTGCCGTCTTCCCTGTCGGTCTTATCATCACCGTCCTGACCGGTGCAGAACTCTTCACCGGTGACGCGATGTTTGCCCCGATGGCGGCATTCATTCACAAGGTCTCCTGGGCAAGCGTGCTCAACCTCTGGCTCTGGGTCTACATCGGCAACCTCATCGGTTCCCTTGTCTACGCCTACATCATGGCCTACGGCCCCCTGACCTCCTGGTCAGCCGCTGGTGTTGGCACGGCAACCGCCTTCGGTGTCAATGCAGTCGTCATCGCTGCAGGAAAGACATCCTATGTCGGCGCAGCAGCCCTCTGGTCCTGCTTCCTCAAGGCCATCGGTTGTAACTGGCTCGTCAACCTCGCCATCCTCCTCGGCATCTGCGCCGACGACGCGATCGGCAAGATTGTCGGTATCTGGTTCCCGATCATGGCCTTCGTTTCCACCGGCTTCGAGCACTGTGTCGCTAACATGTACTTCATCCCCGCAGGCGTCATGACGATGCCGTTCCTCTCCGCCGAACAGGCTGCAGGTATTGCGGGCATCGAAACTCTCGGATGGGTGACCATGTGGACGAACAACATCATCGTCGTCACCCTTGGTAACATCGTCGGCGGCCTGCTCTTCGTCGGTGTTATTTACTGGGTCGCCTTCCGCAAGGAAATCGCCGCACTCAAGTAACCGAGCAGAAAATGGAAATAAGGAATGTCAATGTGCGGATATCGGCCGTTTCCCTGGCCGTATTCGCATTTTTTACCATTCTGGTCATTATTGCAGTCGCCATCACAGGAGACCCCTCGATCCTCCTCTGGGGTATCCCGACGCTTGTCCTCCTCATCATCATCCCGGGCACGCTCAACTACATGAGCCAGAGCCAGTACGCAGGCCTGGTCCCGGTCTATGAGAAGGAGGCAAAGGATGTGCGTGCACGGGCGATCACCACGGTGATGATCGGCAAACCCGTCAGGCTCCACGGCACCATCAAAAAGGTGAAGTTCCGCTACCTCAACAGGCCTCACTACACTGTCACAGACCCCAGCGGCGATATAACAGTGAAGATGTTCACCACACCGCAGGAAGACGTGGAAGTCGGCGACAGGGTCGAGGTACTGGGCCTCGTGATGAAGCGCTACGTGATCTCTGGTGACCCCGTGGTCAACTGCGTCTCGATCAGGCGGACGAAAGAAGAGTAAATGAGAGGATGGGGCTTTCAGGAAAAGCCCCGCTTCAGTCCTTCACCCGGAGACGGACGAACTTTTTTGTTGCATTCCCTGAGATAATCGTCGAAGAGATGGATCCTGGTGCTCACCGGGAAGGGGATCTTCAGAGTGGAGATCACCGCTTCACCGGCATCGAGGGTCTGGATCTCGGTGTCCATCTTTGAGAGGTCCTGCTTTGCGCTGCTTGCAATGGTGTCCCGGTCGCCCCTGTCACCGAGTCCCATCACGACAAAGGTGTTCAACTGGGCGAGGACGCGGGGGTCGATGTTCTTCGGTTGCTGGGTGACGACACAGAGTCCGACGCCGAACTTCCGCCCCTCCATTGCGGCCTCCCTGAAGACCTGGGTCCTCCGTCCGCCCTCGCCGAGGACGCGTTGCGCCTCCTCGATCGCGATCAGGACCTGCGGCGGTTTTTCCTCCTTCCCGACGCCCCACTCCCTGTGGCGTTCCATGATATGCCGGGTGATCACAGAGAGGACAAAAAGTTCGCTCCTCTCACCCATACCGGGGATGTCGATGAGGACGACTTTGTTCTCGTCGAGCGCCCGCGTGATCTCAGGGATGGACGAACCCTTCTCCCGGAAAAACCGGCCGTTCGCACGGGTCAGGATATCGAAGTGACGCTTGAGGACGGTGAGGGGACCGGGGTGGGAGGTCCGGAGTCCGTCCGCGATCCACTCGAAGTTCCCGACATACGCCTTCTTACCGAAGTCGGTGAAGTCGGTCTCCCGGAAAAAGGTGATGAGGTCAGACCCCTTCTCACCCTCCAGGATCTCAAGGGCATCGTGTTGCGGCTCCGAATGATCGAAGAGGATGTTCAGGTCGGAGGCCCTGATGTCGTCGTACTCGAGCCAGAGGCGGTTTAAGTGGTATGTCTTCATCTTCTCCGTGTTGGTCGTGAAGACAGAAAGCCCGTCCAGTCCCGCCGTGAAGTGGACGAGGCCCTTGGTCCGGTCGCCTGTGGACGAGCGGCCGCCTGTGGCGTACTCCCCGTGGGGATCGACGATGAGCATCCCGAACTTCTTCTCCTTCATGCAGGAGGCGGAGAACACCTTCATGAAGTTGCTCTTGCCCATGCCTGTGGTCGCAAAGACACCCATGTGCTGGGCCATCACCTCGGCATGGAGGGCGACCGGCACTCCCTCGACAACACCCTGACCCGTCTTCAGGAGGCCGACCTCGATCTCACCCATCTCCTCCTTCAGGAAGGCGAAGTCGTCGGCCGTAGGATTGGTGACGACCTCGGAGAACTTCGAGGGGAGGGTGTTCGGTTTCCTGAACCTGCCGTCGCAGTCGAGGTAGCCGAGGGGCACGGCCTCGACGCCCAGGAAAACGTCCTCGCCCAGTTCGTAGAAGTGCGCTGTGTGGGGGCGGGTGTCCCACTTCGGGTCGGCGAAGTTGCAGTCGTGACAGATATCAGTCACCTTCGCAAAGAAGGTGAGGCCTTTCGTCTCGTCCCGGATCTTCAGGAGGTCGCCGACGAAGATCCTGCTGTCATGGGGGACGATGAACCTGTACGAGAGGACATTCTCACCGATGAGCCTGAACTTGGCCGGATCGGTATTATCGATAGGGTGCAAACGTGTCATGGTAATCACCGAAATATGATTGGAAATCCGCGTTGGTCATACCAGCCCCGGCCATGCGACCGATGAAGACCTGCCTGACCATATCCACCTGGTCCTTCCCGATCGCCGCGAAACGGTGGGCGTCGAAGAGGGGGAAGGGGTAACCGGTGACCCTTCCATCGTCCGCATAGGAGGCGAGGGCGGCAAAGGTGGCCCTGACCGCAGACGGCGGCGACCCGGCAGGGAGGTCGATCTTGAAGGCACGGGGAGACCGCGGGTGGAGAGATGCGACGTAGGTCGTGCTGAAGTCCCACTGGCGGTATCTCTCCGCGTCCAGGACAGACGGCGGGACGGCAAGGTACCAGGCCTCTGCAACGCCAAGGTCGCGGGCGAGGGCTTCTGCGGCGGGTACGAGGGGGATGCCGCCGCCCCAGGTGGACGACGCCATCTTGGTCACCGCAGCGACGAGGACGCCGCGGGAACGTGCAGTGTCAAGGATATCTTTGAGGACAGGGCGGTGACTCTCGTGATCGACGCGCAGGGCACCGTCGAGGAGGAGGGCGTCGCCCCTGTCGAGGGTCTCGGCAAGGCGGAGGGCCGTCCAGTACTCGAGGGTGTCCCTGAACGCAGCCGCAGCGCGGGACCGGTCCTCATTTTCGAGGGGCTTCTTTGGCTTCGTGCCCTTGAAGCACTCCATGTAGAGTTTTTCATAGGCGGTGTTCTCCTCTTCAGGCCCGATCCTGAAGGCACGCAAGGAGGTCTCCCCGGCATGAGAGCGCCGACCGGAGAGGAAGGTTGTCTCGACGGCACGGACGAGCACAACGGAGAAACTGCCTGTCTCCAGGACCATGGCATTGCTCCCGTCCACCGCTGCGACAGAACCACCGTACCCACTACCACAGGGGGAGAAGGAGGAAGCGTCGAAGCCGCCGGTGCGGGCAAAGCGCGAGGCCATGTCCGCCGGGCGGATCTTCCCGAGATAACCGATGATGCTAGCCAGGTCGCCTTCGTCGAGGGGGATCACCTGTCCGCCTCCTCGACGTGGCTCTCGGGCCCGGGCCCGATTTCGACCCGCAGGGTCGTCTCGAACTCGTCCTGGACCTCGCCAACATGGGAGATGAGGAAGATCTGGGGGAAGTGCGCCTCCTGCGTCCGGAGGGCCCGGACCAGGTTGGCCCGCCGCTCCTCATCCTGGCTGCCGAAGATCTCGTCGAAGATGAGGACGGCGGGGTCGTGCATCCCCCGCATGCCGGCGAGGTACCGGGAGAGGGCGATGCGGAGGGCGATCGCGATGTCGTCCTGCTCGCCCCCGGAAAAGCGGTCGGCCGGGTAGTCTGCCCCCATGTCATTGACAAGGAGGGTGAAGGTGTCGTCGAAGGAGACGGTGTCATACCGACCGTCAGTGATCTCGCCGAGGACCTCGCCGACGACCCCCTCAAGCTGGCCGCGGACGACGCCGAGGAGATAGGCGGTGTACTCGGAGAGGAGGGAACGGGTCAGTTTCAGGTTCTCCCTCTCCCCCTCAAGGACGGCGACCCTATCCCTGATCTCCCGCACCTGCCCCAGTTTCCCGCCGATATCCTTCTCCTTCTCAAGGAGGTGGGCGAGGTCTGTCTGGAGTTTCGCGATCTCTGCCTGCTTATCCTGGACTGCGGCCACCGTCCTCGCCACCCTCTCCCGCACCTCTACAAGGCGGTTGGGGTCGAAGGCGAGGGCCTTGATCGTGCACTCAATGGCGGCACGGCGTGCATCCGCGTCCGCAAGGGCCGCCCTCGCGCTTCCCAGACTCTTCTCCAGGTCGGGGAGGCGGGCGACATCCCCGGCACATGCAAGGTAGCGGCGGTGTTTCTCCTCGGCCGCCTCCCGCACTACGACGGCACGAGCACACTCGGCTTCGTCGAAGCCGATCTTTTCTCTCTCGGCGGTGGAATCTGCGATCGACCTGTCGATCCGGGCAAGGGTGTTGCTCACCTCCTGGTGCTCGGCCTCCACCCGCGGACGGCCCTCGCACTTCGCCTTGAGGGCGAGGTACTCCTGCCAGACAGGCTCAAGACGCTTAGATTCCTCTTCGAGGGTGGCCTTCTTTGCCGGGTCGTAGGCGAAGGCCTCGCAGTCTGCGCGGGCGACCTCGGCGGCGACAAGCGCCGTCGCCGCCTCGGCATCGAGGGTTTCCAGGTCCCTCGCCTTTGCGGGTAGGGCGGCGACCTCGCCGGAAAGCCTGTCGTAGTTCTCCTTCAGGTGGGAAAGGGCTTTGAGGCGCCGGACCACCTCTGCATGGTGCGCAGGGTCGTAGGTGCCGGCGGCACGTTCCTCGGCATCCAGACACTCACGGAGTGCAACAACCCGACGCTTCTTTTCCGCACACCTCTCCTCCTGTGCGGAGGTCCTGGCAAGGATCTCCTGGAGAACCCGGCGGCGGCCCTCTATCTCCCGGACCTCACCCTGCACCGCGGCAAGATCGTTGTCTATGCGGGTTATCTCCTCGTCGAGGGAGCAGACTTCCTTTTCGCCTGCAACGGCATCCCTCTCCAGATCGGCGACAAGGGCCTCATAGTGCTCGCCAAGGGAACGGTGGCAGGTTGGGCAGAGGGAGTCCGGGCCGAGGGCCGCAACGTCTGCCAGGTGCGCCCTGAGAGATGCCACCTCATCAGTGCAGACCTTCTTCTTCGTTTCAAACGCAGCGCGAGCGCGGGTGAGGTCGTCTCTCTTCTCCCCGGCGGCCTTCAGGTCCGCGGCAGGGTCGCCTGCCGCCGAGACCTCATTTTTCAGGGCCGCGACCCTCTCCTGCAGGGACGCCGCCTCCCTCTCCGTCGTCTCGACCTCATCCCTGAGGCGGAGGGCCTCGCGGGCATGGACCCCGGCCTGGTCAAGTGCCTCGTTCTCATGAAGGAGGTCGTCGTAACCGGCAAGGTCGAGTGCAAGGTCGGCGCACTCCGCTTCCTTCTTTCTGAGTGCCTCGACCTCCCGGCCGAGTCCGGCCATCGCCCTCCCGAGGGCGTCAAGGTGCTGCACCGCGGTGCGGACGCGGTCGGCAAGGTCCCGGTGCCTCATCTCGTCGGCCGCACAGGCATCGCGTGCCCTGATCACCTCTTCACGCCGTGCAGCGACGGGCGCAAGGTCCCGGCACCGGGCCAGGGCGGCATCGAGTCCCCGGAGTGTACAGGCAAGGGTGTCGAGGCGGTCGGCTTCGCGTCTCCGCTCGCCGTCAAGAGAGGAAAGACGTTCCGAGAGGAGGTCGTGGCTCTGCTTCTTCCGGCCCCACTCCTCGCAAGCCTTCAGGACGGCCGGATATTCCTCCTCTGCCGCGGCGAGAGTATCATACTCGCCGAGGCGTGCCCGAATGTCGGCGATATCCTTCTCAAGCCCTGACACCTCGACAGCATACCGTTCCCTCTCTCTGGCGGCAGAGGTCCTGGCCTCATCAAGGCGCACGGCCTCGTGGCCGGCCGCGTCGAGAACGCCGAATTCGGCCTCGGCCACGTCCTTCTCCGCAGAGAGGGAGAGTAGGGCCTCGGTGCAGGTCTTCACCCCGGCCCTGGCAGCGGCGGCATCTGCCCGGCACATCTCCCGCGCGTTCTTCAGTTCCTCCTCGTCAAGGATGGAGAGAGCGCCTCCAGCACGGCCGATATCGGCCTCTACGGATTCTATCTCCTCCTTCAGGGCGGCCTGCCCCTCGTCCTTCAGGTAGTCGATGCCGAGGGCCTTCATGAACCACTCCCGCCTTGCCGCCGGCCTCTCGTCGAGGAGAGCGAGCAGGTCCTTCTGGGCGGCAAAGACCGTGCTCCTGAAGTCCTGGGGGCCCATACCAAGGACACGCCGCACCTCCGCGGCGACGGCGCTCACCCCATCGGCGAGGTGCTTCTCGCCGCCGTCCATGAAGAGGGAGGCGGTGTGCTGGGTGGAACTCCCTGTCTTCCTGAAGGTCCGGTGGACGACGTACTCCTCGCCACCGACCGAGAACTCAAGGCGGACCTCGCACTTCTCCTTCGGGTCGGCGAATGAGGAGACGACATACTCGCCGTCGACACCCCCCTGCACGCCGTACAGAGCAAAGAGGACGGCGTCGGTGATCGTGCTCTTGCCCGCACCATTGTTCCCGACGATGCCGGTGATCCCGTCGCGGAAGAGGATCTCCTCGTCCCGGTAGCGCTTGAAGTTGTGGAGGACGAGCCTATGGAGAAGCATCGTCGACCTCCTGGTGCGCCCTGATCACCGTCTTCAGGACCTCCTGCCCTTTCTTGAGGACGTACGCCTCCCTCTCCGGCGGGAGGTGCTTCTCAGTCAGGAACCGCCCGAACTCCGCAACATAGTCGAGGCCGGCAAGGTCTCCGGCGGCAAGGCGGGGTGTGTCCTCCTCGACCACCTCGGTCCGCACCTTCAGGTCGAGGAGGTGGTTGTTGAAGTCTGCAGGGCAGAGGCGCCCCATCTCACGGAGCGTCTCCCTCCGCATGCCGGCGACCGTGACCTGGCACATCGCGTGGGGTGCGGCGACACCCTCCACGGCACCGGCGACGGCGTCGGCAACCCCCCCGGCCGAGAGGTCGGCGCAGTCCAGGGTGCCGAGGTCGTACATCGGGGTCTTCGGGAGGGGGAGGGGCGTGACCTGCCCACTCGTCGTGTCGACGACAAGGCCCCCCTTCCTGTCATGGATCTCGCCATAGGTGCAGTGTTCGATGGACCCGCTGTACCAGGCGCGGTTGCCGACCTGCACCTGCCCGTGGTAGTGGCCGAGGGCGATGTAGTCGAAGTCATCGGAGATCATCGTGCTGTCGATCTCGTGCTCGGCAATGGTGTGGAGTTTTTTGTCGGCGACCATGCTCGCAAGCCCGTGGGTGACCAGCACATTGGCCGATGATGGGGAGAGGTCGACCTGGTCGAAAGCGACCCTGTAATCGCCGGCTTCAAGCATGTTCGGGATGAGGTGGAAGACGGTGTCGCCGACCTCCACCCTCTCGTACCTGTACCGATAGGCGGCGTGGACCTCGGCGCCATGATATTCGAGCACGGCAAAGGGGGACTCGGTGTACCGGGTCTTCGCCATCGAGTGGTTGCCGGCAATGAGGATCAGGGGGACGCCCGCGTCCTGCAACCTCTCCAGGGCCTCAAGGACCGTCGTGTAGGCCCGGGTCTTCGGGCGGACCGTGTGGAAGAGGTCGCCCGCGTGGACGACGGCGTCAGGTCTCTCTCTCAGGATCACGTCGATGGCCGCAAGAAAGTTCTCGTAGACCAATTTTTCCCGCAGGTTCATCCCTGTCTCGGGGTCGATTTTATTGAAGGCCGCAAGGCCAAGGTGCGTATCGGCAATATGAACAAATTTCATCTAAATGGGCAAGGAAACCCCGGTCTTTCGGCCGGGGAGGAATTGCCCGTCACCTCCGATATCGTTTTGTGCTCCCATGATCAGCATATGCATGTGATCAGGACAATCACGTTCAAACTTCTGTTGCCTGAAGGTGGTCCCTCTACTCTCCTCGATACGATGAGGGCCTATTCTACTGCGTTCTCTGCCTCTGCACAGTGGGGGTTCGAGAACCAGACGTGGAATAAGGTGGAGAACCACAAGGTGACCTACAAGGGTGTTCGTGAGTCTGTTCCTGATCTTCCGTCCTCTCTGGTGCAAGGTGCGCGTGATTGTGCCTGTGAAGCACTGAAAGCAGTTAAATGCAAGTCCTTGCCCGAACGAAAACACCTCGCCGCTATGCGATACAACCAGCGGGTCATTACGGTGAACC
>NZ_CALFSA010000125.1 GCF_937919355.1 uncultured Methanofollis sp. | reverse complement strand
GTGGACAGGGATGTCCGGGGGGAGGCCTTCGAGGACCTCCCGCAACCGGGCGCCCGTCTCGGCACCCCCCTCCATGTCGTGTTTCGCAAACACCCGACCGGTGATCGCGGACGCCTTCATTAGTTGATTGTCAACCCTTGCATGACGGCGTCTTCGGGCACATCGAAGGTCTGGCCGGTCCCGACGATGCGGTATGGGCCGCTCGCATGCACGTCATAGGGCGTGCCCGTAGTGGAGTACGGCACCACGAACTCGCCGTTGATGCTCTCCTGCCTGTACGTGAAGGTCCTGCCGGTGTTTGTCGTCAGGTCCACCTCGATCGTCCCCTCACCCTTGATATGGGCGCCGGGGACGAACTCGAAGACCTTGACAAATCTGATGTCAGGAGCGGTCTCGCCGGTGAACGACTTCCAGCTCGACTCGTGGATGAGCCTGAAGTGCTGGAGTGCCGGGGCCTCGGCAGCGGCCATGGTGAGGTTGTTCTCAAGGCCGATGGTTCCAGCATGCATTCCTGCCGGCGCCTTCGCGTTGTAGGCCTTCACCTTCGCCTGTGCAGTGGCCGGGTCCAGGATCGAGAGGTTCGTCATCAGGGACATGCCGTAGCCCGAGGACGCAGCGTCGGCGTACTCGGTGTAGAAGACCCTGTCTGACATGGACATCGAACCGTCGAAGTTGTGCAGGCGTGAGGTCATTGTCTGGAAGTATTCGGGGGTGTAAACTCTGGCATTTATGATGTTGCCCTGGCCGACAGGTACAATCCAGTTCTGCTGGTAGGGCTCCACACCAACCTTCGGGTCGAACCAGGTCGCCATAGCCCAGAATATCCCTGTGTCCATCAGGGCGTCGGTGATCACGTAGCGCGTCCCGTCGTTTTTCAGGATCTCTGCCGCCGTCTTCTCGTCCTGTGCCACGAAGAACGCCGCAGAACCGTTCGGGCCGGCTACCCCGTGCTGGAATGGGTTGCAGTTCGGGATCCGGTGGGCGATGGTGGTGATGTAGTGGCCGTAGTCCCACCAGGTCATCACGCCGTACGACTCGGGCGGGTACTGGAATGTCTCCTTATCATAATTCCTGTAATAATCAACGCCTGTATCCGGTGTATTGTCCCCCATCCACTCCAGGGTCTCGCGCCACTGCGGGTGCATGCCACCGTAGGAAGCGCTCTCTGCAAAGGCAAGGTCAAGCTGGATGGATGATACGACGAAGAGGACAGCGAGGATGACCACGACGACACTGCCGAGGAGCACCACAGGGTCGCTCCCCCCCGATGGCTTCTTCTCCTCTTTCCTGTTCTTCGCGGGTTTTTTATCTGCTGGTGCCGCTGTCCGGGCACGGTGGGCGGCAATCTCCTTCCATCCCCGTTCAAGGACGAAACCCACACAGAGAGCGGCAAGGAGGGCGATGTTCACCGCCAGATAATATTCGTACCTGTTGTGCTGCCAGGTGGAGAAGAGCATGACCGCCGACCAGACCAGGACGAAGAGGTAGTCTGCCCGGCGTTTCTGGAATATTCCATAGATGAGGACGGCAAAACCGCCGGCCATCAGGAGCAGACCGGTATTGAAGGTATACCAGGCGGCCCCGATGCTCCAGGGCATCGCCTCCTCGACGGTGTTGGCCTCAGCCGACTGACCGAAGAAGGCGAAAAAGTTCCCGATGAGGACGTCGTAGGCCGTCGGGTTGGCGACCTTCAGGAAAATGGCAAATGCCATGCCGATGGTGGCGAGGATTATCGGGTAGAAGTATGCGGGTCTTTCCCGCGTCACCCGTGTAAGGGCATAGAGCGCCCAGCTCCCGATGATGATCGCAAGATACGAGAGCACGTGCCCGAGGGTGTAGCGGGAGAGGCCGAGGCCTTCGTGCTGGATGCCGAAGAGGAAGAGCCCGATGATCGCGACGGCGAAGACCACCGTGTTGATGACAGCGAGGTTCCAGGTCTCCTTCTTCTCCCAGGCGTCGAGGATGTACTGGACGAGCGTGTAGACGGCGACGATCATCGCAATCAGGATCATCGTCGGCATCACGAAGAGACCGAGGAGATAGGCAATGCCCGCGAGAGTGCCGAGGATTAACGGTCTCTTCAGGCACTCCAGGGAGGACAGGTCGATCTTTTCACCCCGCACCGCCTGGATGGCGACGATATACGCGAGCACGAAGAGCACGGAGAAGAGAGTCTCCGCGATGTGGTGGTCGACGAAGCCGAAGATGGAACGGTACAGGAAGTGCCCCGATACGACCGCCGTAAAGCCCGCGGCAAGAAGGCCGGTCTTCCAGTCGGCAATTCTCCTGCCGAGGAAATATATCAGGGGGACCATTGCGGCGCCCATCAACGGTGGGACGATGGCACTGACGAACACGATCTCAGGCCGTGCCGTGGCCCCGACAAGGATGGCGAGGGCTGCGATGAGCGTTGGGAAGAGGGGGCCCCAGTAGATGGTGTCCCCATGGGGGTAGAGGGTCATCGGGTCGAACCATGAGTAGGCGAGGCCATTTGCCGCGAGCGCCTCAATCTGCCTCATATTATACCAGGGGTCGTTCCCCTGGAGTTCGACCACCCCGCCGGCAGTCATGTCCGCCATAGGGATAAGGCGGACCCAGAGTGCGAAGAGGGAGAAGATAATTAAGAATCCTGCTATAAGCCAGGTCTTTCTGTCCTTGAGATCAAATGGTGGCATTAAACACTCCTTCTATGTCTGTTTCCCTATGGATGATTAATATATTGGGTTGATATAAATCGGGAACATCTTTTCTCAGTACTGTTTTCGGTCTGTAAGCTCTTTTAATTTCTTTTCCATCTCTGCAGCCCGCCTCTTCCAGCTGAATTTTTCGGCGTCGATGGAGTATGAGGTGCAGTGTTCGATCGTCTCGCCGATAAGGTCGATGAACTCTTCATTGCTGTGGTAGATGGAGAGGTGGTCCCCTCCGATCTGCTCCATATCGGGGATGGGCCGGGAGAGGATTGGTTTTGCACAGGCCGAATACTCGAAAAATTTGTTCGGGAGGGCGATGTTCGCCCACTGCGGGGGCGACAGGGGGATGGTGCAGACGTCCATGGCCGCGATGTATGCCGGCAGTTCCGCATGCTCCACTGTCCCGGTGAAGGTGACATGGTCACTGAGGCCGAGGGAGACGGCCTGAGCCTTTAATTTATCGAGGTATCCGGTGAAAAGGGATCCCCCGACGACAAGGAGGTGGACGTTGTCATACCGGGAACGGATGGCGGGTAAGAGCCTGATGAGGTTATCAATGGCATACCAGCGCTCGACAGACCCGGCAAAGCCGATGACGAACTCCTCGTCGCCGATGCCGAGGCGCTGTCGCATCGTCGAACCGTCCATCGGCCTGAAGATCTCGGTGTCGACGCCATTTGTGATCACGCCGGCCTCGTAGCCGTGGTCATGGAGCTGGCGGGCCAGGGAGGGTGAGACGGTCGTGATCTGGTCGCTGTGGTCGAGGTTGTAACGGGTGATCGCCCAGACGCCGTCATGGATGACGCGCCTGGCAAAGGGGTTTGTATAATAGGCAGCGGCAGAGTCAGGGAACCAGTCCTTCAGGTCGAAGAGCACAGGAACTCCCGCATTCTTCGCCGCCCTGATCACGGCGGTGCCGGCGAGCACATGTGCTGCGACGACGACGTCGATCCCCTCTTCTCTGATGATCCTCTTCATCACGGCGGCATGGTACGGGGCATTGAGGGTGTAGTGGAGGAGCGGGCTTTTGAAGGGGAACATTGTCGCCTCGTGGACGTGAAGGCGTGTCTCCCTCTCCTTCCCATCGCTCACATGGAAGTGGGGGACATGCACTTCATGTCTTTTCGCCAGTTCCTCGAAGATGTAGTGGTGGCGGGAGGGGACAGGGTGGTGGATGTAGTCCTGTGTCGAGACGAGGAGGATCTTCACGGTCTCACCTCAGTCCCTGAGTTCGTGACCGTTTCTGTCGCCCCTCCCGATGCCGCGGTAGGCGAAGCCCGCCTCGATCCAGGCGTCCGGGTCGGCAACATTCCTGCCGTCGATGATGGCAGGGTGCATGCACCCGCAGAGCGCCTTCACCTCTCCCGGGACGAGAACCCTGTACTCCTTGTGGCCGGCGAAGACGGCGACGGCGTCGGCACCGGTGAGCACGGCGTCAAGGTCGCGGGTGAGGCCCGGCGGGACGTCGGGTGCGGTCTCAGGGTCGACCCAGGGGTCGTGGACGGCGACCGCCGCACCCGCGGCACGGGCCATCTCATAGAAAGGCTCTGCCGGGGTGTTCCGTGCGTCGTCGGAGTCGTTGATGAAGGCCCACCCCAGCAGGGCGATCTTCGCGCCCTTCAGGGCCTTGCCGACCTGCGCAAGTGCTGACTCGGTGAGGTGGAGCATGTGCGTCGGCATGAAGTCGTTGATGCCGCGAGCAAGGGTGTACAGGGACTCGCGGCCCTCGGGGAAGTCGAGGCTGTCGGGCCCGAGTTGCTGCACACCGCGCTCCAGGTGGTAGGTGTCTTTGGTGAGGCAGTGGCCGCCGACGCCAGCGCCGGGCCAGAGGACAGCACGGGTGATCCCCTCGCCCTTCAGATCGGAAGAGCGTCGTGTAGGG
>NZ_CALFSA010000124.1 GCF_937919355.1 uncultured Methanofollis sp. | reverse complement strand
TGCCACATCGGCACCCCGACGGCCGAGGGGCAGTACGACATCAGGGAACTGAGGCAGGTGCAGGAGTTACTTGCGTACAGGTGAATCTTTTTTTGAAGACCGGCAGGCAGTAAAAAGGCAGGATTCGGCTTTGTAGAATCGAGCATGAGGCAAGAACACGCCTCAGGCATACTGCATGAAAAGTTTTTCATGGTAAACCCTCAAGTTCGGGTTGATGTCGCCCCCCAGAATTTCATTGAGTGAGTGTGGATCACCGCCTTCCCCGAAATCCGAACCCGGGGCTATCGCCCCCAGACCCCCGGCACAGGCACTCCAGAACGGGACATCTACAGAGCCCGGAATTCACAAAATCGATCTTCGAGTGACGGCCCGGGGAAGGAGAGGGCGAGAAATTCGGCCACAAAACATGATGCGAGGGCCCCGTCACCTGGAAACTTCGGTTATTATCCCTTTCAGCACCGGAAAAATGCGGTGGGAAGGCCGTCACCGCCGGCCGTACTTCCTGAACATATACCATAGCCCGCCAACGACACCGAGCACGACCAGCAGGCCGATAAATGCAATATACGAATGTTCCTGTACGACGACCCTGAACTCGTCCTTTTCCTCGGCCTGATCGCATTTCACCTGCGCGATCAGTTTGTACTCGCCGGCAACTATGTCAGCAGGAGGGATCACCGTCATCGTCACCTTCGTCCGTTCGCCCGGACCCAGACTCGCAATCAAGGGAGTATCGACCGTTGCCTGCCAGCCTTCTGGCGCACTGATGTTAATATTTACATTCGTCAGCGTTCCCCCGGTGCCCCCGTTCGTGAGGGTCAGAGGGAAGGACGTTGTGTCGCCCGGACTGATCTCAGAACGATAACTTGGCGAATACATCTGGAGATCATAGGTTCCTCTGAGCCGCAGCGTCAGGTTCTCTTCGTACGACCGGGCCGCAGACTGGATCACCGCTGTAAGATTGTATTCGCCGACACCGACCGAGTACGGTGGAATGACCTCAAGATAAAGGGTTTTTTCGTCGCCTGCGGGCATATAAGCCTCGGTAAGATCCTCGGTTGCGTCCTGCGCTTCTTTGAACCGGGCGTACCACTGATCAGGGAGGCCTTCCACTCCCAGAACATAGGTGTCGTCGGCCCTGCCGACATTTTTCAGGACAATTTCATATTGAGGAGTGCTGCCGACGGTCGCCATCAAAGATGGCGATTTTACTCGCACATCGGCATAGAAGTTCTCCTTGTCCAGCGGGACGATGCCGAGATCTGTGGTCTGTCCGATCCGGATCTCCACTTTTCCCTTGCTCCAGGGCTGATACCCTGCTTTTGTGACGGCGACGGTATAGACTCCCATAGGTGCGTCGATGCTGACCTTTCCCTCGGCAGTCGTCAGCATTCCTTCGATCCTTTCGTCGCCGGTATAGATGCCGACATCGGCACCTTTTACCACGGCCCCTTCTTTATCTACGGCAGTGAGCACCAGGTTTCCGGTTTCGCCACTATGTGTCTGAGTGATCCGGATATAGAGCCAGATCTTCCCGTCTCCGACACCGACACGAATGGGGTACTCGCCGACAGGGGCATACCCTGGTGACTCCACAACAAGCCGGATCGTCTTGCTCTCCTGCGCGGGGAGATACATCTTGTAGACATCTCGATCGTCGTCCACAAAACGGATCTTCCAGTTCGTATCGTCAAAATAGGTCCAGGAGTTGAGGGCACAGGTTTTCATATCGCCCATGTTGGTGACAGTCAGATCAAAGGTGGCTGTCTCCCCGGCTTCGATCATCTCTCCCGGAAAGTCGCACGCGATGGTGACGGCATTGGCAGTCGTCGCAGCCATCGCTCCAGGTACGAGTGTCAGGATGAGAAGACACGTCACGATCGCATTCATCGAAGGGTTTGTTGTCATCTTTTCGTCACCTGCCGGCGCTTTTGCATGTCCGGCGCCCTGCGTTCTGGCATAGACGGATCTTTTCGCAAGATCGGTCGATGCAATGCGTGCAGTCTCCCGGGCATGCATTATCTCCTGTAGATCGACATGAAGACATCCTCGATATCAGGCGTACACACCGAGATCTCCCGCACATGGACTCCCTGCTCGGAGAGAGTCGTCACAATCCGGCTGCGGATATCTGATGTCGCCCGGATCATCGCGCGATTCCCGTCCGTCTCCATGGAGACGATCGCGAGGTCTTCGATCCGTGGCAGTTGTTCTTCGGTTTCCAGGACGATCTGGATGAGGTCGCCGTCTGCCGGCCCCAGTACGCGAGCGACGTCTTCGATCGTCCCTTTCGCGACCAGACGGCCTTTTACCAGCAGGCCGACAGTCTTGCAGACTTCCCTGACTTCGGAGAGGATGTGCGACGAGACAAGGATCGTCTTCCCCTCGTCGGAGAGGTGGGCGATCAGGTCTCTGTACTCGCGGACTCCCTCGGGATCGAGGTTTGCCGTCGGTTCGTCCAGGAAAAGCACCTTCGGGTCGTTGATCAATGCCTGTGCAAGACCGAGGCGCTGTCTCATACCGCGGGAATATTCGCCGGCTTTCTGGGTCACGCCGTCCAGGTGCACGAGTTCGAGCAGGTCCTTGATCCGTTTCGATCTCTCCGACGCCTCCATCGGATAAAAACGGGCATAGTAGTCCAGGTTCTGCTCTGCGGTCATGTTCCCGTAGAATCCCACGTCTTCGGGGAGGTAGCCGATGATGTCCTTTACCTTCAGGGGGTTGCGGGCGACTTCTATTTCGTCGATAAAACACTGCCCGGCGGTCGGTTCGATCATGCCGACGAGCATCAGGATCGTCGTGCTCTTCCCTGCCCCGTTCGGGCCGAGAAAGCCGAAGATCTCTCCCTGGCCGATCTCCATGGTGAGATCGTCCACGGCATGCCTGCCGTTGTAATCCTTTGTCAGGTGTTCTGTTCTGATCATGACATTTCACCCTTTACCTGATATCGGTCCGCATGAACGCCGCATATGCCACTCCAAAGAAGACGCAGGGGAGGACGAAGAGCGCCAGGGCGTTCGCCCAGATCGCGTCGAGGAGTTTCCCGAGGTCAGGCGTCGTCTCAGGCGGTCCCTCCACGAAGGAGTAGGGGTTGTTGTCCATGGTGACCGCCTGTGTGGGATCGGTGATGGCCGTGGCCATTTTTTCGTAGTTCAGATCTGGAGAGAGGAGGTTGATTGCCGAGGAGAAGGCCGACCTTTTTGCCCAGTATGACTGCATCTCGTCCTGGTATGCCTGCATGCTCCCGGCATCGATGGACGACGAACCCGTCGCCGCGGACACGGGGGATGCCGGCGGTGTTCCGGTTATGGATTCGGCGGCCGCCCAGCCCAGGATCGGTACGACCGACGACAGGACGACGAAGATGATCAGGGTCGTTATGAGGGCACTCCCGCTGTCCTTTGAGACAGTAGACATCAGGAGGGCGAGAGAGAAGTAGACCAGGATAAAGATCCCGGAGACAACGGCGAAAACAAGAATCGCACCGAAGTCGTAGAGCGTCGGAACAATACCGACCAGGAGAAGTATGGCTATCGACACTGCCACGGCGGTGCCGAGGGCGATTGCCAGGGCCAGCACGCTTCCGAGCGCCTTCCCGTTGATGATCTCATCCCTGAAGACCGGGCGTGCGAGCAGGGTCTTGAGCGAGTGCTCCTCCTTTTCCTTCGATATCAGGTCAAAGCCCATCGCAATACCCAGGATCGTTCCAAAGAGGACGATATAGTCGGACATCTTTGAGAAGATCGTCAGAGGAGAGATTTTTTCGGAGAGAGATCCGGAGTAGGGGTCGTTTCCGGTGGCAGATTGCAACTGCTCACTGTAGGAGGCAAGGTTCTCGTTGTAGTCTTCGGCTCCCCCATAGATCCCCAGGGCGGAGATCATGAGGAGCAGGGCAAAGATGCTGAGAAAACGCCTGCTGGTCAGTTGATCGACGAACTCTTTATGTGCCACGACGAGGAGACCGGCAGGCATCAGGCATCACCTCCGCACCGGGTCTGGCCGGTCGAGTCACGGAATTTCCGCGGGGTGTGAAAAGGGCGTAATACCATTTGCAATTCCATTTTATCACCTGAGATCGATCCGTATGAAACGAGCATACGCGAGAGCAAGGAATACCAGCGGGAAGACGGCGATCACGACGATGTTCTGCCACACCCGGCCGAGGAGGTCGGCAGGGCTGGAGACGCCCCACCCTGATACCGGATCGCTCCGGTCGGTGAGCAGTTCTTTCGTGATCGCCTGATAGTTCCCGTCGGGGCTGAGTACCAGCACCAGATTTTCAACACTGTTGAGCGTCTGGTAGCGTGTCCGCGCCGCGTCCAGATAGTGCTGAATTTCTTCGGCCGGGGCGTCGTAGGAGGGATAGGTGGGGAGGTCGCCTGCGACCGCCTGTCCGGTATAGGTGGCGGCGGCCGGGACGAGGATCGAGAAGAGGATGAAGGCCGCCATCGTCCAGGCGAGCGCCTTCCCGCCGTCGTCGACGAGACTGGAGAACGCCAGGGCGACGGCGAAGTACGCCAGCAGGTACAGGACCGTGACCGCACAGAAGAGCGCCGCTATCTCGACGTCGTCGGGCTGGACCGTGATCCCTGAGGCGGCGATCATGCCGAGGGCCAGGACGACGGCTACGACGGATGCGATGGCCAGGACGATCCCGCCGCCGACGGCCTTGCCGGTGATGATCTCGTCCCTGAAGACCGGACGGACGAGAAGGGTCTTGAGCGAACGGGACGAGCGTTCGCCGGCGATGAGGTCGAACCCGACCGCTATCGCAAGTAGCGGCCCCCACTGAGCAAGACTCTCACCCAGGACGCTGAAGACGACCATCACGGAGGGAGGGTGAGACGCGGTGAGTGGGGACGAAAACGTGGGATCAGCGTACGCCACAGAATGTTCGTACAGTTTGAGGGCGTCATCGTAGGCGATGAGGCCCTGACGGAGGGACAGGACGGCCAGGACGAGAAAAATTGCCAGGATCAGCAGGAATGTCCGGTCTGTGAGGTGGTCGAGACATTCTTTCCGGGTAATGGTCGCCACCCGCCTGAGGTCAAGAATCTGTGTCATTGTGCATCACCTGATGTCCATTCGCAGAAATGCCAGGAATGCCAGGCCGAAGAGCGCGATCGGAGCCAGAACAAGCACGAGCACGTTCTGCCAGCACCGGGCGAGGGCGTCGAGAGGGTGTGCCTCCGTGCCGGCCGGAAGGAGTTCCAGATGCCCTCTGAAGGGCTGATATTCTGTGATCCTGGGGTTCAGACAGTACTGGACAACGGTCTTGTAGTTCATCTGGGGAGAGAATACCGTCACGACACTGTCGATCAGGGTCATCCTCTCCTCGTAGGTCTCTCGAGCAGACTGGCGATCAGAATGGTCTGCGTGGTCGAGTAAATCGGAATAAGACCCGGCAATGTCGTTCCTGACCTCAGAACCGACAACCGGGACGAGGGTGGAGAGGATGAAAAAGGCGACCAGTGCATAGAGAAATGCCTTTCCGCTCTCTCCGGCCACGGCCGAGATTGTAAGCGCAAGACAGAAGTAAAAGGCGAGCAGGGCGACCGTGGCGAGACCGAAGAGCAGGACCGACACGAGATCGTCGGCACCGGGCACGATCCCTCTGAAGAGAAGTACGGCCACCGAGAGGGCGAGACCGGCGGCGGTGACGGCGGTCAGGGCCGCCACCCCTCCCAGTACCTTGCCGGTGATGATCTCGTCCCTGAAGACGGGGCGGGCGAGGAGGAGTTTGAGGGAACCGGTCTGCCGTTCCCTGGAGACCAGGTCGAAGCCCATCGCGATCGCAAGGATTGCTCCCGCGGTCGAGACGACATCGTGGAGAGGGGAATAGATCTCTGCCGCCAACCCGCCACCAACCGACCCCTCTGGACCGAACTCAGCGAGTTTTGCGGGGTCGGCATACAGTGCCAGGGCGCTGTCATAATTGTCGAGGCCCTGCTGGAACGGGACGATGCAGACGAGAATGAGCAGGAACGAGAGAACCAGGAACGCCGGGTTGGTCAGGTGGTCGGCGAACTCTTTCTGCGCCACGACCCACAGGCCGCGGGGAGCGTTACGAGAAGATGTGTCTCTGTGCATGACGATTCTCCACAAATACCAGAAGGGGAGGGAGGCGTTCTTCCTCCCCTCTCATTACCGAAAGGACGTTTCAGACACTCGTCCAGCCGCTCTGATCGAACCAGTTCTTCGATACCACTCCGTTTTCGACGATCGCACGGTAGCCCCGGCACTTGTAATTCCCGGATGATGGACTGGAATACGTATCATACGCTCCTCCACCATTACTGTTGTAATAGTGCTCCATCGGAGAACTCTGAACACAGGAGTACGACGAACCGTCATCATACCAGAGGTTTGCCTGGGTATAGATCTCATCGACGGTCTGACTGACCGACGTTTCCGCCGTATACGAGACGCGGGTCGGCACAGTCAATTTTTCCGAGTATGCGATGTCGTTTGCCGTGTACGCACTCACCGCAGGCACGGCGGCAAGGCAGACAAGCAGCAACGCCATGAGCATGGGGCGAAGAAGAGCCCCTTTCTGTTTTCGGGTCATTTCTTTTCCTCCGATTTTCTCCAGAGGTAACAGACCGCAACAGCCATCCCTGATGACACCGGGCAATCCGATCGCCTCCGGGCCGATGCAAGAGGCCGGGCATGCATGCAGATTCGAGTGCCCGGCCTCTCTCGGGACACCCATTCGGGTATCCACGGCCAATTGTATATTCAATGATATATATGTGGCTTATGAGCCGATCATTTAACAATCGAGCGGACAGTTAAACGATCTGCTCACAAGGGTTAAAGCTACGGACGCAGAGTCGATCACGGTGCAAACATGCATGCAGAAAGAATTGTCCTCAGCCTCCTGATTGCCGCCGCGCTCCTCTTCGTCCCCTGTGCGGCAGCAACCGGCGATGCAGAATCCGCCGACCGGATCACCGTCTCCCCTGCCGACGACCGGTACGACATCGCCGGACCCGGCAACGTCATCCAGTCGATCAACGATCGGATCTACCCCGGCGAGACTGATCCCATAAGTAAGAACATTCCCACCGGTACGAAAAAGATCAGCATCCGTCTTGACTGGAGCGGCCACCCACACTCTGGCACAGACTCGGTCTCCCTGACCATCTATACCCCTGACGGCGGCCGGTACGGGCCGTATCTGGACAGTGCCGACGGAAAGATCGACGAAAAGATCTCGCTTGACCTCTCGGATTCACCGTCTCTCCCCTCTGGAAAATGGCAATTTAACGTGCGCGGCGATTCTGTACCGAAGGAAGGAGACGCGTACACCCTGAATGTATTATATTCCTGATGAGACACCTCTGATCATCCGCGAGGGTTGCGTGATGCAAAAAACACCCACTATCTTCTTTACAGTCATACTCGTCCTCCTCCTCTTCCTGAGTCCGGCAACGGCAAGGATCACCGTTGAACCAGAGTCCGCAGAACTACCCGGCGACATGATCAACGTAGATGACGAATATATCATGTCAATCTGGGAAATCCCGCCGGCTCGACTCGTTGCCTATTTTATTCTGATCAATTGCCCCCTCCTCGCGTTCCCTGCCGACCTGATCTATTCTTCCGGTCTCCGGGCATACCTGGGTTACCGTATCGCCCCCCGCACGGTCCCAGAGAACAGGAAAAAGATCCATGCGTGCATCAGGGACCAGCCGGGCATCTCCGCCTCCCGGATAGCAGGGATAACCGGGATCAGCCGCGGGACGGCGGCATATCATATCTCCCGCCTGCAATCTGGAGGGAAGATCAAAAAAGTACAGGCCGGAGGAAATGTTGGATACTTCATCCAGGTCGAGGACGACACTGAAGATAAAGAGTACACTCTCCTCCATACGCAGAACTCGACGGAGAAAGAGATCCTTTTTCTTCTCCTCGACACGCCCGGCCTCTCGCAGTCCGAGATCGCGGATGCGATCGGGATCTCCCGGCCGGCGGTCTTCTGGCATATGAAACGGCTCGACTTCGACGGTGTTATCGAATCGGCCCGAAGCGGCAGGAGTACATATTACCGCCTCATGCCTGGCATCCCGGACATTCTCACAGAAGAGATCAAGGACTAGGCCAGTATCCGGGATTCCGGCAGGGCATCTGCCTGACCTTCCCGGAGCAAGGCGCCGGTCACACCAGAAAATAAGATGATCTGATTATTCGGCGGTTCTTCCGGCAGACCCGCCATACATCCCCTGCTCCAGCACTGCGTCGACGAGCACCAGGGCGAGCATCGCCTCGGCGCATATCAGGTACATGCCCTCTCCCGACGACCTCCGGGCCATCGAGCGGGACCTCAGGTCGTACGGCGACATCCCGAAGATCGCCGTCACCATCACTTTCTCCCGCTCGCCCGGTCCCCCGCGGGACAGAAAAAGAGAGGCGGGTGAGGATGCCGGGGAATTTTCATCTCCCG
>NZ_CALFSA010000123.1 GCF_937919355.1 uncultured Methanofollis sp. | reverse complement strand
GATGCCGTAATATGATATCCGCATGCCTTCGCCACCGAAGATCCATAAAATCAGCAATAATAGATTAATGTATCGATATAATGTGGCGGGTGATACGACTCAAAAAAATCTGCAATAGAATATTGACTTTTAAAAATGTAAAAAAGGCATTATAAAGATATAAAGAACCGTAAAATATTGTTTTACATGATTTAAATGACAGCTGACCCGGGAAATCGCCCCCATTGCCCCCGTGGCGGGACCGCAAGGCAACAGGGACCTGATGATGGAGAAATTGTCTGGAGCAATAAAAGGAAAAAAGAGAGTTACTCCAGCCTGATCTTGTTGGACTGGAGGTCGCCCACCGGGATCTCCCTGTCGAGTTGGGCCCGGGCATCGGGAGCGTCGGGCGCCGTCGCCAGGACACGGATCAGGTACCTGCCTGTGGCGAGGGAGCGGACGTCAAGGCTCGCCTGCTCGTCGCGCTCACCCGCAACCCTGGGGGTCATCGTCAGGAAGGGGGTCCAGGTCTTCCCCCGGTCAGTGGAGTAGGAGAGTCTCTGGGTGACCGTCCTGTTGCCCGTGTAGTTCAGGTGCCACCCCACCTTCAGGAAGTCGGTGACCGGCCCGGAACCGATACGGTCGAGGGCGTCGAGGGCGAGATACGCCTTCTTCAGACCGGTGTTGTTCAGTTCAGGGACGGCAGTGAGGAAGGTCTCAGGGAGGCTGAGGGTATCAGCGCCGCCATTGAAAGAGATCGTCGAACCCGGGCCGAAGACATTGATGTTCCCGTCCCTGAGCACCTTGAGGGTGTAGGTGGCGGTCCAGGTCTGGCCGAGACGGACCGTCCCGATATCGAAGTGGAGGCTCTGGTCGTCCTCCCAGTCGGCAGTCTGGTCCTCGGTGTGGAGGGGGGTGACCTCATGCCGACCGGTCTCGTTCTCTATCCAGCTTGCGATGTTCGTCGAAGTGCCGGGGATGTACCGGTAGGCGAAAACGTCGTCGCCCGGCACAGGGGCGTCGTTCACCTGGACGTTCTCGAAGGAGAGGTCCATCATGGTGTCGACACCGGCCTCGGTCTTCAGGTCGCCGGCGATCTTTTTGTAGATCTCGGCAAGTTCGTCGCCGCCGGGGGCGTGCTCGTAGAACCCGCCTGTCGAGGTGGACATGGTCTCCATCGTCTCAGTGACCGTGGTGCTCGGGTCGTAGGCGAAGGTGATGGCGTACAGTTTCACGCCATTGGAGGAGGCGAAGCGGGACATATTCTGGTTGGTCGATTCACCGTCGAGGCAGTACTGATAATCAGTGTAATAACTACCCGACCATGTCCGTACATATTTCTGCCCGGTCAGGAGAGTGCCGCCGAGGCCGTCATAGTACCTGTAGTTGTTGGGCTCAAGGTTGCTGCCGCTGAACCTGTAGGCCCATGACGAACTCTCAGGGTAGCCTGTGCCATGGCCGATGGGACTGCCGTCATAGTTCCAGTCACCGTCGGTCATGACGATTATCGCCTTCACCGCCTCGGGGCGCCCCTGCTGCTGCTGCATCCGCACGGCCTCGTAGATGGCCCGGCGTAACTGGGTGGCGCCCTCCGCCCTCAGGGACTGGAGGGTGCTCTTCACCGACGCAAAGTCTTCGGTCAGATACCTGTCCAGCGTCGTGGCGGAGGAGAAGGAAACGAGACCGACACGGTCGCGGTCAGGGTTCATCTGGTCGATGAAAGTGGACGCAGCAGTCTTCGCACTCGTAAGGCGGACGTTTCCTGAACTGTCCGTCCACTGCATGCTCCCTGACCTGTCGACGACGAGCACGACGTCAATGGGGTCGGGCTGGAGGGCCCAGCCGTCGCCCTTGAGGGCGAGGGTGACATTCACCGTCTTATTCACCTCGACCGTCTCGGGGTCGACCGAGGCGGAGACAGAGAGGTAGGGGTAGTTCTTCCAGGTGAGAGGGAGGGTGCGGCTGACGTCACCCCACACGGCAACGACATCGCAGGTTCCGGTGGCCGTGGGGCTGTAGGTGGGGTCATTGCGGTCGCGGGTGAAGGCGCCCGGCCGGAAATGGACAACGGCATAACCGTCCCCGTCGGTGGTCGCCGACGTCTCCACCAGTTCAGGTGATGCCGTGGCAGTATACCCTGCCGTATTGATATTGGAAAGGGAAAACGCGACCGACTCCCCGAAGACAGGGTTGCCCTTCTCGTCCATGACCTTCGCCCTGACCTCGGCGACCATGTCGTCCATCACGTCCCGGCTCGGCATGGACTGGGGGTTCGCCGAAAGGAGCATGTTCACCGGTTCGGTGTTCGTGAACTCGACGGTCTGCGAACAGGTCACAGAGGAGTCGTCAGCCGACTTTGCCGTGATCGTCACGGTGCCGGTGGCGTCCTTTGGTCCATAGGAGATCATGACCTGACCGTCAGAGTTCGTGACAGCCGACCGGTCCTCCCCGGCAAGGGCGGAGATCAGCACGGAACGGTTCCCTGCCGGGTTGCCATAGGCGTCCTCCAGGGTATAGGTGAGGGTGAACGTGCTCTCACCGTCAGCAGGGACCCAGGGGACAGGGTCGGCATAGGGGTCGACAGAACAGGTGATCGAGGCCGGGACGGCGTTACCAACCCCGTAGATCGTGAGAGTGGTGGCGGCGATAGTGCCCGGGAAGGTGGCGTAGATGATGTTCTCACCGGCCGTCGGGTCGGCCCTGAAGTCGGCGGTCACATACCCGTCCTCGTCCACGGGCAGGACAACGTCGTCACTGTACCCGCTCCCGTCGGAGATCCCGGCCCTGCCTCCCGGCGACCCGACCTGGAAGCGGACGGTCTCGGCATCCCGGCGGGCGTCGACGCGGTTACCGTACCGATCCTCCATCGCAAGGACGATGCCGGTCGTGGACCCGACGGTGATCTCGCTCTCATACTCAAGGGCCGCAAGACTGTATGGGGCGGCGTGGTCGATCATCTGATCACAGGACGAAGAAATAGTCAGTGAGGCATTATTTTCGTCCGTGTATTCAGACGTCGCCGTGATCGCCGCCGCACCGCTCTTCTTTCCGACCTTGAAGGTCGCCGTCGCGGTACCGTCAGGCCCGGTCGTCACAGTGGACGGGGATATCATACCCTGTGCGGGATCACAGGAAAGTGTGACGGTCTGTCCCGCAAGAGGTGCTCCATCGCTGTCTGTCACCGTCACCGTGACCGCTGACGTACTCCCGCTACCGGCGACAAGCCATGGAGTGCCGGTCTGGAGGTGCACCTGAGGTTCTGCAGCTGCCATCGCAGCACAACACAGGAACAGCACACCAAAAAGGAGTATTCCGAATCGTTGTAAGGACATATCTTCTCCCTCAGGTATGTACAGGACGGGATCTCCATATAAAACAGGACGATTCATTTTATCTCCAAATAATTGCCTGATTTTAAGAAAGATAGATTAATAATAGGAAAATAGTTATAATAAAAAGATATGAGGGAGTAAAAAAGAGAAAGTAATATAATTCACCACATGCGATTACAGGAGCAGGGGCGGACGACCCAGAATACGCTCGAAAAATCGAAAAATAAGATAATAGAGTTTAGAAACCGCCACGCCGCCCGGGCCGGTGACTGCGACGGGCAGGCATCTCCACCTTCCCTGCCACGATCACTCCGGCGACCGCCACAAGGACGAGGATGACTGCAACAACACCGATGATGCCGAGGGGCAGGCCCGAGGGTTGCATCGTGAGGAGGCAGGACTCGCCAGAGGACCCGGTTGCAACTGTCTGCACCATATATGCGGGCCTGTAGCCTTCGAGTGTTCCCGAGATGTTGTAACTGCCGGGCGCAAGGTCAAGTTTCAGGGTCCCGTCAGCCCCGGTGACGCCCCGTGCCGTCCCGTTCACACTGATTGCCACGCCGGCAAGGGGCTTGTGGTCGGGACTCCCGACGATGACCGCAACAGGGGCGGAGACCGGGACGAGTTCGGCAACAAGGTCAGTCTTCTGCTCGAGGGAGTTGCATGTCCCCTTCCAGGTGACATACCCCGGAGCACTGACCTCGATGCTGTGCGTGCCCGCCACCACCGACTCGAGGCTGAACCGCCCGTAACTGTCGGTCACACCGACGTCTTTACCATCGATAGAGACGCTTGCCCCGGTCATGGGGACCTTCTCGGCGTCATAGACGGTTATGAAGACAGGATACGTGGACTTGGAGAGGAAGATATCGGTGAGAACCGCGTTCTCCCTGACATACACCTCCTGACTGTAGTCGGTGTATGTCGGCCGGGTCACCTCGACGAGGTACCGCCTGTCCGTATCCAGGACCGTGGTGACAATGCCATCGCTACCCGTGGTCCCCCGGACCGTCCCGCCGACCTTGACGGTGGCATTGACGACCGGAGTATGACTCTTGGCGTCAAGCACACGGAAGGCAAACCTGCCCTCGGGATAGAGCCAGAACTGGACAGGTTCGGCTTCATCGTCGACCTCGATATCCCTCTGCAACAGGTCGTACCCCTTCGCCTCGACCTTGACAGAATAGTCCTCATTCGCCATCACTTCGAAGGTGGCAAGACCTGTTGAGTCTGTTTTTTCGGAATCTCTCTCACCATCATCTTTGTTGGTGATCTCGACCCAGACGCCGGAGACAGGCTGGAAGGTGTCGGCGTCATAGACGGTGATCTTGAGGTCGAGAGAACTCCGGTCCATGCGCACGGTCACCGAGGTGTCGTCGGCGTCGATACGCCCGGACCAGTCCCTGTAACCTGACTTTGTCACCTTCAGGTCATAGCGGGAGGACTCCGAGTGCCGGTAGGACAACTCGCCGCGCGAGTTGGTGGTGCCTTCATCACTGCCTTCGACATAGACCGTCGCTCCTTTGAGAGCGTCGCCGTTGTCTGCGTCCTCGACAGTCACATCGACAAGCGTAGATGCCTGCACGCCGGTGCCGCAGAGGAGCAGAGCAAGGACGGCAATACCTAAGAAACGTAGTTTACATACCATGTGATTCACCTCCCGGTCCCCAGTGCCTGCCGGGGACGCGGTCGAGGAGCATCCCCTCGACGACGACCGGCATCAACTGGCGACCGACTTCGAGCGCCTTCTGGAGGCGCCATTTCCGGTCGGCATACACGGTGAAGATAGGTTCGCCGACCCGGACCTGTGTCCCTTTCTTTGCATGGACCAGGACACCCGCACCCTGGTCCTGCGGTGCGCCCGCGGCCCGTGCAAGACTGATGAGGGCCTTGTTGTTCAACTCGACCACGTACCCGCTCGTCGGGGCATTGACGACGAACTGGAACTCGCCCGGGACGATCGACGCCGCGGTCACGTCGGAGTTGCCGCCCTGCACCTTGATGATCTCTTTCATCTTGGCAAGGGCTTTGCCTGAACTGAGGACCTCCTGGGCCGTGGTATAGCCCTGGCCGGGCGCCGCCTTCCCCGACATCTCCAGGAGGATGCCGGCAATGGAAAGGCTCTTCTGGATGAGGGAGTTCGGCTCTTTCGCACCTTCGAGGACGGAGAGCGCTTCCTTCACTTCAAGTTTCGGGCCGATGGTGTGGCCGACAAGGGACTCACCGTAGG
>NZ_CALFSA010000122.1 GCF_937919355.1 uncultured Methanofollis sp. | reverse complement strand
GGGTCTGAAGGACCAGATCCCGCGGCCGGAAGATTATCTGGCGTGAGTAGAGGGAACGCAAAAACCGTTCCCGGGGAATACCCTCCCCACCAATCTTTTTGGGGAGCGTTTTTCTGCCCCTTTCTGCCCGGCAGGGGCGGGTCTGTTTTCTGGGTGTCCCGGTAGGGGTGCCTGTTGTATGAGCCTACACGCTCTGGCATTCTCATGTGCACGCTCTTTTCAGGCACTGTGCGGATGAGGAGGGCGTGGCCCCAGGGATCGGGCGCGTGCGGCGTCGTCTCGTACCCCCGCCACCCGATCCTCGCCCAGCCGCCGTCCATGTCCATTTCAGTCAGTGCGAGCACGCGCCACCCGGTATCGTTCTTGGACGGCTGGATGCCGACGATTCTCAAGGTCGGGAAGAAGTGCAACGGTGCGGTGGCGAGTTCGTCGAAGTACCCCACTGTCACGTTCCAGAAGACCTCGTCTTCCGGGAAGCCTCTGACGTGGGCGGCGACCAGATGCCCGAGGAGGTACCCGGAGAGATCCAGGCTGCGCAGGCGGCTGTGAGAGGTCTGGGGGTTGAATGAGGCCGATAAAATATCGAACGGTGGTATGTTCCCATATGTGGTGTTGGTACGATAATGTACGTTCACTCCCCTGTTCCTCCATCCCTCCCCTCCCGAAGATGCGTCCTCCGGGGTCTCGACGATGCATGAGCAGGTACAGAAATATTCGTTGTCAGGGTCGCCGTCGTTCGGGTAGTGGTACAGGGCCGTCGTGGCGGTCACCTCCCCGGTCCCCGGGTAGTCCCTGACGGTGGTGTGCCGGGCCAGTTCCGTGTAGCCGTCGAAGAAGGTGATCATGGGCCTGAAGCATTCCTGCATCTCCTCGCTGCTGCTGTATGGGCATGCCCCGGCCCGTGCACGGAAGGCGATTGGGTCGGCTGGAGGGGCGTCGGGGTCTCTCACCTCGGCATAGGAGATCGTCCTCCCGTCCGGGAGGGTGCGGGCGTAATAGCCGTCGACGGTTGTGTTCTCCGACTTTTCGGGTAGGAAGACGCCGACATATCTGAAGCATCTGGCATTGTCCGGGATGACGTACGACGGTGCGGGCATCTGGTCGCGCCATTCCGTCACCTTGTCGGGGGAATAGTTCCCGGCAGAGAGGAGGAGCGTGTCGGCCTCGGTGTCAGGGGTCGCCGCGTTCGCCGGCGCCGCGGTAAGAAGGAAGAAGAGGATGAGAAGCCCGGGCACAAGGCCTCTTCCGACTGCACGCGATCGTTCTGTTGCATCCTGCCTGTCCGCTTCCACGGTTCCGTTCCTCCCCGGCGATCTTTTTGATCCCCGCAACGCGATATCTCTGTAGCAATATATGTCATTTCTGTGCGAATCGTTTACGCGTCGCGGGACTCTCATCCCCCCGAAAGGGCGCATCGATGAGAAAAAAGCGATATCTCGTTTCAAATATTTTCTGCTATTTTCCTGGGAAAACGCCCGATTCCGCACCTCGCGCCTGCTCGGTCGCGTTCGATTCAGGTATTATCATCATGACTCATTCTTCCCCTCTGCAAGGATGGGGGCGACGAGGTCTCCGAGTGTCCCGCGATCGCGTGATGTCGTCCAGACCCCCGGTCCGTCCGGTGCCAGTGTGCGGATTATGTTCTGTTCTTCGCCACTGTCCACGAGGAAGACTGCTTCGATGATGGTGATCTGCCGCGGCGACCCATCGACGATATACCTCGTCTCGAATGTCGTGGGTTTGGGGAAGTGGAGGGCGACATAGGTGTTGTTCTGTTTCATCCCATCAAGTTCTTCCGGGTATACCCACCACTTGAGCTGCGCATTGATGCCGTCCCGGGGATGCGGGACAAACTCATCCACCAGTACTTCGGCGTCGATATCGGGATCGTCCGGGAGACAGCCCGCACCGATCTCCTTCGTTTCAGGAACCAGGTCGAGACGATCCTCTCGGAAATATCCTGATCCTCTCGTTCTGATCCGGATGAATGAAACTGTCGACAAGGACAACTGCGACAGGGAATGCCGCCAGGATGATCTCTCCCTCTGTTTTTTAGTGCATGTTGAATGACCGAATACTCCCCCGCTCTCCTCAGGCGGTGCCGGTGAAAAATACGAGAACCCACAGGGCGGAGAGTATGAGTGCGAAGATCCGGATAAGTGTCTGTTTGCTGGACGCGCAATAGCCGGTCAACCCGAGAACGAGCAGGAGGGCCAGGTGATATCCGGCGAATTTCGGGTCCTCGGAAATAGTCTGGAGACCGGTGGCGAGCGCGGCCGCCAGGACGAGGGGAACGTACGAGAGTGTGGCGGCGAGGGCCGATCGCACCCTGTCGCCGGTCAGGTACCCATAGGCGAGGGCGCCGAGGGGAAACAGGAGTATCACGAGGATTTCAACCACGCCGTGGACGGACCCGCCTTCGCCCCTGAAAAAATACAGGGCGGCGGCGAGGAGAGCAAAG
>NZ_CALFSA010000121.1 GCF_937919355.1 uncultured Methanofollis sp. | reverse complement strand
TTGATATAGAGAGACGGCACATCTTTTCTGTATGGTACAGTGCAACGCATCCCACATCCTTGTCGGGAGCATGGCAGAGGCACAGGAACTGATCGAGAGGATACGGTCGGGCGAGGACTTCGAGGCCCTGGCACGGAAGCACTCTCTCTGTCCCTCGGGAAAGGACGGCGGGAAACTCGGCTGGTTCGGGAGGGGGCAGATGGTCCCGCCCTTCGAGAAGGCCTGTCTCGCCGCGAAGGAAGGGGAGGTCGTTGGCCCGGTGAAGACCCAGTTCGGCTGGCACGTTATCAGGGTCAACGGCAAGAAATAATCTCTTTTTTTTCTGAATACTTTCTGATCCCGCGAGCGGAAGCGAGGGTCCGCCGCCATCCCGGATCAGGATAGGAACAGGGAAGGGCAAGAGGAGATCGTGAGGAGGGATACCCGTCCCTCCCCTATCCTGACAGGGGGGGGACCGGGGGGTGAAACCCCCCGGAGGAGAGCGTGGGTCCACAGCCTTCCCCATACTGCCTGCCGGGGGACTGACGCCCCCGGACCCCCGATCCAGGATAGGGTCGGGGAAGAGAGAGAGAGAGAGGAGATACGGCAATCTCTTTCCTCCGAATAGAATCCTGTTCGCTCTTCCCGGGGCCAATCGTAGGTCGGGGGTCCGGGGGCGGTGAGAAAGCCGCCAGGCTTTCGAGGTGTGAACGAAGTGAACTAGAGAAGACGAAGTCTTCGAGCAGTCCCCCGGCGGATGCGGGGGGGAAGGCAGTGGATCGACGCTCCCACCCTGCGATCAGGGGGGAGACACCAAACCCGGCACGAGGGTTGCAACGAAGCCGATTGTTCAGAACAGAATGAGAATACTCTCATCAACGTGACTGTCGAGAGAGGCAGGGCTCACCGCCCTCCGACCGTCCCCTCCCTCTCCCGCCGCCCGGCCGCGACGAAGAGGAGGGCGACGGCAGAGGCGAGGAGGGCCGGGGCGAGGAAGCCCACGGCATAGCCGGCGGCCCCGATGACGATGCCCGCGACCAGGGGGCCTGAGGCGTGGCCGATGTCCATGATCGAACTGAGGGCGCCGACCGAGGCGCCGAGTTCCTGCCGCGCCGCGATGTCGGCGACGTACGCCCCTGTCGAGACGGTGACGAGGGAGATTGCAAGGCCGAAACCGACGGCGACCGCGGTCACCACCGGCGCCGCGGTTGAGAGGGGGACGGCGGCGATAGAGGCGGCGACGGCGATGAGGCCGAGAACGATCTGTGTCCGCCGCCCTGTCCTGTCGGAGACCGCCCCGAAGAAGGGTTTGGAGAGGGCGATCGCAAGCACCTGGAGGGCGAAGAGGAGGCCGATAAGGTACTCCGGCGTCCCGGCCGCGACCAGGTAGATAGGGAGCCAGGTCTCGAAGACACCGAAGGCGAAGTAGGTCGCCATCTCGACCAGGGCCGTCGAGAGGAGGAGGCGGTTCTTCCCGAAGGAGGCGAGGCTCTCCCCGAAGGTGCGGAGGGAGACGGCGCCGCCTGCGGCAGGCCGCACCTCCGCACCGTCCTCGATGCGGAGGACCAGGACGAGGACAGGGAGCGACGCAAGGAAGGCGGCGAGATAGACCAGGCGATAGGGGAGGAGGCCGGAGGACGCCGCAAAGACCGAGAGGATGATCCCGCCGACAAGAGGGGCGGCCGTCCTCCCGGCGAGGGTGGCGGAGGAGTAGAGGCCGTTCATCTCTCCCTTCCTGTCCGGATACCGGGAGAAGATCATCATAGCGGCGACGGGCCCGAGGATGGCGGTCGCAAGGCCGTGGAAGAACCTCACCGGAATGAGCCAGAGGGGGTCGGCGACCAGGAGGTACAGCAGGGGGGCGGAGAGGAAGACGAGGCCCGAGGCGGTGAGGAGACGCTTCGGCCCGAGGCGGTCGGCCATCACCCCGACAGGGAAGGAGAAGAGGATGCCGGCTGCGGGGGAGACGGCGGCGATGAGGCCGATCATCGCCTCGTCCGCGCCGAGGGCGCTGGAGAAGAGGGGGAGCACCGGGTTTTTCGAGATGGTCGTGGAGAAGATCGCGAAAAACCCGACGACCGAGAGATATGAGATAAGGGAGGGCCATCTCCGGCCCTGTACAGTCTGTTGCACCACCATCAGTCACCGGGATAGAGGAGAATGTACCCCGGCGGCCTAACAACCTATCCCCCCTTTTTCTCGTCCTTCACCCTGTACTCCGCGTCATAGACCTGGTCGCCGCCGCCCGACGGCGCCGCGGCCTGGTAGATCGTCGTCCCGGTCTCCTGCAGCACAGTCCTGAGCCTCTCGGTCGCGGACCGCACGGCGGCCATCTCCTTCCCGGCAAGGGCGTTCTTCAGGTCGGCGACCGCGGCGGCGACCCTCTCCTTCTGTTCGGCCCCCATCTTCTCGCCGAGGTCGGCAAGAGTTTTTTCCGCCGCATAGACGAGGGAGTCGGCCTCGTTCCGGGTCTGCGCCTCCTCCACCCTCGTCCTGTCCTCGTCCTCGAATTTTTCCGCCTCTTTCACCATCCTCTCCACCTCGGCCCCGGAGAGTTTCGTCGGGGCGGTGACCGTCATCTTCTGCTCTCTTCCGGTGCCGAGGTCTTTCGCCGAGACATTCAGGATCCCCGAGGCGTCGATGTCGAAACTGACCTCGACCTGCGGGACGCCCCGCGGCGCCGGCACGATCCCGACCAGGTTGAACTGGCCGAGACTCGTGTTGTCCGGCGCCATCGGCCTCTCCCCCTGGAGGACGTTGATGGTCACCGAGGTCTGGAGGTCGGCGGCGGTCGTGAAGACCTGCCGCGCCCGCGTCGGGATGGTGGTGTTGCGCGGGATCAGGGGCGTCCTGACCCGTCCCAGTGTCTCGATGCCGAGGGTGAGGGGCGTGACGTCCAAGAGCACCATGTCGGTGATCTCGCCGGCCAGGATCGCCCCCTGGATCGCCGCACCGATGGCGACGCACTCCATGGGGTCGACGCCCCTCTCGGGTTTCCTGCCGGTGTGCTCCTCGACGAAGCGCTGGACGGCGGGCATCCGGGTCGGTCCGCCGACCAGGATCACCTTCCCGATCTTCTCCTTCGGGACTTTCGCATCGCTGAGCGCCTGCTCGAAGGGGGCGGTGCACCTCCCGATGATCGGCGAGACGAGGTGCTCGAGTTTCGCCCGGCTGAGTTTCACGACCAGGTGTTTCGGGCCGTCGGGGCCGCCGGAGATGTACGGGAGGTTGATCTCGGCCTCCTGGGTGTTCGAGAGTTCGATCTTCGCCCTCTCCGCCGCCTCCCGGAGGCGTTGCACGGCCGTCGGGTCCTTCCTGAGGTCGATACCCTCCTGCTTCCTGAACTCCTCCGCGGTCCAGTCGACGACGGCGGCGTCCATGTCGGTGCCGCCGAGGGCGGTGTCGCCGGCGGTGGCGAGGACGCGGAACGTCCCCTCGCCGAACTCCATCACCGTGACGTCCAGGGTGCCGCCGCCGAAGTCGAAGACCAGGATCTTCTGCTCGCCC
>NZ_CALFSA010000120.1 GCF_937919355.1 uncultured Methanofollis sp. | reverse complement strand
TGATCGACGGGGCGTTCTGCCGTGCGTCCTCGAAGACCTCACGGAGGCGCTGTTCGGACTCGCCGTAATACTTCGAGATCACCTCCGGCCCCGCGATGGAGATGAAGTGGGCCCCCGACTCCGAGGCGACGGCCTTGGCGATGAGGGTCTTTCCGGTTCCCGGCGGGCCGTAGAGGAGCACGCCCTTCGGCGGGTCGATCCCGAGTGTCCTGAAGAGTTCGGGGTGGCGCATCGGGAGTTCGATCGTCTCCCGCACCCGCTGGAGTTCGTCCTTGAGGCCGCCGATGTCCTCGTACGAGATCCTCCTCACACCGTCGAAACCGGCGACGGGTTTCTCCGAGAACTCGACCTTCGTGTTCTTGGTGATGATGATCGCTTCCTCGGGCTCGACCACCACCGCCTTGAAAGCGACGATCTGCGGCTGCATGAAGGGCAGTCCGGCCTGGATCGGGACGGTGTCGTTCTTGACCACCGGGAAGTCGATGAGGTGGTTGACCACGCTCTGGAAGTTGATGGGGACCTGCTGCCGCGGCGGCATGTCCTCCGGAGGCGCGAGGACGACCCTCTGCGCCTCGATCTCCTGCTCTGCCTTTCGCACCAGGATGCGGTCGCCGACCGCGATCCCGGCGTTCTCCCGCGTGAACTTGTCGACCCTGATCTTCCCCTGCTGCCAGTCCGAGACCATCGCCCGCCAGACCTTGGCGATGGTCCGGCGTTTGCCAATGATCTCGACGAGGTCGCCGGGCGAGAGCCTCATCTGGAGCATGGTGTCGGGATCCAGGCGCGCCTTCCCCCCGCCCTGGTCCTCAGGGTATGCCCTGTCCACTTTAAGGTACATTTCCGGCATTCGTTACAATCATATACGCCCGGATTTATAAGTACTGCTTCAGTATGCGGATTCTCCTTCTCGATCCTTTTCACGGCGCCGCCGGCGACATGACCATCGGTGCCCTCGTCGACCTCGGTGCGGACGAGGCGCAGGTGAGGACGGCGATGGCCTCGGTAGTGGCCGATCCTGCCTTTTCCCGTGTGGAAAGGTGTGGCATAGGTGCGGTCCGGGTCGTCACCCATGCCGGCCCTGCCCACCGTGACCTT
Source organism: uncultured Methanofollis sp. (assembly GCF_937919355.1). Taxonomy (GTDB): domain Archaea; phylum Halobacteriota; class Methanomicrobia; order Methanomicrobiales; family Methanofollaceae; genus Methanofollis. The sequence continues at coordinate 1,825 of NZ_CALFSA010000120.1, read as the reverse complement.
GCCGAGGTGACGGCACGGGTGGAAGCGGCCGATGCCCCGCCTGCGGCGATCGAGCGGGCGAAACGGGTCTTTTGCCGGATCGCCGCCGCCGAGGAGAGTGTCCACGGGCATGCGCCGCACTTCCACGAGGTCGGGGCCGACGACGCGATCGCCGACGTGATCGGGGCGTGCACGGCCCTGGAGACTCTCGGTGTTGACGGCGTCGCTGTCCTCCCGGTCGCCCTGGGTGCCGGGACGGTGGTGGCGGCCCACGGTACGATGCCGGTGCCGGCGCCGGCGACCCTTGCGGTCCTCAGGGCCTCGGCCCTGACGGTGACGATGGGAGGTGGCGAGGGCGAACTCTGCACGCCGACGGGCGCCGCACTCCTTGCCGAGTTCTCGACCCTGCGGCCGGAGGAGATCGGGGCGGCACGGGTCGTCGCCGTCGGCTACGGCGCCGGCAGCCGCGACCCCGCGGGGGCGCCGAATGTCCTCCGTGCTGTGCTCATGGAGAGTGAGGGGGTTTCGGGTGCCGACGAGGTGGACATCCTGGAGACGAATGTGGACGATGTCACCGGCGAGGTGCTCGGCCACTGCATGGACCTCCTCTTTGCGGCCGGGGCGAGGGACGTCTCGGTGGTCCCGGCGGTGATGAAGAAGGGGCGGGCGGGCCACCTGGTGCGGGTCGTCTGCCGCCCGGCGGACGCGGCCCCCCTCACCCTGATCCTGGCGAAGGAACTCGGCACCCTCGGGGTGCGGTGCATCCCCTCTGTCCACAGGAGCGTGCTGGAAAGAAGGCTGATGCGGGTGGAGGCCGAGGTGGCGGGCGAGAGGCACGAGGTGACGGTGAAGGTCGGGTATATCGGCGACGTCGTCTCCTCGGTGAAGGCGGAGTCGGACGAGGTGCGGGCGATTGCCTCGGCGACCGGCGTGCCTGTGCGGACGGTGGCCAGGGTCGTCGAGGACGCCGCGTGGAAGGAATTGGAGGGGAAGGAATGAAGTTGTCCAGACTGAGCACGGGTTCCGAGCCCCTCGACACTCTCCTCGGCGGCGGCCTGGAGAGGCGGACGATCACGCAGATCTACGGCGAGCCCGGCTGCGGCAAGAGCACCATCTCCGTCATGGCGGCGGTCTCCTGCCTGAAGGGCGGCGAGTCTGTCGTCTACATCGACACCGAGGGTTTCTCGGCCGAGCGCTTCGAGCAGATCGCCGGCGAGGAGGAGGCAGAGGCCCTTGCCGACCGCCTGTACCTCTACGAACCTGTCGACTTCGTGCAGGAGGGGATCATGGTTAACGAGTGCGAGGTCCTCCTCAAGTCCAAAAAAGTCGGCCTGATCGTGATGGACTCGGCGACGGCCCTGTACCGCTCAGAACTCGGGACGACGAAGGACGCCCTCCGCGTCCTCTCCCAGCACATGGTCCGCCTGCTCGGGTATGCGAAGAAGTACGAGGTGCCGGTTTTGATCACGAACCAGGTGTACATGGACATCGACACCGACGCCTTCTTCGGTCTGGGGGGGACGGCGCTCGGCCACCTCTCCAAGGCGATCCTGCGGATCGAGAAGAGGGAGAGCAGGAGAAGGATCGTCCTCGAAAAGCACCGCTCCCGCCCGACTGATATATCGTTCGATTATGTGATCGTGAATGAGGGGATCAGGCGGGTATAGTCTCTTTTTGATCGTGTGAGGGGGTGTGGAGGACTACCCTTCTTCGTCCCTGACCATCTCTTTGATCGCCTCTTCCAGCGGACCGAGTTTGGTCTGGATGATATCCCAGAGAATCGTTGGTTTCACCAAATAATAGGAATGAACGCTGATGTCCCGGAGGCCGGCAATTTTTCGCCACT
>NZ_CALFSA010000119.1 GCF_937919355.1 uncultured Methanofollis sp. | reverse complement strand
TGGCTTAATCGAACCCCGATAGCAGTGACCTCTGGCAGGATCAACCAGAATTTGAAGTAGGCACACTATCAATTTTCTTAAAGGGATTAGCGGTTACTAAACAGATTTCCGCATTGCCAGTGCCAACGTCAGAACCAACACCGACCCGACTCGGTGATTTTGATTCTCCATCGAAACACAGATTTTAACCTGTGTCCCCTATTTGGGAGAGACAACGTGTGTCGCTCCCGAGTGACTTTGTGGGATTACAGTATTGAACTCCAGAGGATATAAACCTTTGGAGTCAACCTCTCGAACCAAGGAACTTGATTCGGATCCACCTCGTGAGGTAATAATCTACGACTTCAGAGTATATAAGGCTTTACTTCCCGCGAGAGAAGTAAAGATTCTGCTCTAGAAGTCGGAGCCCCAGAGTGCTGATTCCGGTCTCGCCGGAGTCATCAGCACCAGTCATCGTGTTCTACTATGTTGCACAACATGGGATATAAACCTTTGCCGTTCCCATTCAGGGACGGAAGGACACATCCTCGCCGCACCATAGAAGATATTGCGATAACATTGTAGGACATCACAGGATATAAACCTTCTCAGTCACCCCGGAGGGCGTTAAAGGAAGGTGTACATCCCGACTACCTCAATCCCATGAGGGCTGATTCCGGTCTCGCCGGAGTCATCAGTCCCGGTCATCTTACGAGGTAACAACATTGGGGGTTTCAAGATATATATCTTCTCAGTCACCCCAGAGGGTGTTAAAGGAAGACATACATCCCGACCACCTCAATCCCGATAGATTGCAGAGCAACCTACCGGAGCCACCTTGTGTGATAACAGAATTAGTCTTTGACGTATATATACCCTTTCTTTCCGGGAAGACCCGGAAAACGGATACAACCACAGGGGCGATTGCCCCTGTGGGTCGTCTCAGACACGACCTCACTATGTTGTCTTCTCCACGATATAAACCTAACTCGTATCCAGACGTTCCTGAACCCCTGTGAGATCAGCGGTCTTGAAATAACGTGAGAATTCAGGCGTTGTCTGGAGGACGTAGCTCCTCCCCTCACGCTGACGCGCCACCAGGCTCCGCCGGATCAGTTCGTCCACATGGGCATACGCACCACTCCCCCGTATCTCTACCAGTTCACTCTGGAGGATCGGTTGCCGGTAGGCGATCACCGAGAGGGTGCGCAGCACAGCGCGCGAGATCTCTGGACGGAGCAAAGGATAGACAAGGTCGCTGAACTCCTCTTTTAGAACCATAAATACACTCTCCCCTGCGTCCAGAATTTCAAGGGGAGACGCACGTGCCACAAGGCGACCGGCAAGTTCTGCCACAAGCGCAGACACTTCCTCGCGCCGCACACCAAGCATGCGCTCCAGGTCCCGGTAGTCTATCGGGGCATCAGCCACGAAAAGGATCGCCTCAAGCATCGTCACTCTGTCCATTCTCTTTCCTCCTTACATAGACGTCACCGAAATACTCCTCCTGCCAGATCTCGACAATCCCATCAAGCATAAGAAACAGGAGCGGGATATAGACCCCTATCGTCCCGCAGTGGAGAGACGAGCAGATGGAGCGCATGGTCACCACAGATCCATCAGGAGCCAGATCATCATAGCACGCCATCACGGACGCCGACGCACCCCGATAATCTTCATCATGGGCGACCGAAACAACATCAGACACACGGATCAGATTATCCACAGTAGGGCGAGCGCGCTGGCGTTGACGGCGGTGTTCCTCTTTCTCCGCAGCCTTCAGTTCCGTGATCAGTTCATAGAGGGTGACAGGCCGGCGCCGCACTTTCTTCCTGCCGATCCTCCGCTGGATCTCGCGCTCAAGGCGCTCGATCGGTTCCCCGATCTCCGGGCCATCAAAATCCTCCTCCTCCCCTGTATCAACCTCCTCCCCCCCCTCTTCCCCATCAGGATCCGCAGAGAGATACTCAGACTTCATCCGGAGGAGAGTCGCAGCATAGAAAAGAGTCCGACCCGAAACAGCGAGGTCGAGTTCGCGACACCGTTCCAGTTCAGAGAGGAAGCGATCGGTCACCTCAACAATATTGATATTCCAGGGATCGATCTCCCCGCGTTCCGCGAGGCGCGCCAGGATCTCAACAGGTTCCTCATGCATGATTCTCGACACCGGTAACAAGCGTGCTCTTGTCCGGGCGGATCGTCACGCCCATGATCCTGTCCGCCGACTCGATCATCGGTTTGCGGAGAGAAACTGTAATGAACTGCGCATTCCGAGAGAGTTCCCTGATCATCGTGGCGACCTGCTCCACATTGGAACCGTCAAGGAACATGTCCACCTCATCGAAGGCATAGAAAGGAGCAGGGAGGTATTTCTGGATCGAGAAAAGGAAGGCAAGGGTCGTCAGGGACTTCTCCCCCCCTGAGAGAGCAGAAAGGAGCTGCACCTTCTTGCCGCGCGGCTGAACCGCAAAGGTGAGGCCACCGGAGAAGGGATCCTCCTCGTTGTCCAGCGCAAGGTGGCCACTGCCGGCGGTAAGCCGCGCAAAGATCTCCCTGAAATTTGCATCGATAGCCCTGAAGGCGGTCATGAAAGAGTCATACTTCATACGGTCAAAATGTTCTATCCGCTCGATGAGGGAGGTTCTCTCAGCAGATAGGACCTCTTTTTTCCGGGTCCTGTCCTCAATCCTCTCCGCCACCTTCCCGTACTCCTCAATGGCGAGCATGTTCACCGCTCCGAGAGCGCGCAGGGAACGGTCGGCCTCCGCTATCCCCCCCTCGATCTCGGTCAGAGAGAGATCGGTCTCCTCCCCTTCCTCCACCTGTAGAGACTCGATCTCGACCAGAAGAGCATCAGCCTTCTCGGAGAGTGTCATGATGAGGAGACGGATGCGGTCGGCCTGCGCATTCAGCCCGGCACACCGCTTCTCAGCTGCGGCAATTTTTGCAGCGATCTCATCACGCTTTGTGCGCAGAGCGGTGATCTCAGAGGAGAAAGACTGCTGCCGCCCCTCAAGGTCCGCGATCTCGGCCCGCGCCGACGTGATCTCCCCCTCAGCTGCGGTGACCTCACCATCTATCCCGCGGTTCTTCTCGGTCAGGCGGTCGCGCTCGGCAGAGAGTTCCTGAACCCTCTTCTCGAAGTACTGCCTCTCGCGCTGGGCATCGGCGATGTCGGCCTCCTTGTTCCGCAACCTCCTCTCGGCACCCTCATAGTCACGCCGTACTCTCTCCAGTTCCTCGGTGAGGCGCGGGATCTCGGTGTCGTCCAGTTTCTTCTTCAGTCCATCGATCTCCCCGTTCAGGCCCGTAAGGGCGTTTCCAACCTCATCAAGTCCTGTCTCAACGGCTGCAAGTGCGGCGGCGCCCGCCTCAACCTCACCCTTCAGAGCGGTGAGATCCCTGCTGACTCTCTCCTCCTCGGCCTTCTGTGACGCAATACGCCGACCATACTCCTCAATGACAAGAGCATAGCGTGCAAGTCCCTGCTCGATCCCGGCGCGCTTCTGCCGGTTCTCGTCCACCTCTGCAGAGAGACGATTGATGGACCGCTCAAGCTCGGCCGCTTCTTCCTGCTTCCCGGCAAGGGCATGGGAGACCTTTGCGATCTCGTCCTCGACAGCCGCACCGAAGCCTCCCCCCTGCTTTTTCTTCAGGAAACCACCGGTCATTGCTCCGGACTTCTCCAGAAGTTCGCCTTCGAGCGTGACCATCCTGTACTTCCCGAGGAGGCGCCGCGCATTCTCCAGGGTGTCCACGACGACGGTCGAACCGAAGACCTGCTGGAAGGCGAGGTCATACTGGCGGTCGAAGGAGAGGAGGTTGACCGCATAGTCGATCACACCGGGGTCGCGCACTGGAGGGTACTCCCGCGCCTTCATCTTATTGAGGGGGAGGAAGGTAAGCCTGCCAAGTCGTCCTTCCTTGAGGTACCGGATCGCACCCGCGGCGACGGTATCATCCTCGGCCACGACATACCGGAGCTTTCCCCCTGCCGCCACGTCAAGGGCAGTGGCATACTCAGGAGGCGAACGGCCGAGTTGCGCGACCGTGCCAAAGATACCGTCCATTGCAAGCACTGCCTCAAGGGCCGGACCCCCCGCACCGTCCCTTGACTGCTGCTGCGCTTCCAGCCGCATCAGTTCACGCTCGTCCGTCTGGATCTCCTTTCTGAGACGTTCGAGGGACGACCGCCTGGCAAAGAGAGTGCTCTCCGTCTCAGAGAGACGGCGGTCAAGGGCCGCCTTCTCCGCTTCAGACGTCTCCGACGCCTTCCTCGCCTCACCGATCCCGGCCTCTAGGTTCCCATACCCCGCCCTTACCTCAGCAAGGTGCGCCTCCAGTCGCTCAATCTCCGAGGTCCGCATCCTGCTTTTCTCGATAAGAAGGTCCTGCTCGTGCAGGAGTTCGGAGCGTCGGGTCTTCTTCGCTCCGGCATCCTCCATCAAAGAGAAAAGTTGCTGCTTCAGGCCCTCGACCTCTTTTCCGCCCCGGGAGATTTCTGCTTCAAGGTTCTCGGCCTTCGCCTTTGCAGCGGCGCACTCCATCGCAAGGTTTGCACGGTCGATGGAGAGTGTCCGGACCTGCTCCGTTGAGGCCTTTGCCCGCTCTGTGGCGCGCTTCTCGTCAAGGAAGGCCCGGTTGATCCCCTCCAGGTTCTCGTCCTTCTCCTTCTTCAGGCGTGCAATCGACCCCTCAGCAACCTTTATCCGCCCCTTGGCTTCTTCAAGGGCCGAGATCAGTTTGAGATATTCAGTGCCGCTCTTCTCATTGATCTCGGTATCGGCATCGGCAAGGTCGGTCTTGAGGTACGCAAGGTCGTTCTCTTCGATCCCGAGATCGGCAAGAGCGCGCTCAAGGGCAAGGTTCTGGTCCCCGATCTGCGTGGTAAGAGAAGTGTGTTCGGCGCGCATCTCGCGCACACGCGCTGCTGCCCGGCAGCGCTGAAAGTGGTCGAGTTTCTCCTTCCAGTGCCGGTACTGCAGTGCCTGCTCCCGCTCCTGCTTCAATTCTCCCAGGCGCGCATTAAGTTCGAAGAGCACCACTTCCTCACGCTCGATCCGCTCGCGCACCACTTCGAGTTCATCGAGGGCCTGGGCCTTCTTCCCTTCGAACTCGGAGACACCGGCAATCTCGTCGATAATCTTGCGTCGTTCGCCGTCCCCCATCTCCATGATCCGGGTGATGTCACCCTGCATCACCACATTATATCCCTCAGGCTTGATCCCGATCTTTGCGAGGAACTCAATGACATCATTCTGTTTGACGAGACGGCCGTTGAGGTAATTATAGGAGTAATAGTTGGAGGATGTCCTCTTGATCCGCCGCCTGATCTCGGTGCCGTCCGAGAAGGTGATCGCCACCTCGGCGGTATTTTTACCGGAGTTGAGATTGATCAGATCGGTCAGTTTCTCGGCCCGAAGACCGCGGGCGCTCGTAAGAGCGAGGGCGAAGAGCAGACTGTCGATAATATTGCTCTTTCCCGACCCATTTGGGCCCGATACGACCGTGAAACCCTCTAAAAATGGAATGGATGTCTTTTTCGCAAAAGACTTGAAATTGTCGATCTCAATTCCGGTGATGTACACCAGGCAGCCCCTTACTTCCTGATACTGGTGTCGTCCTCTTCCTCTGCAAAGATAATAGCGCCAGCCCGTTTCTCCGTGTTCCTGCGGGATCCGGACCGCCGCTCAGAGGTGAGACAGGCGGGAGCCTGATTGTTGGGGGCAATGATATAATCGGAACTTCTTCTCCGTTCCCTCTTGAGCGTCCCATCATTCTGCATGATGAGATCCATGTCCCCTTCATCCCCTGTGGATACCGACGTGGGTGCAGGAGCGGGTGTGGGTGCCGATCCGCGGACGAAGTCTTCCTGCCTCTCAGGTAACTCTTCGACAAAGACCTTCGGTTTCAGGCTCGGGCGTTCTGCCCTTTCAAGCTCGGTCTTCGCCTCAAATGCGCGGTTGAGCCGCATCGTCACGGTCTTGAGATCGAGCACCTCCTCGGTCAAACCCTTGACGAGGGCTTCCATCTCCTTCAACCGCTGTTCAAGCCGGTAGATCCGCTCATCTTCCGGCGACGCAAAAGTCTTCTCCGAGTCCCGCATTGACACGATCTCCCTCTCCCTCTCTTCAAGTTGATGCTCAAGGAATTTCACTTTGGCATCTTTATTGAGCATATCGTCCCTCAAGATTAAGATGATTTTATTGACCTATAATGATTGTGCTCTTATTCTGCTCCGATCCAGAGACAGAATAATAAAGGGTAGAATACTCGCTGTATATTCACCCAGACCTGGAAGGTGGGTGAGAGCGGGGCAGTCAAGACCCTGCGGGGGGAGAGAGACAACAGGGAAATATCCGTGATCCTGTGGGCAGGCAGAACAATATGCGAGACATGGCGGCATTCCTCACCTGCAAAGGACGAAGACATAATACTGATCACGGCGATGTTTTTGTACATGTCTCATCTTGCTACTACGGATCCAGAAATCACAGGGATTATCGAAAAAGAGCGTCTCAGACAGACAAACGGTCTTGAGTTGATCGCATCGGAAAACGTTGTCTCCAGAGCCGTCATCGAGGCTGCAGGCTCGATCCTGACGAACAAGTACGCCGAAGGCTACCCCGGAAAGCGGTACTACGGCGGCTGTGAATACTACGATATGATCGAGAACCTTGCACGGGACCGCCTCTGCCAGCTCTTCGGCGCAGAGCATGCAAACGTCCAGCCCCACTCGGGGTCTGGAGCCAACATGGCCGTCTACTTTGCCACCATCAAGTACGGTGACAAGATCATGTCCATGAAGCTCTCCGAGGGCGGTCACCTCTCCCACGGTTCGCCGGTAAGTTTCTCCGGCAAGATGTACAACGTCGTCCAGTACGGCGTGGACCATGAGACCGAGGTCATCGACTACGCGGCCCTCGCCGACATGGCGCGGAAGGAGAAGCCGCAGATGATCGTCTGCGGCGCCTCGGCCTACCCCCGTGAGATCGACTTCAAGGCCTTCGGCGAGATTGCCGAAGACGTCGGTGCCTACTGCATGGCCGATATCGCCCACATCGCAGGCCTCGTTGCCACCGGCCTCCACAACTCCCCGGTGGACGTCCTTCCCTTCACCACGACGACCACCCACAAGACCCTCCGCGGCCCCCGCGGCGGCGCGATCATGTGTCGTGATGAGTTCGCTCAGGCCATCGACAAGGCGGTCTTCCCCGGTCTGCAGGGCGGCCCCCTGATGCACATCATAGCCGCCAAGGCAGTCTGCTTCAAGGAAGCGCTCACCCCCTCCTACAAGGAGTACTGCAAACAGATCGTCAAGAACGCGAAGACCCTCGCCGCCACCCTCGACTCAGAAGGGCTCCGCCTTGTCTCCGGGGGCACCGACAACCACCTCATGCTCCTTGATCTCTCTGACAAGCACCTGACCGGCCTGCAGGCCGAGAACGCCCTGCACGACGCCGCGATCACCGTGAACAAGAACACGATCCCGCGCGAGACTCTCTCTCCTTTCGTCACAAGCGGTCTGCGGATCGGCACCCCGGCCGTCACTTCCCGCGGCATGAAAGAAGAAGAGATGAAGATGATTGGCCACTACATCGCCACCGTCCTCAACGACATCGAGAACAAGGAGAAGATCGCAGGAGTGAGGAAGGAAGTCGAGGCACTTGCGAGCAAATTCCCCATTTACGCGGTAATCGAATGATCCTCGACGGCAAGGCCATATCGGAGAAGAGGCTCGAACTCCTCAAGGAAAAGATCGAGGAGTCGGGGCTCTACCCCCACCTCGCCACGGTGCTGGTGGGCAGCGACCCGGCCTCGCAGATGTATGTCCGGATGAAACACCGGACCTGCGAACGGGTCGGTATCGGATCGGTCCGCATCGAACTCCCCGAGACAGCGACGACGCAGGAGGTCCTGCAGGCCGTCGGTCGCCTCAACAACGACCCCGACATCTCGGGAATCCTGGTGCAACTCCCTCTGCCGCGGCAGGTGGACACAGAGAGGGTGATCAACGCGGTCCTCCCGGAAAAGGACGTCGACGGTTTCCACCCGGTGAACGCCGGGAAACTCTTCTCCGGTCAGCCGCGGTTCGTGCCCTGCACGCCGGGGGGCATCATGACGATCCTCTCCGAATACGGGATCGAGATCGCCGGCAAGAACGCCGTCGTTGTGGGGCGGAGCGTGGACGTCGGGAGACCGATGGCCGCCCTCCTTCTCAACGCCGATGCAACGGTGACGATCTGCCACTCAAAGACGGTTGACCTCCCCTCGATCATGAAAAATGCCGACATCCTTGTCTCCGCAATCGGCAGGGCCAGGTTTGTGAAGGCTGAGATGGTGAAAGAGGGAGCGGTCGTCATTGACGTCGGCATCAACCATGACGAGAACGGGAAACTCTGCGGCGATGTCGACTTCGACGAGGTCGAAAAGAAGGCCTCGGCCATCACCCCGGTGCCCGGCGGCGTCGGGCCCATGACAATCGCAACCCTGATGGAAAACACCTTCAAGGCTGAACAGGCGAGGTCATGCAATCCTGTACTGTGAAAGGGGTGACAGTCGGCAGCGGGGCACCCGTCCGCATCATGGGGATTATCAACTGTAGCCCCGAATCCTTTTTTTCCGGGTCCTATGTCCCGGAAGGCGCCGTTCGTGACCGTGCCTTTGCCATGATCGACGAAGGCGCGGAGGTCGTCGATGTGGGTGCGCGGTCCACCGCCCCGGGATCGGTGCCGATCACGGTCACAGAAGAGATTGAAAGGATTGAATCAGCCCTTACCGAACTCGACGGCAGCGGCATCGCGGTATCGGTGGACACGATGTATCCTGCCGTGCTCGATGCCTGCCTGCGCCACGACATCCACCTGATCAACGACATCAGCGGCCTTTCGAACCCGAAGTACGCCAGCATTGCGGCCGATTCCGGCCTGCCCGTCGTTGCCATGGCGACCACTCGCCTGCCTGGCGACCCAAAGGGAACGGAGGCGACGCTCGCCGCCCTCAACCTGGTGGTGGAGCGTGCCCGTACGGCCGGAGTCGAGGGCCTGATCCTCGACCCAGGCGTCGGGCGGTGGACGCCTGAACGGACCTATGCCGACGACTGGGACCTGTGCCGCGACTTCGGCAGGTTTAAAGAGGCAGGATACCCGGTCCTCCTTGCGATCTCGCGCAAGTCATTCATCGGCGACCTGATCGGCAGGCCATCGGAGGAACGCCTCGCAGCCACCCTCGCCCTGACGGCAAGACTCCTCACGGACGCGGATATGGTGCGAACCCATGACGTAGCGGCGACGCACGATGTGGTTCGTGTCATCGGTCATATGGAGCAGACACTATGAGCGGATGGTTCAGCGTCTATGCCCTCCATACCGGACTCATCCATGACGGTGACGACCTGATAGGGAAGGTCCTTGCGGCGGCCGACGCCGCCCCCTGCCACGGTGTGCAGGACGGTGACATTCTCCTCCTCGCCGAAACAGCGGTGGCAACAGCCGAAGGGGAAACTGTCAAACTTGACTCTATCACCCCGTCCAGGGAAGCACTCGACCTCGCAGATCGCTACCACCTGGAACCGAGGATCGCGGAGGTCGTCCTGCGCGAGTCAGACTGCGTCGTCGGCGGGATACCGGGTTACCTCCTCACTCTCAAAAACGGTACCCTCCTCCCGAACGCAGGTGTGGACCACTCGAATGCGCCCGACGGGGCCGTCGTACCCCTTCCGGCCGACCCGGACAGAAGTGCCGCAGAGATGAGGACAGCGGTCAGGGAGAGAGTGGGAGCGAACATCGGCGTGCTTGTCATCGACTCCCGAACCCATGCAATGCGCCTCGGGTGCAGCGGTGTGGCCATCGGGTGCGCCGGGATCAGGGCTGTTGTCGACGAGGCAGGGAGGCTCGACCTCTATGGCCGGAGACTCGAAGTGACGAAAAGAGCGGTCGGGGACTGTCTCGCCTCGGCTGCCGAACTCCTCATGGGCGAGGCCGACGAGTGTGTCCCGGCAGTACTCTTCAGGGGCAGCGGCATCGGGATCACCGAGGATGTCGGGATCCCGACAATCGACGCCTCAGACTGTCTCTTTATGGGTGCGGCGCTCCACGCCGACCCGGCCCTTTTCAATAGAAAGAACAAAACCGAGTGACTCAAGATACCTGCGGGCCGCACCGGTCCCGTGGATCAGGACCTCGACCAGGTCCTCTTTTTCATCAACGTCGGTATGGAGCCTGAAAGAGTCGACAATATCACAGGATAAACCTGCTTCTGCCGCGATCGCCGTGTGTTTCAGGAAACTTGCCCCATAGTAATCGACATGATACCGCGACGGTTCCCGCACAAAGATCGCGTTCGTCCCCCCACCGCGGCCAGGCATGATGGCAATGTCGGCCGACGTCGCCACCATCCGCGCAACCGCTGCACCATCGGCAAGGGGGAGGTCGGCCATGATGATGAGCAGGGGGCCCTCTGCCGCGGCAAGGGCACGGTCAAGAGATTCATTGAGCCCGGCGGGATCGACGGTCACCCGCGCGTCGGGGTACTCGAAGGGTGCGGTGCAGATGAGGCAGGGAGCGCACCCTCCGGCGCGCACGGCCTCGATGACGTCGGAGAGCATCGCCTGTGCAAACGCCTCCCTCTCTTCCTGGTCCATCACGCAGGAGAGGCGGGTCTTCGGGTTCTTCGGCTTGAAGGGGATGACAGCATCTACTGGCATTTCACCAGACTTTTGGCTGATAACCCGAAAAAACAATCGGATTTATCCCGTGAGAAATACTCGTGAACAGGTCAGGGAACACCCCTCCCCTCTCACAGAAAAAGACAGGAGACCATCACATCGTTGATCAAGGTCAGGAAGCAATATCCCACTCCATCATTCTAGATTGACCGGGGAAAGGCAGATGAAGGGATCCAGAAAAGGATGACTGTCATCAGAACTTCGTGGTCGGCCATATACTCTATCCACTCACTCAATCTTGCGCCTCACCTCTCCTGACAGGGCCTTGCAAGAATGCTGGAAATCCCCTGCCACCACAGGCGCGAAGGTTAGATGAAGGTGGAAGGGGAATGGTACCTGCATGCACCACCGGGTGATCACCTTTTCACGGAACATCTTCCTCCCGCTCACGACAGTCTGCGCAAATGCATGCAGTTACTGCTGTTTCAGGAAAGACATCGCCGAAGGGTGTGTCATGCCGCCCGGAGAGGTGCACCGGACAATCGACGGGGGGGTGCGCCTCGGTTGTACCGAGGCGCTCTTCACCTTCGGCGAAAGGCCGGGCGAGGTGCCGGGTTTCAATGACCGCCTCGCCGCAATCGGGTACACCGATATCCTCGACTACTGCTATGACCTCTGCGCGTATGCCGTCGAGGCCGGGATACTGCCGCACACCAATGCCGGCATCCTGACTTACGACGAACTCGCACGTCTCCGCAACGTGAATGCCAGCATGGGATTGATGCTCGAGACGACGGCAGATATCCCTGCACACCGGAACTCGCCGGGGAAAGACCCCCTCGTCAGGATCGAGATGATCGAGAATGCAGGGAGGCTCAGGATACCCTTCACGACCGGCATTCTCGTCGGGATCGGGGAGACAGCCGCGGACAGGGAGGAGACCCTCGAGGTGATCGCCGGCCTGCACAGGCGCTATGGCCATATCCAGGAGGTCATCGTCCAGAATTTCTGCCCGAAGGAGGGGACAGAGATGGCCAACGCCGCCCCGGCAACAACCGGGGAGATGGCCGAGACGATCAGGCTCGCCCGCGAGATCCTGCCCGAGGAGGTCGCCGTCCAGATCCCGCCAAACCTTGCCGATGCCGCCAGACTCCTTGCGTGCGGCGTCGACGACCTCGGCGGGGTCTCGCCCCTGACCATCGATTATGTCAACCCGGAACACCCCTGGCCGCAGATCCAGGAACTCAAGCGTCTCGTCGGGGACGCAACATTGCAGGAGCGCCTCTGCATCTACCCACGCTTCATCGAGAAGGGGTGGTATGCAGAGAGGCTGTCGCCGTTGATCCACAAACTCCAGAAAGATATTGAGGAGAGGTCTTTGTGACAGAACAGGAACCCATCTACCGCGGAAAGGCAAAGTCCGTATTCCGCTCTGAAAACCCTGACGAACTGATCGTGAAGTTCAGGGATGATATCACCGCCTTTGACGGTGCGAAGAAGGACGAACTCGCACAGAAGGGCGCATACAATGCCCGTGTCTCGGCGTATCTCTTCAGGTACCTGGAGGAGAATGGTATTGCGACGCACTTCGTCCGTATGGAAGACGAAACAACGATGATCGTGCGGCCCCTCAAGATGATCCCTGTCGAAGTGATTGTCAGGAACATTGCCGCGGGTTCCATCGTCAGGAACTACCCCTTCAAGGAAGGCGCCCCCTTAAACCCGCCGGTGATCGTCCTTGACTATAAGGACGACGCCCGCCACGATCCCATGATCAACGACGAGATCATCGTCGCCCTCGGGTTCATGACCGCTGCTGAGATCGCAGAGGTCAAGAAGACGGCACTGAAGATCAACAAACTGCTCAAGGAGAAGATCGATACAATCGGTCTCGACCTTGTCGATTTCAAGCTGGAGTTCGGCCGCCACGGCGACAGGATCCTCCTCGGCGACGAGATCTCCATGGACTCGATGCGCCTGTGGGACAAGAAGAGCCATGCATCCATGGACAAGGACGTCTACCGCTTCGACAAGGGCGACGTCATGGCTACCTACGCCGAGGTTGTCCGGCGCCTCACCGGAGAGTGAAAAAATGAAGTACACCGCCAAGATCACGATTGCCCTGAAAGATGGGATGCTCAACCCCGAGGCGCGTGCGATCCAGCACGCCCTCGCAAACCTCGGATTCACGACTGAGTCCCTCTCCACCGCGAGGGTCTTCTTCGTCACCCTTGAGGCTGCAAGCGCCGGGGCCGCACAGGCCGAGGCAGAGAAGATGTGCGAGCGCCTGCTCGCAAACCCGGTCATCCACCGCTACGAGGTCGAGGTCGCAGCATGAAGTTTGCGGTGGTCCAGTTCGGGGGGAGCAACTGCGACCGCGATGTCCAGTATGTCCTCGCCGACGTCTGCGGCGTGGACTGCGACCTCGTCTGGTACAAGGACGGACTGAAGCAGGACTACGACGCGATCGTCATTCCGGGCGGTTTCAGCTACGGCGACTACCTGAGGGCCGGGGCGATTGCCGCACGGACGCTGGTGATGGACGCGATCCGTCGTCACGCCGACGCGGGCAGGCTCGTCCTCGGGATCTGCAACGGCGCCCAGATCGGGGCGGAGAGCGGGATGGTGCCCGGCACCTTCACGACCAATGCCACGCCGAAGTTCATCTGCCGGCCGGTCTGCCTGCGGGTCGAGACTGCGGACTCGCCCTTCACTCGCCTGTATAAGAAGGGCGAGGTGGTCAGGATCCCGATCGCCCATAAGGAAGGGCGGTACGTCGCGGCCCCGGAGACCCTTACAAGCCTCAACGAGGAGGACAGGGTGGCGTTCAGGTTCTGCGACGAGGCCGGGAACGTCACGCCGGCAGCGAACCCGAACGGCGCAGCAGAGAATATCACCGGCATCATCGGCGGAAAGGCGAGGAACATCCTCTGCATGATGCCGCACCCCGAGCGCGCCTCGGAAGAGGTGCTCGGTTCTGCCGACGGGAAGAAGATCTTCCTCTCCATGATCAGGACGATCGAGGAACAGGACTGATCCCTCTTTTTTTCCTGCGGAGCCGCCCCGCGAAAGCATTTATCTCCTTGGGCCGATAGTTTCGCAATGACAGAGATCTCACAGGAAGAACTCGAAGAGCAGATCCTGAAGTGGGCACAGGATTATGCCCGGAAAAATGGCTGGACGCTCAACCCTGACGACAAACAGTTGCGGACCGTGATCAGGGGTCTTGCACGGAACACGATCCGGTTCGGCGAGCAGTACTGCCCCTGCCGCCTCAGGAGCGGCGATGCCGAGGAGGACAGAAAGATCATCTGCCCCTGCATCTACCACCGGGACGAGGTGGAGAATGAGGGGCAGTGCCACTGCCGTCTCTATTTCCAGAAGACGGACGCATAGATCGATTTGCATGACAAAGAGGCGGGAAGGGCCGTCTCTCTTTTTTGGGATAATCTTGGCTTTCTGAGATTTTGACTCTGAAGAATTCCTGTTCTGGCGTGCTTGCGCCGGGGGACTACGCCTCCCATCGAAAGCCCCTGGCTTTCTCAAGCTCACTCTGCTCGCACCCCGCCCTGGATTGGGGGTGGATGGCAGTCTCACGTTTCAGGATCTCTGCTCACTCTCCCTGGGCCAATCCTAATTCAGGGGGTCCGGGGGGCCGTGCCCCCCGGTCTCGATTGTGGGGAAGGGGGTGGATCAGTCTCTTCCATCGCAGGGGACCCCGTATCCCACCCAAAGTGGAGAACGGGGAACCCCCTCATCCCCGACCGCCCCATACCCTCATCCCCGCCAGCGCCTTCCAGGGATACGGGACGGCGAAAACAAGGATGAGCGCCGCAAGGATCGGCAGCGGAAAAGTGGCGAGGGCGGTCCCGAGGGAGGAGGCGTCGGCGATCGCACCGGAGACGGCGACGCCTATCCCCCCCGCACCGACGGCAAGGCCGAGCATCAGCCCGGAGGCGAGCCCGACATTGCCGGGCATCACCTCCTGCGCCATTGCCACCGTGACCGAGAAGGTGGACCAGAGGAAGAACCCGAAGATGAGGAGGGCGGCGTAGGAGAGGGGGCCGGATGTGACGAGGAAGAGGACGAAGAAGGGGACGGAGGCGGCAAGGCCGAAGATGGTCCACTCTTTCCTCCCGTAGGTGTCGGAGAGGACGCCGCCGATATACTGCCCGACAACGCCGGCAACGAGCATCAGGGAGACGAGAGTGTTGGCGGTGACGAGGTCGGCGCCGAGGAGGTCGTGGAAGTACGTCGGCAGGTAGGCAATGGCCGCGAAGATCACCCAGGAGCGCAGCGCTCCCACGGCGATGATCAGGGCGATCGGCCGGTATGAGGCGGGCGCCTCACGCCCCGCGGGCCTGATCGTATGTTCGGCCCCGGCGCTCCCGCGGGGGAAGATCAGCGGCGAGAGGAGGGCGGTGACGACACCGATGACCCCAAGGACAATGATGCCGGGGAGGCCGAGGGCGCTCACCGCAAGCCCGGCAAGGACCGGCCCGAGGGCGAAGCCGAGGTTGCCGCCGATGACGAAAATGGAGGTAAGTCTCCCGCGGTTCTCGTTCCTGCTCGCCCTGTTCACTGCCGAGAGGGCGAGAGGGTGGAAGGTCGCGGAGCCGAAGGCGGCAAGGGCGGCGCAGACGAGGAGGAGAGGATAGTCGCCGACAAGCCCGAAGGCCCCGATGCAGAGAGAGGCGATGAGAAAGGGAACGGCAAAGGGAAGGGAAAAGCCCCGCCTGTCAGAGAGGTAGCCGACGGCAGGCTGGAGAAGAGAGGAGGTGATGTTGAACGCGGCGACGAGGAGACCGGCAAGGAAGTACGACCAGCCGTGCGTCGCAATGAGGAGGGGGAGGACGGCCGGGATGACCGGCGAGTAGATGTCGATGACGAGGTGGCCGAAGGAGAGGGAGAGGACCGACTTCAGTTCCTTGAGCACCTCAACACCTCTCTATCCGCAGGATCTCGACAGGGATATCGAGGCGGTCGCGCCGGTGGAAGGCAAAGGTCCGCGGGATGGTGAAGGATCCCCCGACTGCGGCGGTGACCCGGCCGCGGCCGGCGATATATGTCTCGATAAAGGGGCGAGACCCCGCGTTGAAGATGCCGTAGACGATGTCGGCCGAGGCGAGGGCGCAGTCGATGAAAGGGCGGTCTGCGTGTTTTTTCTGGGCGCCGAAGGGGGGGTTCATGACGACGGTGTCGAAAGTCTGCGGCCTGATCGGGAAAGCCGGGCCGATCGCCCCGCAGACAAGGTGGACCTCCGCATCGACAAGGGCGGCGTTCGCCTGCGCGGTCCGCAGGGCCGACCTGTCGACGTCGACCCCGACGACCTCTCCGGCCCCGATGAGGGCGGCGCCGCAGGCAAGCATCCCGGTGCCGCAGCCGAGGTCGAGGACGCGCTTCCCCTCGACCGCCCCCTCCCCTGCAGCATGGTGGAGGAGGCGGGCGGCGACAGTCGCCGGCGTGGCGTACTGTTCAAGCGCCGGCTTTGGCGCAGGAAAGCCGGAGAGTTTCTGGAGTGTCATCTCAAGGTGCCGCAGGCGCATGTCTGCATACTACTTGGGATGAGAGGGGGATGAAGGTACCGGAGGCGTCAGCCCTGCGAGGGCGCCAGGCGGTAATAGGTCCCGTTGTATTGGAGGAACACCGGCATATGGGCATCGTTCCCCTCCTGTACAAACATGTACGTCCACCACAGTGCCTGCTCCTCATCTCCGCGGAGGACGATTGCACTCCAGTCGTCGCCGGGCGGCGGGAGGAAGAAGAGAGGAGTGGGACGCCGCACCTTCTTTCCCTCGACGACAAGGTCGTGCAGGGCGGGGTGGGCGGCGAAGTCCTCTTCCGTGAGGTGGACGACGACGGAGGCACTCCCGGACGGAGGGGAGGAAGGGGAGGCGATAAGATATCCCGACGACTCCCCGACCGCCGGGAGGATGAAAAAAGCAGAGAAGAGAACGAGGGAGACGAAAAAGAGGAGGACGTACCTGAGGGCCTGACGCATGGCAGAACCTCTCCCCGGCAATCGAAATATCTTCCCCTTCAGATCTCGTCGATGACGTAGTCCTCCCACTCACGCACCCCGACCAGGATCTCGAACTCCTGGGGGGTGAGGAGAGGGACGGGGAAGCGGACCTGGTCGTCGTAGGCGAGCCGGGGGCAGGCGGTGTTCACATAGGCGCCGCACCCGAAATTGATCATCTCCGCGGCCGAGACCTCGCGCATCGTGATCACGACCGCCTTCTCCGAGAGGGCGGCGAGGCGGGCGGCGAGCGCGGACCGCGCCTGGCCGCTCTTCGTCGAGAGGAGGATGCCGATGCTCTCCGCGGACCGCGCCTTCTCGATGAGGGCGAAACGCCGCCTGAGGAGACGGTCGGCCGAGACCTCCTGCGCCTCCCCGGTATAGGGGTCAAAGGCGACGACCCTCTTCCCTGTCGCCATCTGGACCCCGATCGCATGGAAGACCCCCGTCCCCACAAAGAGGATCTCAGGGGCCGCAAGGGCGCGGGCGTTCCCATAACTGCAGCCGAGCACCTGGCCGGGCAGGGGGGTGCGCCCGCCGCCGGGTGCGATCTCGGCCGTAATGCCGTGCGCGGCGAGGGCGGCGGCGACACCCGGGAGCAGGTGGACGTGCTGGACCGTCGTGACGAGCCCCACCTCCTTCCCGGAGAGGAGGGGGACGGCGGCAGAGACGACCGCCGGGTCGAAGTCAAAAGGAAGATATTCGTAGACGACGCCCGGCCGCTCCTCCACAGGTGCGTGGCCGATATGGACGAGGAGGTCGGCGCCTGTCAGGGAGACCGCATCGAGGGCAAGGTCGCAGGCACCATAACAGGGGTCACCGGCCACCGCCGCCACCTCTATACCTTCGGCGCCAGGGCCCGCGCGAGGGGTGCGGCATGGCGCTTCAGCCCGTCAGGGAGCTGGAGGACGACACGCCGCGCACCCTTCGCCTTCACCCTCTCCGCAAGATCAGCGGCACGAATCAAT
>NZ_CALFSA010000118.1 GCF_937919355.1 uncultured Methanofollis sp. | reverse complement strand
TCTGCGGGTGTCCCCTCGATGTGGTTCCCGGTGACGGTGAAGAACCGGCCTGCTACATACATCTCCAGGTCTCCACGCCTGCACCGCTCGCCGGGCTTCTCGCCGTGGGTGATGACGTGGGCCCCGGTTCCTGAGGGGGAGAGTTCGGCGTAACTGCCGATGCTCATGATCTCTTCGAGGACACCGGCCTTCCACTCGCCGGTCGTCGGGTCTCTGACGTGATCCCAGTCTATGCCGGTCCACCCGTCACCCAGGACGAAACCGATCCCGGCATAGTGCTCCCGGACCTTGGCGGCCTCCTCATAGTGTGTCCATGTGGAGGGGTCGGTGCTGCTCGCCCTCGCTCCGGTCTTGGGGTTGTGCAGAACCTTGGTCCGCTTGCCGTCCCGATACTCGTATTGCCAGGTGACCCACCGGGGGACCGCTCGCATGGAGGGAGGAAGGGCGGCGTCGATCCCGTCACTGTGGCGGGTGTCCGGGGTGCCGGGGGATGTTTCTCCACACTCTACCGGGTGCGTTGGTGCTCGTGCGTTGGTATTCGATGATACAACCTTCTTCTCCGGGGCGTTCTTCGAGGAAGTGATCTTCAACCCGGCCGCCTGTGCTGCGGTGATCGGGCTGTCAGTGTCGGTGGTCCCGGTCATGTCCTCGCCGCCTGTGGGGTGTGGTCAGTTGTCGCCGGGGAGGTCCGGCCCTCCACGAGGTGCCACTTCCCCTTTCTGATCAACTCTTTTGCGACGAGTCGGTGAAGAGTGTCCATGGCTGCGAGGGTGTCAGGGGTGATCGTGAAGTCCGGGATCGGGCGAGGGGTTGCGGCGGGGATGTCGATCATGCGCTCGCCTCCACGGTTGCGTCTTCGAGTCGGACCGGGCACCAGGAATACCGGCCTGCGTCGCCGCATACCGTCCCGTCGCTCACGCACCGGGAGGGCACTTGGTGATCGGGTGAGGTATAAGTATCAGAAAAGTCAACTATCAATCACCTGCGCCCCCTGAGTTTGGGGGTGTTCTCCTGCGATCCGGAAGGATTACAGGGTTCTTGCAGGCCAATTGGGGTCGAGTCTTGGTTGGTTGCCGGGCACCCGACCCCTACTTCGTCTTCAGCCTTCGCCGCAGCGAGAACCACCGTCAACGTCTTGCTGAGACTGATCTTATGCGTCCTCGCATAGGCATGGAGGCTTGCGGGGATCCTCACCGAATTGTGAACGGTTGGCTCCCGAATCGCTTCTCCCTTGTGGATTATCATCGATCTCATCTTTAGTACTCCGTTTTCCGTTCTTTTGTTTCAGGCACTCCGCCCAAATTCTCTATGAGAGTGAAATATTAATTTGTACCTCTTTTAGTAAATTCTGCCCGGGAGGGGCCACCCCTCCCGTGAGTACACTTGTGACGGTTGTGACGGATTATAGTACACACGCCTACTTTGCCGGATGCTGAACCACCCCCGCTGCCTGTAGGTCTTGCATGACCTTCGCATAGACCGCCTGATACTCCGGGGTAAGTTCGACCTGCTCCTCTGCGATCCGCACGTTATCCACGGCCTGAGAGGTGAGGGCATACCCGCACTTGCAACAATGCTCATGAGTCGGTGCGTTTACGGTATAGCACCGGGGGCATTGTCGGGGCTCCAGGCACTCCGCCTTCTCCTTCGCCTCAGGGGGCTTGATCCCGTTCTGTGCGGCTATCTCGTCGTCAATGTCGGCATCAACGAGGTGGGCGTACGTCTGGAACATCTCTGTTCCGAGGTTCCCCCATGCAATCTTCTTGATGACACTCTCCTGGTAACCCTCCTGTATCATGTGGGTTATGCGAGAATGCCGGAAGATATGCGGTGTTACCTTCTTCTCCACACCGGCGCGGCGGGCGATGATCTTCAACTGCTTGGCCATGCCCTGATACTGAAGGGGCTGCTTCAGGTTGTTGAGGAAGACGTGGGCTTCAGGGGTGACGGTCCGGGGGTAGTCGTTCCGCCACTGTGCGAGGTACTGCCGGGCCATCACGAGGGGGATGTACCGGCCCTTCCCCGTCTTGAAGTCGGTGTTGATGACCACGTTCCAGTCGGTGAACTTCACCTGTCCCCACAGGAGGTTTCCCAGTTCCCCGGCCCTGAAAGCACCTTCATAGAGCATGGCAACGAGGGCACGGTCACGGGAGGAGGTGCACGCCTCGATCATCTTCCGCACCTCCTCAGGTCCAAGAAGCATTTCGGCGCTCTTGGTGGCGGTGTCATAGGACATGCCCTTGATCTTCCGCACCTTCTTTTCGGGGACCGTGGAGTACCCGTTCTCGATCATCCACAGGTAAAAGCGCTTTATGAATCGGATATAATCGGCGAGGGTGTTTTTCTTGAACTCAGGCTCGCCGTCCTCATTGCGGGCGGCCTGCACCTTCTCCACACCTGTGAAGAGGTCGGTGATCCCGTTCTCCCGGAAGGGGCCAATGAACCGCCGCCACCCCACAAGGGTGTAGGTGATCTTATACTTCCGGCCGGCGGAGATATGCGAGGTTGCCACGATCTCGCCGGTGAACTCCCGGATAAGGGCGGCGTCGTCGGGGGTGATCCGCTCCTCCTCCAGGGCGTGGGAAAGGGTGTTCTCTGCGTACTCTACATACTTTTCATCGGGCTGGTGAAAAGCCCTCTTTCGGTTGGTAGCCGGTTCCATGCGTGTAAATAGGGAGGTGGAGATTATATACCTTCTGGAGGGATTTTTACCATAGGTATATGAGTCCGCCTGGGGCTTAAAGAACCCATTTTCTTAATCCTTTTCATGGAAATAAATTTTTGCAGCCCTGTCCTCCGGTAAGGCGGTCACTCTAATTTTCACGGGGCACCATCTCTATCATTGTGCATTGATGTATCTCTCGTCCTCCCTGCAGGAGATCCTTAAATGAGGGGAAGTCCAGTATATAACGTCATATGGAGTGACGCTACAATGGCAGACCTGGGCAAACCACACTGCGTCAACCGCCTCCCTGCACAGATCCTCATCAAAGATATCTCCATGGACGAGGCGAACGAGTACATCAGGCGGCACGCAAAGGAGACCTACGAGATGCCGCTCGACTATGCCATCAGGGACGTCATCCTCCTCGGCAAACCCCCCATGGTCGTCGGGGTGAAGGGAAAAAAACGGAAGATCCTCTTTCCCTTCACGAAACCCTGTTTCGGCACTGCGGTTATGGAGATGGATGCTACACCTGAGGACATCGAAAAAATACGCCGGGACCTCGGGAACACGGGATAATTGGCATGTACCCTGCGCCACCGGTCTTCGGTGCGGGTTTCCCGGATTTCCACGAATAAACTAACCGGAGGCCATATTTTGAATTCAAACCATTTCTACGTGCTGCAAACTCCGACCAGCACCGTCCGGCTATTGCCTGTTTTTCCCCTCCACAATACAATATATAAAGAGGGGCGAACACCCATGATATTAGAATGGAAGATACCATCAGTTTCTCGACATTTAATCTATCCTCGAATATTCTCAGGGCAATAGAAGATATGGGCTTTGAAGAGCCCACACCAATTCAGGTCCTTGCCATTCCCCAGATCATGGCCGGGAAGGACGTGACCGGCCAGGCCCAGACCGGCACGGGGAAGACAGCAGCATTCGGCATCCCGGCTATCGAGGGGATCGACCCTGAAAACAGGGACACCCAGGTCATCGTCCTCTCGCCGACACGCGAACTTGCCATCCAGACAGCCGAAGAATTTTCGCGCCTCGTAAAATATCAGAGGAACATCACCGTGATACCGGTCTATGGAGGTCAGCCTATAGAGAGACAGTTCCGTGCACTGAAGGCCGGTGTCCAGATCGTCGTCGGCACGCCGGGGCGTGTCCTCGACCACCTCGACCGCGGCACTCTCAATCTCAGCGGCGTGAAGATGGTCATCCTTGACGAGGCCGACCAGATGCTTGACATGGGCTTCCGTGACGACATCGAGAAAATCCTTGGCGAGACTCCGGAGACCCGCCAGACCATCCTCTTCTCTGCCACCCTCCCAAAACCGATCCTGGAGATCTCGAAGCGTTTCCAGAAGAACCCCCAGTTCGTCCGTGTCCCCCATCGTGAACTGACCGTTCCCCAGATCGAGCAGTTGTACCTCGAGGTGCGCAGCCGGGAAAAAGTTGAGATCCTCTGTCGTCTCCTTGACATCTACGACCCCGAACTCACCCTTGTCTTCTGCAACACGAAAAAGGGCGTCGATGAAGTGAACAACCAACTCAGGGCGAGAGGTTACTTCGCCGAAGGTCTCCACGGTGACATGAAACAGATCCAGCGCGACCGGGTGATGGCAAAGTTCAGGAGCGGCACCATCGACGTGCTCATCGCCACCGACGTCGCCGCACGGGGGATAGATGTCGAGGACGTCGACATGGTCATCAACTTCGACGTCCCGCAGGACGTGGAATACTACGTGCACCGCATTGGCAGGACCGCGCGGGCCGGGCGGACCGGACGGGCCATCACCTTCGTCGGCCCGAGGGAGATCTACAAACTCCGGACGATCCAGAAATATGCCAAGATCAGGATCGCCCGCATTCCCCTCCCGACAGAGAGTGACGTTGAGGAGACGCGGATGAAAAACATCGTCGAGAAGATCAAGCAGACCGTCGACAACGGCGAGATGGAGAAGTATGTTGAGATGGTCGAGAGGATCATGGTCGACGACTATACCTCCCTGGACATCGCCGCCGCACTCCTGAAGATGAGACTCGATACCGGCGCAGAACCAGAGAAGATCCCCGAACTCACCCCGGCGGACACCGGCGCAGAACCCGGCATGGTCCGCCTCTACCTGAACGTGGGGAGGGACCAGGAGATCAGGCCGAAAGACATCGTCGGGGCGCTCGCCGGGGAGACAGGCATACCGGGCCGCTCGATCGGTGCGATCAGCATCTACGGCACATACTCATTTGTCGAGGTGCCGCAGGACGCCGCCGCCACCGTCATCGAGGGGATGAAGGGGAAGACCATCCGCGGGTGCCCTGTCGAACTGAGACCTGCCGAAAGGAAGTCCTGGTAATCAGATCCCTTTTTTTATAATTTTTCCCGGGACCGGGGATGGTCTCATAATCCCTCAGCACAAACAGGAGGGGGATGAGATCGAAGATGATCATTCCGGTAGTCTGCCTTCTCCTTGCGGCCCTCATGCTCGCCGCAGGGTGCACGGATATGGCCGAAAAGCCGAGGGCCGCTCCGGGCGACAACGTATCTGTCGAATATACGGTTTCCTTCCTGAACGGGACTGTCTATGAATCCTCGGTCGGCCGTGAACCGCTCACCTTCACTCTCGGGAAGGGCAGGATGATCCCCGGATTCGATAAGGCCGTCACCGGACTTGCCGTAAACGAGTCGGTGAATGTGACCATACCCATGGAAGAAGCGTACGGCGAGTACAACCCGGCGTTGGTCTCCTATGCGACCCGCTCACTCCTCCCGAATGACACTGCGGTGGGCCAGAGGTTTATGCAGGTAAATAATGGCAACCCGGTTATTTTTACCGTGACCGCAATGAACAAGACCACTGTTACGATGGACGCAAACCATCCCCTTGCCGGCAAGGACCTCAGGTTCTCAATCACACTCCTCTCCCTGCAGAAAGCTGCGGCATGAACACACCATACCGTGACCCCGGCGGGTGGGAAAGGGACTACCTCCAGAGGGGACGCCTCTGGGGGGGCGCATCCTGCGACCTCCCCGCCATCCCCCCCGGTTCCCGCGTCCTCGAACTCGGGTGCGGCAACGGGAAGACATATATTCCCCTCTCAGAGAGAGGCGTCTCTGTCGTCGGCCTCGACATCTCCCCCGCGGCCATCTGCCTCTGCCAGCGGGCGTCAGGGGAAGGAGCGCCCCTTCTTGTCGCCGACGCCCGCTCCCTCCCCTTCAGGGACGGGAGTTTCGACGCCGTCTGCGCCTTCCACGTTGCCGGGCACCTGAAGGCGACAGGGCGGAATGCCATCGCTGGCGAGATCGTGCGGGTGTTGAAAGAGGAGGGGAGACTCTACTTCCGCGACTTCTCAGACCGCGACATGCGCTACGGGAAGGGGACAGAGGTGGAGGTCGGCACTTTCCTTCGCGGCGAGGGGATCCTCACGCACTATTTTTCCGAGTCCGAAGTCCGCACGCTCTTTTCGGCGCTGCACCCCCACACGCTGGAGACCTGCACCTGGTCACTGAGAGTACGGGGCAGAGACCTCCCGCGTGCTGAGGTCGTTGCGATTTTTGAAAATGATGGATAGATGCCATCTTTTTTCGTACATCTCTCCACCCGGGAGAAGTACACAAAAAACAATCTACTTATGGTATCGTGAAATACGCCAATAGTAATGGAAAATCTCCCGGATATTGATATTCGTATGGCATCGGGGTGCGCGGTCGTTTCGGTGAAGGGAAGGATTGACGCCTCCTCCTGCTGCGGCCTGGAATCGGCTCTCTCCGGCCTTGTCGGGCAGGGGGAGAAGAGCATCGTCGTCGATATGAGCAGTCTCGAATACATCAGCAGTTCAGGTCTCAGGGTGCTCCTGGCAACCTATAAACAGGTGAAGAAAACGGACGGACACCTCTCGATAGCAGGGCCCACGCCGTTCGTCCGAGAAATTTTTGAGATATCTGGATTTTTGCGGATATTCCCTGCATATGAGAGCGTGGAGGACGCCCTGAACCGGCAGGGACGTGCCTGATGCTGCCAGGGGTGGGGGACTTTATCGTCCTCTTCCAGATGATCTGCGTTATCGTCGTCGCAGCATACTTCATAACCCGGTGTGAACCCTTCACCGAGGCTTTGGAGCGGCGTCTCTCCTCCCGGAGCACCTTCCTCCTCATCCTCTTCTTCGGTGCGCTCTCGGTATACGGCACCCTCAGTGGTGTCTCGGTCCTCGGTTCCCCCATCAATGTCCGCGACCTGGGGCCGATGGTAGCGGGCATCTTCTGCGGTCCTGTGGTCGGCATCGGTGCCGGGATCATCGGCGGTCTCTTCAGGCTGCAGATGGGGGGTTTCACCGCCCTCCCCTGTTCGATCGCCACCGTCCTCGCCGGTCTCTTCGGCGGCGCCATCTGGTGGGTCCACCGCAACGGACCTGTCCCGGTCAGGACCGCCGTAGTCTTTGCCGTCGGGATGGAAGTCTTCCACATGGGCCTTGTCCTCCTCCTCTGCAACCCCTTTGCCACTGCATGGGAGGTGGTGAGGCAGGTGGGCATCCCGATGATCCTGGCGAACGCCATAGGTATGTTCATCTTTGCCCTCCTGGTCTCGAACCTCGTCGAGGAGAGGCGGACAAAGGCGGAGAGGGATGCCTACCGCGGCGAACTCGAAAGGAAGAAGGCCGAGATGCAGATCGCCGCCGATATCCAGCACACTTTCCTCCCGAAGGCCATCCCGCTGCTGAAGGGATTCGACCTTGCGGCCGTGAGTTGCCCGGCGCGTGAGGTGGGCGGTGACTTCTACGACGCCATCCGCCTGCAGGACGGGAAGACTGGTATTGTGATCGCGGATGTCTCGGGGAAGAGCGTCCCCGCGGCGCTGTACATGGCACTCTCAAGGACGATCATCAGGGCGATGGCCGGGTGGCACCCCCGCGTCTCGCGCACCCTCGCGGACGCGAACGCGATGATCCTCTCCCAGTCAGACTCCGGGATGTTCGTCACCCTCTTCTACGGTGTCCTCGACGAGGAGAAGCACGCACTCACCTATGCAAATGCCGGTCACAACCCTCCCCTCCTCCTCAGGGCGGGTTCGGATGAGTTCGTCAGGCTTCTGCCGACAGGCATCGCTCTCGGCGCCATCGAAGATATGGAGTATGGGGAGGAGACGGTCGTGATCGGTCCCGGCGACATGCTCGTCCTGTACACCGACGGTGTGACAGAGGCGATCAACGCCGCGACCGAGGAGTTCGGCGAGACGCGGCTGAAGGAGACGGTCCTTGGCCTGAGGGAGAGGCCCGCCAGCGAGATCATCCGCGGCGTCAGGGACGCAGTCCACGAGTTCGCCGGTGAAGAACCGCAGTTCGACGACATCACCCTGATGGTGCTGAAAGGGGTGTGACAGTGGAGAAGTGGACCATATCCGCCGATCTCGCCTCCCTCCCCGGCGCCCTCGACCGCGTCGCCGCCGCCCTCAGGCGCCTGGGCGCGCCGGCGAAGGCCGTCCAGGAAGTCGAACTCGCCGTCGACGAGGCGCTGACAAACATCATCCTCCACGGCTACGAGGGTGTCGGCGGGGAGATCGTCCTCTCCTGCGAACGGATAGACGAGGGTGCGGTCGTCGAGATCAGGGACGCAGCCCCGGCCTTCGACCCGACGGCGGCCTCCACGCCCGACCTTGAGAGCGGGGCCGACAAGCGCCCAATCGGGGGCCTTGGCATCTACCTGATGCGGAGGATGACAGACGCCGTCCTGTACGAACGCAGGGACAGGGAGAATGTTCTTCGTCTGGTGAAACATTTTGAGAGGTAAGGAGACGGGAGTCATGGAGATGAATGCAGAGAGATGCGATGGTATCCTCACCATTGCGGTGGAGGGAAGACTCGACGGCTATGCGTCCGAAGAGGTGAAGGGAGGGATCGCCGCAGCCCTCAGGGACGACGACCGCTCGGCCGTCATCGACTTCGCCGGCCTGACCTACCTGAGCAGCGCCGGTATCAGGGTCTTTCTCGGCCTGCAGAAGGAACTGAAGGGACGGGGTGGGGTCCTTGCGATCTGCAATGTGGGCGAGTACCCCCTGCAGGTCCTTGCCATGGCAGGTTTTGACCGCGTCTTCAGTATCTACCCCTCACGTGCCGAGGCCCTGACGGCGTCCCTCCGCCGCGAGGACTCTCTCTCCCTCATCGCCGACCTTGCGGCCCCACCTGTCGAGTATGAGGGGGCGAAGTTCAGGTTCGAGCCAGGGTCGCGGGCATCAGTCTCCCTCAGGGTGAAGGGCAGTCTCGATGACCTCCTCCATGCCCGCGTCAGGGAGGAGGACGTCAATGCCGAGAAGTTCTCCGATATCTCCTACTCCCTCGGCGTTGGCGCTCTCGGGAGCAGTCTTGCCGACGCAATGCCATACCTCGGGGAGATGGTCACCATCCATGGTTCGATGACCTGGATCCCCTCGGACGGCCACGCCACGCCGGACTTTTTCGTGCCTGCACGGGCCGGGGGAGAGGTGAGGGCCTACACCGCTTTCAGTGTCGCCCTCGATGGTCTGTTCAATGAATTCGCCACCGTTGAGGCAGAGGAGGGGATCACTCTCGATGCCCTGTACAGGGCCGTCTTCTCCCATGCACGGGACCGGAAGGTGAGGGCGGGCGTCGTCGCCGTCGCCCTCTGGGGCGTGACAGGCGGGTTCCAGGGGTCAGGGATCAGGAAGGCGCCGGTCACCGCGAATGCCCCGGCACAGGGGGGATCGATCGTCGATCCCGAAAACGTCAGCGAGTGGATCGAGACCCCGGGAGAACCAAAATACGGGGGTGACAGTGTCGTCGCCTTCGGCATCGGCCTGGACCCTTCTGTCGACCTCTCCTCCTACGATGCGGGGGCCCTCGCCTCTCTCTCCGCCCACCCTCGCGGTGAGGGCGACGGCGGCCTCATCCTCCACAACCATGGCGTCGTCTTCAGGAAGGTGCCCTGGGACCTCCGGACCCCTCTTGAGAAGGGCATCGACCGCTGTCTTGCAGAGGGGGAGTTCGTGGACATGCGTCACCTCCTCGACGGGACGAAGATCCTCAGGGCCCATGTGGGGATCGCATATATCTCGACGATCACGCAGGGGTAGAATGGGGCAAGACCTCACCCCCCGCCTCTGGGGAGCATGAAGCCCTGCAACCACAGGGCACCGGAGATCCTGTCGCCGACTGCCGGGACATAACCACCAGTCACGCTTTCGGTGGCGCAGATCTGGATATTGATTTCTCTGATACCATCAGTCGCCCTGAAGAGAGGGGCGGTGACGAGGTACGCCTTTCCATATCCTGAGAGGCACTCCCTGACGTCCCTGACCACTGTCCTGAAGACAAATTCGTCGATCTCTCCGCCCTCCAGCGGGGAGTATTCTATTTCATGATGCGAAGACCGTTCGTCATCCGTTTTTTTCAATCGAAACGCAAGGGCCGAAAGGAAGAAGCGGTACTGCCTGCCGGTGCGATACCTCTCCCGGTTCACCGGATAATAGGTGTCGAAGAATGCAAACCGCATACCGCAGATAGACCCACGGACCTGCCCCTGGACCGTGTCCGGCCACTCGTCCACCGCCTCGACCACGACGTCGTGGACGATGCCCCCGGCGATGAAGGGGAAAGCAGTCAGGATTTCCCGGCCGGTGCTGACCGAGCACGTCTTCAGAACGTCTCCTCCTGCCCAGGAGACGGTGACGGCGCTGCCGTCCCTCTCGACCTTCGTCCTGGCGTGGGCACGTTCAAACGCCTCCCGGACGCATACCCTGATGGCGCTCTCCCGGGAGGCGACAGCACTCCAGTGTCGACGATGAGTGCCGATTCCGTTTTCTTTCAGCTTACCCGGTTTTTCCTGTGAACTTTTCGGCATATCATAGAATCCCATATTTTTCCCGGTACCGACGGTGCCATGTTCCCGTTATACCATGCACGACTATTGGAGGCGATCTATAAACGATTTGTGTGTTGATCGCCGTGGGATCTACGATCGACCGAGATCGTGACCAGGCAACTGTGCTCACCGCCCAGATAGCAACCTGTCAAAAAACCGGGCGGACAAAAAAAAGGTGGTTACTTTGGTACCAGCACCGAGTCGATGACATGGCAGATGCCGTTCGAGCAGACGATGTCAGCCTTGATCACGTTGGCGTCGTTGATCTTCACGCCCTTGCTCGTGTCGACGGAGAGGTCAGAGCCCTGCAATGTCTTGAGAGAACTTGTCTTGGCGACGTCGGAGGACATGTACTTCCCCGAGATCACGTGATACTTCAGGATGTCGGCGAGTTTTGCCTTGTCCTTCATGATGCTGTCAATGGTCGCCTTCGGCACCTTGGAGAACGCGGCGTCGTTCGGGGCAAAGACCGTGAATGGCCCTGGACTGCTCAGCGCTTCGACAAGGCCTGCTGCCTTCACCGCCGCGACAAGGGTGTTGAACTCTCCTGATGCGATCGCGGTCTCGACGATGTTCTTCTGGATCTGAACGCTTTCCTGTTGCATACTTCCATCCTCCTACAGGGCCCCACATATGAATTTACAATATTTAATCATATCCCACACGATCTGAGATTGTGTTTTACTTGCTGATATCAACTATCTCCACAATAACGCAACGGATAATGATTAACTTAATTTTTGCACATGAAACATGCCGACATGCCCCGGATATATGCCCTGCCGGCCTCCATGCCCTGATGAGAGATCCGGATCTGCTGCTTCATCGGGATATGTACTGGAGACGCAACCGAAGGAACAGATGCCCTGATCATGAATGACCTGGAATGATGGAAAACAAGGATATGAAGAGATTTCCGGCTCTGTAGAAATCCTATTCTGGAGTGTCTCGTTCGGGGGGCTGTCTGGCCGATGTGGCCCTGATCCTATGAGGAGAAACACAGATCCACTGCCTTCCTCACGGTCTGGCCGGGGGACTACGCCGAAAATCAAAGATTTTCTTGAACTCGCTGACGCTCG
>NZ_CALFSA010000117.1 GCF_937919355.1 uncultured Methanofollis sp. | reverse complement strand
CGGATCGCCCGACGGTATCCCGGCCCTCTCCACCCTTGTCGTCGATCCCGACCAGACAGTCCGGTGGAAGGCGGCCGAAGCCCTCGGCGCCGTCGGCGGAGACGCCGCGGTCGCACCCCTTGTCGGGGCCCTCGGTGATGGTGACGAAGACGTCTGCGACGTGGCGACATCCTCCCTTGTCGCGATAGGCGGACCTGCAGTCGAGCCCCTCATCGACGCTCTGCGGATGAAGGAGCGCTGGTTCTGTGCTGTGGCGGCGCTCGGGGAGATAGGGGACGTGGCGGCCCCGGCGCTGCGGTCCGCCCTTTCCCGGAAGAACAGGTGGGTGCGGATCGGGGCGGCGATGATCCTGGCGGAGGAGGGTGACAGGCAGGGGACTGACGCCCTCATTGCGGCCCTCTCCGACGCCGACCCCGACGTGCGGGACGCGGCTCGCGAGATCCTGGAGGTGGGGCTGAAAAAAGGTTCTGAAGGCGGGAAAAACCAGAATTCCCCTGTATAAAAGGTCGGGCAAAAACATCTTTGTCTCATCCCTCCCATTGTATCCTCATGGTTGCGGTCTCCCCGGCGATGGCCGAGTACTTCAAAAGGCTTGAGGCAAACCTCAACGTCGCCCTGAAGGTCGCGGAGGCGGCGCGTGCGGAGGGGTACGACCCCACGACCGAGGTCGAGATCCCGCGGGCGAACGATATCGGCGACCGTGTCGAGGCCCTGATCGGGATCAAGGGCGTCGCCCAGAGGATCCGGGACCTTGAGGCCGGGATGTCGCGGGAAGAGGTCGCCCTCAAGATAGGCGACGATTTCGTGGCCAAGACATTCGGGGAGACAACACGCGAAGAGATCGCCGACCACGCCATCAGGACCTCGATGGGCCTCCTGACAGAAGGCGTGGTGGCGGCGCCGACTGAAGGGATAGCAAAGGTCTCTATCGGCAAGAACGACGACGGCACCGAGTACCTGAAGATCTATTATGCCGGGCCGATCCGCTCTGCAGGCGGCACGGCGCAGGCCCTCTCCGTGCTCGTCGGCGACTATGTCCGCCGGGGGATCGGGATCGACCGGTACAAGCCCAGGCCCGAGGAGGTGGACAGGTACGTCGAGGAACTCCAGCAGTACAACAACATCCAGTCAATGCAGTACATGCCGAGCGAGGCCGAGATCAGGCTGATCATCGAGAACTGCCCGGTCTGCATCGACGGCGAACCGACGGAGAGGGAGGAGGTCTCCGGGCACCGGAACCTGGAGCGCGTGGAGACGAACACGGTGCGGGGCGGCATGTGCCTGGTCGTTGCCGAGGGGCTGGCCCTGAAGGCCCCGAAGGTGATGAAGAACGTCAGGAAGATGAAGATGGAGGGGTGGGACTGGCTCCAGCAGGTCATCGACGGCGCCGCCTCGAAGTCGTCCGACGAGGAGGAAGAACCCGGCGTCCACCCGAAGGACAAGTACATCCGCGACCTCATCGGCGGCCGCCCTGTCTTCTCGTACCCCATGCGTCCGGGGGGGTTCCGCCTCAGGTACGGCCGGTCGCGGAACACCGGCTTTGCGGCCGCAGGCTTCAACCCGGCGACCCTCCACATCCTCGGCGATTATCTTGCTGTCGGCACCCAGATGAAGACCGAGAGGCCGGGGAAGGCGGCGGGCGTCGTGCCCGTGGACACGATCGAGGGCCCGACCGTCCTCCTCGCTTCGGGAGAGGTGAGGCGCGTCGACGACGCAGTGGAGGCGAAGCAGGTCATCCCGCAGATCGTCAAGATCCTGGACATCGGCGAGATCCTGATCAGTTATGGCGAGTTCCTGGAGAACAACCACCCCCTCGTCCCCTCCGCCTACTGCGAGGAGTGGTGGCGGCTGGAGGGCGGTACGAAGACGCCGGAGAGCGAGGTGGAGGCGGTCGAGATGGCCCTCTCCGGCATCCCCCTCCACCCGGCGTACACCTGGATCTGGGACGACCTCACGCCCGAGGAGGTCAGGGCCCTCGCAGAGTACGTCTCTGCCCACGGCCGGATCGCGGACGGTGCCCTCAGGGTGAAGAATGACCCCGGGATCAAGCACTCCCTTGAGATCCTCCTCATCCCCCAGACCGTGGAGGGCGACGAGATCGTCCTGCCGACCTACCTCGTCCTCCTGGCCTGTCTTGGCCTCGGCCTCGACCTGAAGATGCGCCCGGCATGGGACGACGCCCCGGTCGGCGGCCCGTCCCTCGCCCTCGTCTCCCACCTCTCCGGCTTCACGATCCGCTCGAAGGCCGGGACGCGGATAGGCGGGCGGATGGGAAGGCCCGGCAAGTCGAAGCCGCGGGAGATGAAACCGGCACCCCATGTCCTCTTCCCTGTCGGCGAGAACGGCGGGTCACGGCGGTCGATCCAGGAGGCCGGGGCCTACAAGGCGCGGAGCAACACCGACGGCGGCACGATCCGGGTGGAGGTCGGGGAGAGGCGCTGTCCAGAGTGCGGCGCGGTGACTTTCAAGAACAAATGCGAGGCGTGCGGCGCCCACACGAGTCCTGTCTACCGCTGTCCCCACTGCAACAGGGAGGTCGCCGCCGCCGTCTGCCCCCAGTGCGGCGGGCAGACTGTCTGCCTCCAGGAACTGGACCTGAACATCAAGGAGGAGTACGCCGCCGCATGTTCCCGCCTCCTGATGCGGGAGGACAGCCTCAAACTTGTGAAGGGGGTCAAGGGCATGATCTCCCGCGACCGGACGATCGAGCCCATGGAGAAGGGGCTGATCCGGGCTTCCCACGACCTGTACGTCTTCAAAGACGGGACGGTCCGCTACGACATGATCGACCTCCCCGTCACCCATTTCCGCCCGCGGGAGGTCGGCGCCCCGGTCGAGAAACTCAGGGAGATCGGCTACACCCTTGACTACAATGGCCAGGACCTCGTCTCCCCCGACCAGATCCTGGAACTGCGCTGCCAGGACATCATGGTCTCGGCCCTCTGCGGCGACTGGCTCCTGAAGGTCTCCCATTACATGGACGACCTGCTGGAGAAATTCTACGGCCTGCCCCGCTTCTACAACGCCGAGAAGCCTTCCGACCTCATCGGCCAGATGCTCATCGGGCTTGCCCCCCACACCTCTGCGGGGGTGCTCTGCCGCCTGATCGGGTTCACGAGGGCGAGCGTCGGCTACGGCCATCCCTTCTTCCACG
The DNA here is from genome assembly GCF_937919355.1 of uncultured Methanofollis sp. Taxonomy (GTDB): domain Archaea; phylum Halobacteriota; class Methanomicrobia; order Methanomicrobiales; family Methanofollaceae; genus Methanofollis. The sequence goes on along the minus strand of NZ_CALFSA010000117.1, from coordinate 13,158 downwards.
CCGCAAAGAGGAGGAACTGCTTTGCCGGCGACACCCTGATCCGGGTGCTTGAAGACGGGCGGTGGCGTGAGGTGCCTGTCGGGAAGTTCGTCCTTGAGAACTTCGACGTCTCCCGCCCCGGCCTCGACCATGCCGGCACACACTGGTCTGAGCCGAAGCGGCACTGCGCCGTGCAGGCCGTGGACACGCAGGGCGAGGTCCGCCTCCGCCGGGTGACCGCGGTCTCCGTCCACCGTGCGCCCGACCACCTGATCAGGGTCGAGACCGCCCGCGGCCGGGTCCTCGAGGTGACGCCCGACCACACGATGCTTGTCTGGGAGACTGACTACCTCCGGAAGATCATGGCAATGGAGGTGCGTGCCGGCGACCGCGTGCCTGTGGCGGAGGGCGGGCGGGTGATCGCGGACACAGTCTCCGCGGTGACCCACATCATGTGCCTGGACGAGGCGGTCTACTGCCTCACCGTCGCCGAGGACCACACCCTCGCCGCAAACGGGATCTTCTGCGGCCAGTGCGACGGTGACGAGGACTGCGTGATGCTCCTCCTCGACGGTCTCATCAACTTCTCCCGCTCCTTCCTCCCCGAGACCCGCGGCGGATCGATGGACGCCCCCCTCGTCCTCACCTCCCGCCTCGACCCGAAGGAGGTGGACAAGGAGAGCCACAACGTCGACGTCGTCGACCACTACCCCCTCGAACTCTACGAGGCGGCGCAGCGTTTTGCCCCGCCGAAAGAACTTGAGAAGGTGATCGACCACGTGGACCTCCGCCTGGGCAAACCCTCCCAGTATGAGGGCTTCCGCTTCACCCACGACACCTCGGACATCTCCGCCGGACCTCTGGAGTCGACCTACACCGTCCTCGGCACCATGCTTGAGAAGATGGAGGCCGAACTCGAACTCGGCGACAAGATCAGGGCGGTGGACGTCGACGACGTGGCCGAGCGCGTCCTGAACACCCACTTCATCCGCGACCTGATGGGCAACCTCAGGGCCTTCGCCTCCCAGACGGTGCGGTGCACGAAGTGCGGCCAGAAGTACCGCCGCATGCCCCTCGCCGGCAAGTGCACGAAGTGCGGCGGCAAGGTGAACCCGACCGTCCACGAGGCCTCGGTGAAGAAGTACCTGGATATGTCGAAGAAGATGTGCGAGAAGTACGCCATATCCGAGTACACGAAGCAGCGCGTCGAGGTGCTGGACAAGGCGATCCTCTCGACCTTCGGGGAAGAGAAGGAAAAACAGCTGGGTCTTGCTGATTTTATGTGAAGTGGTTGTTCTCTCTTCTCACCTTTTCAAAGAACGCTTGATCCATCTCATACCGTTCGTCGACGGCTGAAAGCAGTTCGTTATGTACCGTCCCTTTTGAGTAGTACAATGTGGTGATAACGCCTGCTTCTTTTGCCGCCTCGATTGCTGGAACGAAATCGCTGTCTCCTGTCACGACCACGGCGTATCCGATCTGGTGTGACCAGCTGAGCCTCACAAGTTCGACCGCAAGCAGGATGTCGACTCTTTTCTGCTCGAACGTCCCGTCGCTGTTTTTTTTGAGTTTGCCGAGCCTCATCTGGAAACGCGGTAAACTTTCAATTATGTCTCTGAATTTGCAATACTGTGCGTACTTCACTTTTTCATCGTACTGTGGCGGGTCGCTCTGGTACGGCATGCAGTCATAGAAATATGTCCGCAGACGCTCTCTGCCCCTGCAGACATCAGTTGAATATTTTAAAAAGTCTATCCTCGTTCCTTTCGGGACAACTTTGGATAGATATCCGTTATCGATGAAAACAGCCACTCTCTCTGGCATGTTGAGTGAAAGAACTCAGAAAAAGAAGAAACTATCGTCCTGATCCTGGACGATAGCGTGTATAACAGTACTTCCTCTCCATTAATCACATATAAAGGTTGTCCGTGAGCCGTCTCTGGTTACGTCACGACGTCTCTCTCATCGAACGGAAACATTCTCCTGAAGATTGCGTCCCCATCACCTGCGACTCTTATTCATGGCGTCCTCCTGTACAGAAATACAAACTCCTTTCCCGTCGCCCTCTTCTCCACATATCCCTGTTCGGCCAGGTGCAAAAGGTCGCTCCTCGCCGTCCCACAGGCGACCCGGACGGTCTCCCTCCCCTCCCTGACGGTCACCGGCCTTTCGGGATGCTTCATCATCATCTTCAGGATATCCACCTGCCTGAGATTCAGGTTCCCGGCATGCTCCTCCTGCTGTTCCCTGATATAGGCGCGGACATCCTCGACGGCCTTCCCTGATATCTGTATCTATCAGTATGTGACAAATTGATAGATTGTGATATGTCCCGCGCGATTCCTTCCGGCCATCGAATTCCGAACCCTGTTAGGTTTTTCAATTCTCGCCCTGCCTTTCCCCTCACGCATGCGCACACCCGGCAGGCGGGCGGCGGTGTCTCTCTCCCCCCCCTGAATGTCCCCTGATCCCGGCCAGACCGGGCCCTCCCCCTGCTCACGAACAGAATCCCTCAAATACTGTGAGCACACACCTATAATGCACTCTTTGAGGTGTACGGATGTATCCTGCACCGCGGGGAGGATATGGGATCGTAGGGTAGCCTGGTCCATCCTAGGGCGTTCGGGACGCTCTGACCTGAGTTCAAATCTCAGCGATCCCATCCATTCTCATTGATGCCCTCTCTTCTCTGGTATCATCTGTCGGTAGCCGTGCCCGCAGAGATCTGTTCTTATATCCTCGTGCCGATGATCCGCGGGAGCAGCGGCGCCGCCCTGATCCTTCCCCCGGGGCAGACTGCGGCATATGATGACAGACGGCCGCCCACTCTCAGGTAGTACCATGACCATCGACCAGATCCCCATCGGGACATTCTCGCGGACCGTGTACCTCACCCAGAAGGCCCTCCGCCTCTACGACAGGAAGGGCCTCCTGGTGCCCGGGGCAAAGGACCCGATCACAGGCTACCGCAACTACACCATCGGGCAACTCGAGGCGGCGGTGCGGATCAGGACCCTTGCCGGACTTGGCTTCTCTCTCGAAGAGATGAAGGCGGCCCTCGATGGCGACGACGGCGTGGACATGGTGGAGAGGCGCCTTGCCGCGGTGCGGCAGGAGATGGCGCATCTCAAGAAGGTCGAGGAGGTGCTGCGTGCCAGGCCCTCCCTCCAGGAGTTGTTTGCAATGTCGCTGTCTGAACCAGCCATCAAGGAGATCCCCGCTCTGCGGGTGATCAGCAGGAGAGAGAAGGGGACTTATGAGGACGTCTGTCACCGTCTCATCGGGGAACTGATGGCCGCCGCGTTCAGTCCGGAAAACCGGCGGAACGGCGTGCGGATCGCCGGCCCGGTGATGATGCTCTGTCACGACGAGGAGTACAGGGAGGCCGACGCCGACATCGAGGTGGCGGTCCCGGTCGCAGGCCGGGTCAGCGTCGGCGAAGAGGTGGAGGTGAAGACCCTCCCTCAGGTGCAGGTTGTCTCCGTCCTCCATACCGGCCCGTATTACAACCTCAACCTCGCCTATGGCAGGATCCTGGAATACGCCGGGGCGCACGACCTCGCCCTCCAGGGCCCCGACAGGGAACTCTACTACAACAACCCGCAGGAGGTACCGCCCGAAGAGCTCAGGACAGAGGTGCAGTACCCCATCCTGCGGGCAGACTGAATCCCTCTTTTTTTCCTCCCGAAGGGTTGATATGCAGCGGCCGCATGGGGAGGACCATGGATGAGATCACCGGTGCAAATAAGATGATGAACGGCGTCCTTGTCGAATACCGACGGGGTGGCCTCTCTCAGATTGTCGGATTCACCTACGAAGACCTCATCGCGATGGAGATCAACGTCCTCGACCTCATCGAACACCCCCGGGACTATGAGGTCGACCCCGAGGGGAAGGCGATCTTCCCCTGTCCGTCGAAGTGCCAGAGGCCGCCGGCCAGGTAAGAGGGACGGCCTTCTCCTGCCGTGTCCCCACGGGGCGCGGGGCGGACGGAGGATCACGGACCCCTTTCAAGGACCGGTGACGGCAGTATTTTATCTGCTGGCGTGAAAGTGCCTGCTATGACCATGGGCGAAGAAAAACGTGCCGAACTGAAAGGAAAGGTCCTCCGACTGAAGGACCTCGTCGAGTACCAGGACGGGACGGTGGCAAGCCGGATGATCGTCAACAGGCCGGCAGGGAGCATCACCCTCTTCTCCTTCGACGAGGACGAGGGCCTCTCCGAACACACGGCGCCGTACGATGCCGTGGTGACGATCCTCGACGGCGAGTGCGAGGTCTGGCTTGCCGGGGAGACGCACCAGATGAAAGAGGGGGAGACGATCATCTTCCCGGCGAACGCCCCCCACGCCCTCTCCGCGGTGACGCGGTTCAAGATGATGCTGACCATGATCAGGGAGTGAGAGCAATGCCGGACGAAGGGAAGTACTGCCCCATCTGCGGCGGCGTCGTGCCCGAGGGCCCGGGGATCAGGACGATCCTGGTCGATGGCAAGGCGACAGGGATCGACCAGCTCGACCGCATCCTCGGCGATGTGGCCGCCCTCGGCCTCAACCAGGAGGAGGAGATCAGGGAAGAACTCCTGAGACGGGTGAAGGCGTTCAACTATGTCCCGACGAAGAAGACCGCCGCCTATGCCGATGCGTTGATGGCCGAATACCGGCGGGTATCGGCCCGGCGGAAGTGATGCGGATGTCTGACCGATCTGATCGGGCTGTGCAGGCTTTCTCCGGCGGCCTGAACTGTGCGCAGGCCGTCGCCACTGCGTTTGCCGGGGACTATGGCATGGACGAGGCCGTGGTCAGAAAATTTGCATGTGGTTTCGGCGGTGGTCTTTCCCACACCGGCAGGACCTGTGGGGCGGTGAGCGGCGCTGTCCTTGTCCTCGGCCTCGCCCTCGGCACCGCCGTGCCCGGCGACAGGGAGGGGAAGGAGCGGTGCTACGCACTGGTGCGTGAGTTCCTCCGCCGTTTCGGCGACCGCCACGGGTCGGTGGACTGCACCGCTCTCGTGGGCTACGACCTCTCCGATCCCCGCGGCCTTGAGGCTGCGAGAAAGGCCGGCGTCTTTTCCACGCGCTGCACCCTCTACGTGCGGGACGCGGTTGAGATACTTGAGGATATTCTGAAAGATTCCTGAGATTGCCGGTCCCGGCATGCGGGACTGTGCGTTCGTCTGGCGGCTGTACCCGATGCGGAGATGGTATATGCCGGGTGTGCATGATGGCGGTGCGACGGACAGAGGTGTTGTACAGGTGGCAGGGATGTCGGTCTGGACGGCGTGCTATCTCGGCGGCCTTGGCATAGGCTCTCTCATCAGGGCCGCATATGGCAGGGGCCTGCGGGAGAGGGGAGACCCTGACCTCTGGTCAGACCCCCTCGACACGGCCCTCATGGCCCTGGGCGGCCTTGGCATCCTCGTCTTACCTCTCGTGTACGCCTTCACCCCCCTCCTCTCCTTTGCCGACTACCGCCTCCCCGACGCCGCCGGCGTTGCAGGAGCCTTCATCTTTGCCACCGCCCTCCTCATCTTCTGGCGCTCCCACGCCGACCTGGGGGAGAACTGGTCGCCGGTCCCGACTGTCTCCGCCGGGCAGAACCTTGTCACCACCGGTGTCTACAGCCGCATCCGCCACCCGATGTACCTTGCGCACCTCCTCTGGGCGCTCGCCCTCCCCTTCCTCCTCTGGAATGGCGTCGCCGGGTGGGCAATGCTCGTCGCCGTCGTCCCCCTTATCCTCCGGCGTATGCCGCGGGAGGAGGCGATGATGATCGACCATTTCGGGGAGGAGTACAGGGCTTACATGGCGAGGACAGGGCGTCTCGTCCCCCGCCCGGAGTGGCGATAGGTATTCAAGGAGGCCGAGCGAAAAATCATCTGCACCGTGCGAGAGTAGCCAAGTGGCCAACGGCGAGTGACTCAAGATCACTTCCCGCAGGGGTTCGTCGGTTCGATTCCGGCCTCTCGCATCTATTATTTCGTCCCGTACGACCGCACATGTTCCCATGCCCGCTCCAGGTCGGGCCGCCGTGAAGGGTCGCTGTAGATGCCGATGTTCTTCCTGCCATAGAGGTCACGGTCCCGCCCTACCGGGCAGACCTTGACGCATATCCCGCAGGGGGCGAGGTGGCGCTTCTCAAGCCGGGCGCTGTTCTCGGCGCAAGCCTTTTTATCGGTGAGGGCCGCGGGGTACCCGCCCTCGCCGAGGGCCGAGGCCGGACACATCCGCACGCAGGCCATGCAGCGGGTGCAGAGGTCTCCCTCCATGAGAGGGTCGGGCGGGAGTTCGGCGGCGGTGATCACGGACCCGAAGCGCACCCGCGGGCCGTATCCGGGTGTCAGGAGCATGTTGTTCACCCCGAAAGTCCCGAGTCCGGCGAGGAAGGCGGCGTGGCGGTGGGAGAAGAAAGCGACCGGCTTTTCGAGGAGGACGTCGATGCCCGTGTAGCCGTCACGCGGCACGAAGACGGACGGATACCCGCGTTCGACGAGATATGCGGCGATCCGGTAGGTGTACTGGTCGAGGAGAGTGTTCACTGTCCGGTAGAGTTCCCTGTACCAGATCGACGGGGCGGTCTCGATGACAGGCAGGGAGACGGGCAGGCCGATCACGACCACCGACCTGGCCTCTGGAAAGATCGATTGCGGGTAGAATGCCTCCGGCATCCAGGGCCGGAAGGGTGGGTCCTCCCATCTCCGTACATCTGCCACGCCCACGAGGGGGATCTCCATCGCCCTGCACCTCTCCCGTATTGCCTGCACCAGTCCGTCTGTCATAGTCTGTGGACCTCCTGTTCGGTGCCCGCCGATATCAATAGCCGCTTTTTGTACAGGTGACGAACTCCTGTCTCGCATACATCGTACCTGTACAACGCCCCTATCCCCCCCATACGCACGTCTTGAAAGGAACTCTCCTGGACAAAAAAATACTCTTTGCCGGATTGTACCGGTATCGCAGAGACGGAAGAATGGGACTGTGACGCGACGGGACGATTTTCTGGACCCCCTGAAGGGAGGAGTATGGGAGGTCGTCGTCCCGAAGGAGGCAGTGACAGAAGTTCTGGACGACGGGTGGAATCTCTCTCCGGTCAATGTCCCGTCCCTGGTCCCGGAAAAATACTTTTTCCCGCTTCCGATCTTTATATCGCCGATCCCTTCCCCCGGCTTGAGAGGTAATAGAACATCACAAGTTCGATCCCTTCGAGGTATGCTCCGATATCTACGGAGTGGATCAATTTCCCGATCTCAAGGACCCTCGCCCTGTTCTGTTCCCAGTCCTGGAAGAGGTTCTCTTCGACGCGTTTTTCCGTGAGACGGGCGATGACCTCCCTCTTCTTCTCTTCCCGACCGATCGCCTTCAGGTCTGCCGGCCTGATAATACCCGTACTCATTCCATAACCGACGACACCTGAGGTCACGTCTTCGTCCCTCACTTCTCTTTTCCAGGTGCTGACGCAGTTCCCGATCCTGCTCATCTGCTGGGCATGCCAGATCGCCTCGCGCAGTTTCGGGGCCTCTTCGATGTCGAGGGATGGGGAGAAGACCGCGTCGATATCGGCAAAGATGTAGAACATCATCGTATGCGAGGTGTAGATCCTGCTCTCCGTGATGTTCATGAGTTCGGGGTGCGTGTTGACAAGATAAGCATAGGCAAATGAGTTCCAGGTCTGCTTGAGGTCGTAGTAGAGGGCGGTTCTGAACTCATCCCACCGCGGTCCGGCGGCGAGGACGTCATGGGCGGTGCTGAGTGTGTCCCTGACCAGCACGGCGCGGAGGTATCCCTTCTCGCTGAGATCATCGGGGATGGCCCCCTCTCCGTCAAGAGGGATCGTCAGGATGGCGTCCAGCAGGTGTCTGTCCTTCAGGGTGTCGGAAACATCGTCGATGAAGGTCGCCGCCATGCCGAGAAGGGATTTTGCCAGTGCTGCATTCCTGCGATATTTTTCAGGTACCGACGAGAGCATGAATCCGGGTTTCCTGGCATACTGGAGGTCCCAACACCATTTCCAGAGGAAGACATCTCTTTCTCCTCCCATCTCCTCATATCTCCGGGCAAACTCTGTGAGTTCCGGGGGGAGATCGACCGCATAGATCTTCGCTGCAAATGAATCCTCTTCCATCTGACTGCGGGCTATCAGGTCTTCGATACGGGGGGTGGGGGTGTTCGTAGCGTTCATACTCGGCGATGGTCTTCGTAATATATATCTGTTCCAATTGTTATCCGTGCATTTCTTTCTGTTTTTTTCCCTGAATCGCTCTTTAGAATGCCTCTCCTGTCTTTGACATCTCCTCTCTCCCTCTTTCTTCAAGCCCTGCGAGAAGTTCGCAGGCTTCCTTTTTACGGCCAACTTCCCGGAAGAAAATAGGTGCCTGCTGTCGGGGAAACTGTATCAATCGTCCGCGGCATTGCCGGTGAGAGAGTGGTAGATCAGAGAAGAGCGAAAGGTGTTATGGGGGCGGCGGCACTCTCCTCAACCAGACTTCCCTCCAGTAACAGAAACAGGAACGGTCGCACCCGTCATAAGCCGTGCCGTCACAGAGTGCCCCTTCAAGGAAGACAGTCGGGGTCATGATCTTCCTCATCTCCCCTGTCGTCTCCAGCATGATCTTCTCGACTCGCTTGAAGACCCTGAACCTCTGTCCGCAGAACTTGTCCATGCCGCGCATGAAAAAAAGTCCTTTATGCCTCCCGTTCTCGTCAAGAGTGACTGATATCTCTTCGAAAGGCTTGACCTCGACCCAGTCGCCGGGCTGGAGGTCCAGGTTCTCGTCCTGGTAGGACACTGCTCCCGCTTTTCGCGGTCCTGTCAGCGTGAGCGTGACGCCATGGCATATATAGGGCATGTTCTTCATGAAAGGTGCCAGGAACGGATACCTGTGCGTTGCCGCAAGGATTGAGTGGTTCCATTTCCGTACCAACGTTTTTTTCGCGTCAGATTCTTCGGCAGAAACTGTTGCCGGTATCACACTCCAGTAAGAAAAATGACAATGTGGTTCTTTTCTGGTCATCGTATCTGCTTCACCCCGTTTTTACAGTAAGATTGGATTATTTAATTGGCACGGGGTGAATTGTTACTCACAATATATTAGCCTTTTTATGGTGCTGCCTGCCCTGATCCTTGCTCTCCATTCCTATCCAGCGTGCACCACGCCCCCCGACCCTGTGACCTCCTGCGTCAGGTGTGCAGGGTTGCCCTTGTAGAGTATCATTCCGCTGCCCGAGATGACTGCGTCCAGATCGTCGGTCGCAAAGACCTCTGCAATCCCTGACCCCTCTATCGTAACCTTTGAATGGTTGGTCTCAAGGTCGAATGCCGCTACCCTCCCGGACCCGTCGACGACTGTTGTGTGGTTTGTTGCCTTTCCCCGGAGGAGAGTGCTCCCCGACCCGGAAATGGTCGATGCGATCTCGGTCGTATTCACCCGGAGGTCAATGGACCCTGACCCGCTGACCCCGGTTTCCAGGTTCTCAGACCTGATCTCGTTCTCGCTGATGACAGACCCCGACCCGCTCACCGATATCCCCCTGACCTCGTCAGTCGTGACCCTGATGATGACGGGTTGCGTGCTCCTGATGCATTGTTCGTTGTCTATGGTCAGGACGCCGTCGGTGACCTCTGTCTGCATGAGGGGGAGGATATTGTCCTCGGCCTCGATCTGTATAGAGGCCGGTGCACCCTGTGTCAGGTAGACCGTGCCGATGGTGGCCAGGTCCACGCTATGGAAGGGTTCGACTGTTCTCGTCTCTGAGACAACATTCCCTGAACCACCGATACAGGGTGCAAACTGTGTACACCCTGCGATCAATGCCGCCGAGAGGATGAGGACGAATGCGCAATATATGTTGTTCACGTGCCGTGCCTCCGCGTATCTTCATCCGTTTATCCCATCGCCTATAGAATAATATCCCGGTCTTTCGGTACAGGTGCGCTCTGTGCATGCCGGTGTCTCTCTGTGGCATATATCCTGCCTCTTTTGGTACATCGAGGCCGTATCGCCCGCCATCTATATGTCCCTCCCTGCCGATGTATGAGATACTATTCCTATGGTCGCCCCCTCACGTCTGCCCTACATCTATGCACTTATTGCCGCCCTCCTCTTTGGTTGCGGCGCCCCTGTCGCGAAGGTCCTCCTGGGTGACATCGGGCCCGTCACCCTTGCCGGGCTCTTTTACCTCGGGAGCGGGAGCGGTGTCGCCGCCTATCTCCTCGCCTGCCGGGTCCTCGGCCATGACAGGAACGGGTCCGAGGCGGCGCTCAGGCTGGCCGATATCCCCTGGATTATCGGGATCGTCCTCTGCGGCGGGTTTCTCGCCCCGGTCACCCTGATGCTCAGCCTGCAGTCGACCCCGGCGGCGACCGCCTCCCTCCTCCTCAACTTCGAGGCGGTGGCGACAGCGGTCATTGCGGCGATCGTCTTCGGCGAAGCTGTCGGAAAGCGGACCTGGGGGGCGCTCGGACTGATCACCGCATCCTGTATCATCCTCTCCTGGGAGTCGGGCGGAGTCGAGGGTTTCTCTCTTGCGGCCTTCGGTATCCTCCTTGCCTGCACCTTCTGGGGGATGGACAACAACTTCAGCAGGAATGTATCGGCAAAGGACCCCATCCCGACCGTGGCGGTGAAGGGCCTCGGGGCAGGTCTTCTCTCCCTGACCCTCGCCCACGTCCTCGGTGAAACTCTGCCGGCACCCGGTACCTGCCTCCTTGCGATGCTGGTCGGTTTTCTCAGTTATGGCGGTCTTGTCAGCGTCCTCTTCCTCCTCTCCCTGCGGAGCGTGGGGACGGCACGGACGGGATCGATCCTTGCGATCGCACCCTTCTTCGGTGTTACTGCAGCGTTCTTCCTCTTTGAAGCACCCTTTGACGTTGCATTCTACCTTGCCCTGCCTGTAATGGCGATGGGAGCGTACCTCCTCGTCACCGAGCGCCACTCCCACCTCCACCACCACGAGGCGATGGTGCACGAGCACCGCCACAGGCACGACGACCTCCACCACGACCACGAGCACCCGCCGGGCACGCCCCCTCTCGACAGGTACGGATACCACTCCCATCCCCACGCCCACGTCGAGATGTGGCACGACCACCCCCATGTCCCCGACATCCACCACCGTCACCGTCACGGGGGTGAAGAATAATGACATCGCCGGTTTTTCCGTCTTCCCGGGCGGGAAAACTGGTGTGCATATCCTGAAAGATACTCTTATATCCTCTCAGCAGAAAAGGTTGCAGAACACAGACGAAAAGTATGGAGTTGATTCCCTGAGAAATTTCAAAGATAATAATAGTGGGCCTGATGGGGAGATCATACGGGTCCGTCTCCCGAACAAGAGGAACAAGGAGATGTTTGCAAGCGCGGAGTTGATGCTCGGCGCAAACCATATCCGGGTCAGGTGCTTTGACGGCACGACCCGTGTCGGCCGGATCAAGGGCAAGATCAAGAAGCGTGTCTGGATCCGCGAGGGCGATACCCTGATCGTCACCCCATGGGACTTCCAGGAAGACAAGTGCGATATCATATACCGCTACACCAGGCCACAGGTCGACTGGCTCCGCGGTCACGGATATCTCTGAAAAAAGATACTATTCTGGTGCCTCAGATGGAGAGCACCTGGATCTCGTATTTTTTGATGATCAGGCGGTTCACGCCGGTCATCTGATAGGTTTTGTCATTGACCTCGTTCATCCCGAGGCTGCCGGTGAGGTAGTTCTCCCAGGCCTTCGAGAAGTCCAGGGTTTGATCTGTCGGGGTGATGTAGGTGACCTTCACCGTCTCCCCTGATGCGAAGGACTCTATGTGCGGCGGGGCCGTTGGCACGAGTTGCAGCCGTACGTCCCCCATGCCTGTCCTCGCCATGGGCGTGGTCGTATTGAGGGCGACAAGGTTGATCACCAGTGTCTTCTTTCCGTTGGCGTCGTCGGTGTACCACCGCGGTTCCGCGATCATCGCCGACCCGCCTGCCTGCGCCCTGATCACCGCACCGTTTTCGAGGGCGATGGTGGCGTCCTGGCCGTCTGAGGTGTAGACGAGCATGCCGGGGGAGAAGGGGGTAAGTCCTTCTTTTCCTATCGCTATGTTCGCCGTGTCGTTGGCACTTCCATCAATTTTTATCGCCTCTATCTTGAATCGCTCTCCAGTGTTGGTTGCGTTCACCACCGCAAGCGACCCGCCGTTCACCTGCAGGGCGGTCTCCTTGTACGGGACGCTCTTGAAACAGAGGGCTTTGATGTCGTTCTGCAGCACCACCATCGTCTGCTCCATGTTCCGCACGTCTGCGTTGCTCTGCTGTTGCGTGAGCATCGGGTAGCCGTACAGGGTGATCAGGGCGATGCCGGTCAGCACCAGTCCGAAGATAAGGATGAATCCGATTGCCTCGGATACCCCCTCGCTGTTCTCGATCTCAAATCTTTTCATCATTCAAACCCCCGTGAGTCATAGGTGAGCCTGTTTATCCCGCTGCCTGTCGTGCTCCCGGTCACGCCCATCGTCGCCCCGATGCCGGCGATGGAGATGGTGCTCGTGATGCCGTCCCGCGAGACGACGACCTTCTGGTCGCCGAGATCCTCCTTCATCTCCACGAAGTAGTCCTGCCCGGCGACGTCGTCGGGGATGTCGAAGTCGGTGGTGATCGTGCCGGTGTCGGGGGCGATCACGTAGATGTCCACGATTCTCGTCGAGATGCCGTTCCCGACATCGACGAAGGAGTGGTAGGCGAGTTTGTCTGAGGGCCCCTGCATGAAGATGGCGTTTGTCGCGAAGATCGTGACGATCAGGAGGACCATCAGGATGCCGGTGATGGTGACATACTCCACCAGGTTTGTCACGCCGCTCTCGTCGTCACACATATGTGGTCTCATTGTAGGCCGTCACCCCGTTGTTGAAGTTTATCTGGACCTGCGCGTAGGTCTTTTCGGAGATCTTTACACTTGTGTTCGTTATGTCCACGACAGCGTTTTTTCGTGCAAGGGAGAGGGCTTCGATGTCCTTTGTGAGGTCTTCGGTAAGATCGCCGGCGCCGGCGATATCGATCACCTCGCTCCTGAGGTCCCTGATATCGTTCTTCGGGAACTCGAGCACGCCCTCGGCCGTCGTCTGGCCGACCAGAGTCGCCTGGTTGACCACCAGGGCGAGGAAGAAGAAACCCACGGCGATGATGAAGCCCATCATCACGATCCACTG
>NZ_CALFSA010000116.1 GCF_937919355.1 uncultured Methanofollis sp. | reverse complement strand
CGATCGGGTTGTTGGGTGTCATCAGGGATAGCCGTTGCGGTCCGTCGCTCTTCCGTGAGATGAAAAAAGAGGTGTTGAACATGAAAACAGAACATGGTCTAGGCTTTGCACTGGTGGCACTGCTGTTTGCAAGCCTTGTTTTCGTTCCCGCAAGTGCGAATGATAAGGCCCTGTCCTCAGATCCCGTACTCTCTGTCGGGATCGACAGAAGTGGCGATGACTTCCTCAACTGTTACGCATACCTCTCCCGTGATCCGCAGGGGATCAGATATGGGGGATGGGCAAAAGCATCGGAAAATGCGTATATGATGAATGTCGTGGTCAAATTGATAGACAAGAGAACCGGTCAAAAAGTACAGCAGACCGCATATGCTGATTATGACACAAAATACGTCGAACCAGACGAAAACCTCGCATCCTACCCTCCAAGCGGCACATACTATGCCTTTGCCGAGGCGACCACTGTGTATCCAGACCATTTTGCAACGTACAGAAGCAGCGACCTCATCTATTGAGCGGTGCAAAAATGCACTCGGTTACTAAAACCAGATCCAAATTTACCCATTTTTCAAAAGTATGGCAAATTAATGAGTGTTTCCGGAGAGAGAAAAAATGAGCAAAAAAATTATAGGCCTTGCCCTTATCGGGGCGTCCGGCCTTTCCGGGTCTGGCAATCCCGTGCCGCCTCCGACCCCTCCCGCCACCGACGTGCCAGCGACACCCCCCGCAAACGCGACCGGGATCACCGGCGAGGATGCGAAGGCGATCGCCATCGCCGCCTTCCCCGCGATCATCGGGGCCGACACGGCTGAAGTCAGGTTCATCGACCAGCCCCAGTCCCGGCGTTCCTGGCAGGTCGACGACTTCAGCGCCGATCTCGGCATGCCGGGCGCACGGAACGCCCAGGTCTGGGTCGACGCCGACACCGGCGAGATCTATCAATTTACTATTCATGCCGGGAAACAGGGGCGACCGGCCGACCCTGCCATCACGATTGAGGAGGCATGTGCGATTGCAGAGAGGTATGTCGGGAACCGGAGCGCCGGGGAACCTCTGGAACTGCTGGTGAAAAGGTATAACGACGAGGAGTCGCCGCTCGCCGGGAAAGTTGCCGGGACGTACTTCATCAGGTACGGCCGTCTCATTCGCGGCGTGCCCTCCGCTACCGACGGACTTATCGTCGAGGTCGATGCGGTCACCGGGGAGATCCGCCAGTTCAGCATTGACAGAAAGACGGACGAGGCCGATTGTCGCGTCGCCACGGAACCGTCGGTATCGTCCGCACAGGCCGAAGAGGTACTGAAAAAATATCTTCGGGAAACCTATGGCGACCTTCCCGGCCTGACCATCCATGAAACCACCCTCAGGTGGGCCATCCCGTGGGCATACCCCGACTATGCAAATGGTGTCCCCCTGGTCTGGGAGATCTCTTTCGACGACGACCACTACCGTTCTCTCACATGCCCGCATTACACCCACGCAGATATCGACGCCCACACCGGCGACGTGCTTTCCTGCTATTACCGGCCGGATGCGACCTGAGGGGAGATCATGGAGACGGGACGCATTCTCATCATTGCCAGGAAGGAGTTTGCCGACACCCTGCGGGGGCGGCGTTTCCTCCTCGTCCTCGGCATGTTCCTCATCATCGCCTTCATCGGCGCCCTGCAGGGCATTCAGAGTTACCATACCGACCTTGACTCTTACTCAAAGATGCTGACCTTCGGCACCACTGGCGTCTCTCCCTTCTGGCTGGTGAAGCCGACAGTCCTGGACGTCTTCATGCACATGGGGCAGACGGTCTCCCTCCTCGGTGCGGTGCTCGGCATCGCCGTCGGTTTCGACCTCTTCTCCCGCGAGAAAGAGGACCACTCCCTGAAAGTGCTCCTCTCCCACCCGGTGTACCGGGACGAGGTGATCACAGGCAAGGCCCTCGGCGGCATGGCAACGCTCGCCCTTGCAACCGTGCTTGCCATGGGCATTACCCTCTCCCTCCTCCTCATCTCCAGCCACGTCCCCCTCCCCGGAGAGTGCGGGATGATCGCCGTCTTCGGGGCGGCGACCCTCCTCTACCTTGCCGGGTGCTTTGCGATCGCCCTTGCCATGTCGGTCGTCGCCGATCGGAGCGGGGAGGCGCTGATGTATGCCTTCATCGTCTTCTTCCTCCTCTCCCTTGTTCTTCCCGCCGCCGGGACCGTCGCCGCCGACGCCGTTGTCGGGGACGGACCGGAAGCGCCGGCCCCTGCCGACGACTACGACATGGAACAGTGGTACGCCTATCAGGAAGAGTGGCGGCGGCAACATGATATCAGGAACGCCATCGTCCTGACCGTCCACCTCTTCTCACCTGAGAATAACTACGACGAGATCACCCGGGCCGTCACTCAGCCCAATAAGTACCTCATCATGCACGGCCCGCCCGACGATCCCGACTATTACCGGCCAGACAGCGAACCCGATTACACCGAGGTCTTCGGCCACCTCTGGAAGAACATCGTCGCACTCTTCCTCGTCCCGTCCATCTTCCTCGGCTATGCCTATATCCGCTTCCAGAGGCTCGATCTCAGGTGAGAAGAGTACTCAGGATCTCCATGGGGTTCCCCCGACGCGTAGACGATCTGCACAGAACTGACATATATAAAAAAAAGATATTCCGGGTCGTGGATTCCCGAACAGGCGTCCCCCGAGTGGCCGGGTACCTGAATCTGCACGTCTGGCCTTTCAGAGTCTGATCGGTTAATGGATGATATCAGGATGGTCGCTGCAATCCGCGGCCATCCGGGGAGGTGCAGAAAGAGGTGTGAAGATGAAAAAAGACTATGGCTTTGTGCTGGGCGGCACTGCTGCTTGCGACCATGAGCATGCCAGCGGGCGCCGTGCCCGGAGGACCGGACGGGACGGTGGTTATGCCCGCAATACCTGTGGGGAATATGTTCACGGACGGCGACGGCGATATGGCGAGCGTGTCTGGTGTGGGACCTCTCACCACTCCGGCAGGACAGAACACCTTCACGGCGACGTACACCCATGCCAACGACAGGAAATATGATGGGGGGCAGGGAGCAATTTTCCGCCTGACAGTCTATGATGCGCATGGTGTGGCGCGCACGGCCGAAAAAAAGGTTGACTCCGCGGCCAGCGGTGAAATCAGCGTGACTTTCAATTCGCAGGGCGGCGGCGATGCCCAGTATGAACTGTGGTGCGAGACACACGACTGGTTCGATACAACAAAGGCAACGGATACCGGCTATGACGATCTCGACTATGTCTGAAGGGTGATCTGTGTGAACGGTAAAATTCTGTGCAGCATTGTTCTGGTCCTCGCCCTTGCCGGTGCCCTGGCATATGCGATGTCGTACGCCCGGGAGGACGTTATCGTGGATACATTCGATTCCGGCGGCAGGGTCGTCTTTCATGACAACGACTCCCATAGTACCTTCCACCTCGGTGTGGCTTCTGCCGACTTCGAGAAAAATGCAGTTTATTCGAGTTCTCTCTCTTCGATCGAGACGGGAACAGGAACGAGCACCTTCACTGCCACATGGAGAAGTGAAAGGGGAAATGAACTTGGCGGTGCGAAGACGGCCGTCTTTACCCTGACTGTCTGGGACCCCGCGGAGGTGCCGCACAGCACTACCCGGGAGTCGCAGGGTGTCTCTTCCGGAAAGCTGAGCGTCTCCTGCTCCTCGTATGGGCCCGGAGAGGGCCGGTTTCTGCTCACGTCGACTATCTCTGAGAGCAGGCTGAACTTATCTGCGCCTCTTTTCGGATGAAATGTGCTGTGTGTGGGTGATGTTCACCTGTCTGGTAAATCGGGGAGACGGCCCTTAAACTTTCTGAGACGATCGTC
>NZ_CALFSA010000115.1 GCF_937919355.1 uncultured Methanofollis sp. | reverse complement strand
CGCGGGTTATCAAATATTTTTGTTTGATTAACATGGACTGTTAATCAACAAATGTAAACACCGGGGCCACACACGATCGGGAGCAGGCACTCCATGGCCCATCGGTCGGAACGAGATCAGCAGCATTCCGGCCGGGGGCATACCTTCTGCACTGCATTGCCACATTCAGGTTTGGGTTCTCACCCTCCTTCCCCTGCTCCCCTGATCGGATCGTGTCAATTTCGATTGTGTTCTCCGATCGGAGAAGTAGTTGTCCCATTTTCGACGTGAAGGGAATCCTTCATGTGTCGATTCATGTTCTCTCACCTTTGTGCTTCTCGTACAGCGTGATCACCGTGGGCATGATGGTCTCTTTGGGGTAATAGTCATCTGTTTTCCGGGCGCTCCCCCTCGTCGCTTTCGCTCTCCTCATCCTCATCAGGAAGATAAAATAACTCCATTACTTCCTTTTTTGTTACCATTGCCCGTTATTCCGGGATTTTATACCATGTTAACTTAATCCGTTTTACTGCCTCCACGAATTCAAAATTTTTATATGGCCATGCCACCGAAACTTAATCTGTAAAATAACCTTTAAAATCATCATTTTGGGTAAAAATAGCCCCAATTCCTGCTTAATTCCTCTTGCTCTTCTCAGGAGACATGACAATGGTTGAAAAAAAAGAACAGAGATCACGAATCTTGACCCTGGGGACACTTGTCGTCCTCTTTCTGTTGATAGGGGTCATGATTATACCAGCAGCGGCTGAACCGCTGCCCGACTACCGGCACATCCATGTGCAGGTCGCAAACGACGGAGGTGCTCGATTCGACACCTTCGGGAACGACACTTATTTCATCAAGTGCGACGGCGGCGGTACCAAAGCCATGCACGTCACCAATAACCCTGAAGAAAGGAATGGTCAGGTCACGAACTCATCTGATCTGTCAGGAACCTTCTACCTCACGACCACCGGGGGTAAGGGGCCAAACGACGAAGTCGTCCTCCTGCTCGCGGTGAACGGGACGATTCCCGAAGACTTTGCTGTTCACATCACGTCGAGCGGATACCGCTGGCCGCCCGGTTCTCTTGATGACAGGGAGTATGTTGAAGGAGCGGTGGACGAGACCTTCACCAGGGATGACTTCATCTATGGCCCCCAGATCTGGAGACCTTCCCCCAAGCCAGACAATTATCCGATCTTCCATGGTCAGGACATGAGCGACACGGAGAACACCTTCAGGCTCATGTTCGTCGACCTGGGTGTCGGGCAAATCCCTGGCAATGCGAATATGACAGACCTCGGCGCGGCCAGGGTCGATTATACCTTCGAGAACCTGGAGACTTTTGCGGCCTTCAATGTCTACGGATACGCCAAGGTCTCCAACCAGGGCGATGGCATCTCTTGGACGAACAGGTTAATCGAATCAGGGAGCAGCGGCTATACGGTGCAGGGCATCCCGCGTGTTGTGACCACCCTGACACTCACCCCTACCTCTGTGGTTCTCGGAACCGGCGAAACCCTGCAGTTCAATGCCACTGCATATGACCAGAACGACAGGGTGATGCCCGGTGCATCGCTCCTCTGGTCGAGCAGCAACGAGACCGCCGGAACTGTCGATGCTACTACGGGCCTCTTCACCGCAAAGGCTGCGGGGACGACAACCGTTACCATCGCTGGCGGGGACGCAACTGCTACCGCCGAGGTTACTGTCACAGAAGACACCCCTGACGTGGCCTCGATCGTCCTCACCCCGCAGTCCCCGTTTGTCATCATTGACGGACCCCTGCAGTTCAGTGCAAGCGCTTCCGATGCAGACGGCAGACCGATCCCGGGTGCCGCGATCACCTGGTCGAGCAGCAACGAGACTGTCGGCACCATCGACACCACAGGACTCTTTATCGGCCATACCGAAGGTGAGACGACAGTCACCGCGACGAACGGCGACATCGTTGCAGAGACCATCGCCCGCGTGATGACGACGCCCCCGCCGGCTTCGATCACGCTCGAACCCCGTGACCTCTCGCCCTTCTATCCAGATGAGACCGTGCAGTTCAGTGCAACTGCTGTCGATGCCTCAGGTGTAGAGATGGACGGGATAAAGTTCATGTGGACGAGCAGCAACGAGACCGTCGGAACTGTTGATGAGGACGGCCTCTTTACGGCTCTGGCCGAGGGCAAAACCTCTGTGAAAACGGCAGTCGGTGGAGTTTCGGACTTGGTGAACGTCACCGTCCAGACAGCACCGGATTGGACCCTCACGCTCGCCGGCGCCGGTACCGAGACCCTCAACAGGTCCGGGTTCATCACCCTCTCAACCGAACACCCGGCGTCATGCACGGACTCTTCCGGAAAACTCTGGGAAGGGACGTCTCTCTCCACGCTGGTCGGCATGATCGACGACGACGACCCGGCAACGCTGAACGAGACGCTCGCATCAAAGAACTACAAGATTACCATCACCTACACGAAGAAAAATGGACGGGAGCGCACCGCCGACATTACCAGTGACAGACTCGATGGGGACTCCGCACCGGTCGTCGCAAACAAACTCGATGGGAAGGAGATCCGTCCGGGCCCATTCTGGCCGATCGTCATCTTTGACGGCTACGAACAGTATGCTGCCGTAAAGAAGATCCAACTCGACCTCCCCAGGCCGGCAAAGGTCACGATCACACCGTCGCTGCTCGCACTGAAGGAAGGCCAGAGCGGCACATTCAGCGCCACAACCCTCGACCAGTACGGCAATGTACTGCCGACCTCCGCCTACATCTGGACGCGCAGCAACGAAACTGTCGGTACGGTGGATGAGAACGGCACCTTCACCGCCCTGAAGGAGGGGACGACGATAGTCACGGCATCCGACAAAGGCGTGAACGCTACGGCGACAGTCCGCGTCATCCCCGCCTCCCATGACCCGGCGGTCTGGTATGTCGATCAGTCGGGGAACGGCGACTTCACCACCATCCAGGCGGCGGTGGACGGCGTGTACGACTATGATACCATCGTCGTGAAAAACGGGACCTACACAGAGAGCGTGACCGTCAACAAGTTCCTGACGATCAGGTCGGAGCAAGGCCCTGAAGGGACCATTCTCAATGCACCCACCCTGCAGGAAGACGTGGTCACCGTCGTTGCGCCCCATGTAACCATAGATGGGTTCACCGTGGAGGGGGCGAAGAACAATGCTGCAATCAAACTCGACGGTGTCGGGAACTGCACCATTGCAGACAACATTTTGCAATCAAACAAATGGGGTCTTGCACTGTTTACCTCCAGCAACAACACTGTCACAGGCAATACGTTCAACCAGAATACCTATGCCGGCATCTACATGGATCTGTCCAGTTCTAACGTCATCGCCGACAATACGGAAACAGACTGCAACTCCGGGATCTACAGCCCCACTGCCTGCAACAACAACACCATTTCAGGCAACACCATAACAGGATGTGATAGCGGGATTGGTCTGAGAGACTCGAAGGACAACACAATCGCGGACAACATAATATCCCGCGTACCCACAGTGGGCACGGGCATCCGGCTTGAGGGCGCCTCGACAGGGAACACCGTGGCCGGAAATGAAATCGCGGGCGCAATGTACGGTCTCTATCTCGCAAACTTCGGTATAGACTCTGCCAACAAAAACACCTTCATCAACAATGTTGTTGAGGAATGCCAGAGAGGGATCGGTCTCATCGCCGTTGAGGGCAATCTCTTTGAACGGAATCGTATCGCAAACTCTTCATACTATGCTCTCTATCCCGTCGGCACCAAAACGAACATATTCACCCGGAACGACTTCATCAACAATAAAGACAACATCTACGGCGACATTGCGCAGGTCTGGCAGTCCCCCGCTCCGGTGGAATACTTCTACAATGGAAAGGTCTGCACCGGTATTGTCGGAAACTACTGGGACACCTGCAGAGGTACGGACGCGGATGGGGACGGGATCGTCGACACCTCCTATGCGGTCACCTTCTCGAACACCGAGAACCATCCCCTTGCCCTGCCTTCTGCGGCATATGTCACCGGGAGCGACCGCTCTTCGGTTTCCGTCACCCCCTGCACACCTCTGGTAACCGAAGGCCGGATGCACACTTTCACCGCAGTCCGCTACAACGAGACCGGTGCGGGGGTTGCAGACGCCTCCTTTGCCTGGTCGAGCAGCAACACAACTGTCGGGACCGTCGATGACCGCGGCGTCTTCTCTGCCCACACCCCGGGCAGGACCTATGTGACCGCGGAGAGCGGCGGCATGGAAGGTATCGCCGCGGTGACGGTGGTGCCTGTCGGCGGCGTCCTCTCCGACCACAACAACATCCATGTGACAGTGGCGAATGACGCCGGAGTCAGGTTCAACGACTACGAAAACTACTACGACAACACCTACTGGATGAAGTTCGAAGGAGAGAATCGCGGCCTCAACGCTCTCCATATCACCACCGATCCGGCCATGCCCACAGGCCAGACGACCGTCACGAATGCCCAGTCCGGCGTATTCTACGTGACCGAAACCGGCGGCAAGGGATACAATGACGATATTATCCTGATGTTTGCCGTGAACGGGACCCTCCCACAGGATCTTACGGTCCATGTAAAGGCGAGCGGGTACTCCTGGACACCGGACATGTCGCCTGAGCGGGAGAACAAGGCTCCTCTCGCCGACGAGATTGCCTACAATCCCTGCTCGCTGGATGAGACCTTCACCGCGAAGGACTTTGTCTACGGCCCGCAGATCTGGAAACCCTGCGGGAACACGAACTACCCGATCTACTCCGGGCAGAACATGACCGATACTGAAGACACCTTCAGGTTCATGTTCATCGACCTGAACGCCGGTGTGCTCGGTTCGAGAAGTGATATCCCCGGCCTGACAGACGGGGGAGCGGTCAGGGTCGAGTACACCATTGAGAACCTTGAGAACCGCGCTGCCTTCAATGCGTACGCCTACTGTGCAAACCCCTGGAACGAGAAGAAGATGGTGGCGTGGACCAACGCTCTTACCGGCGATGATATGAGCGGGTATTCGGTGCTCGGGTGGGCAATCGCCTCGCCGGACGGCCAGAAGACTGACAAGGCCGTCCTTGACATTCCGGGATGCACGATCAAGAGCGGTGACGACGGCAAGATGGAGGTTTCCATCGATGCGTCGAGTGAGAACGTTACCGTCTCCAATGACCACAAGGAGATCAGGATTGACCAGGACACCTTCGCCCTGACAATCAGAACTTCTGGCAACACCACTGTAGAGAATAACAGAGTAAACGGTACCCTTGACGGTATCCGGCTGGACACAAAGCCCCTCAACCTCGATGCAGGGGCTGCGGGAACGGTCGCCGGATCCATTGCGGCAAACCTGACCGGACTTCCGGCGGGTGCGGAGATCCTTACCACAATCAGCAGGGAGGCGTCGACTGATGCACAGAGCGCTTTCCGGCTTGCCGCCTCGGGCGACGGGCTGAAGGTGGACGCCGTTGCCTACACGATGAACATCAAAAAGACGAACCTCGCGAACGGGCAGG
>NZ_CALFSA010000114.1 GCF_937919355.1 uncultured Methanofollis sp. | reverse complement strand
AGATGCAAAACCGTCGCACCCTTCACGGGTGCGTGGATTGAAACATGCCCGGACGACTACGGGACCACATCAAGAAATGTCGCACCCTTCACGGGTGCGTGGATTGAAACCGATTCGAGGCGCTGACGGGCTTCGGAGTCCCCGAGGTCGCACCCTTCACGGGTGCGTGGATTGAAACGGTATCCGGTCCAGGATGCGATCCAGGGCGGTGAGTCGCACCCTTCACGGGTGCGTGGATTGAAACACCACGGAGGTCAGGCCATCCACGGCGGTAGTGATAGTCGCACCCTTCACGGGTGCGTGGATTGAAACTCGGTGATGGAGCGAGGGATGCCGCCCGTGTGTCGAGACGTCGCACCCTTCACGGGTGCGTGGATTGAAACAGGGAGGAGATCACCAGATCCTCGGGAGCATCGACGTCGCACCCTTCACGGGTGCGTGGATTGAAACAGGAATACCAGGTTCTCTCCCTCGGCGGCAAAGGGTCGCACCCTTCACGGGTGCGTGGATTGAAACCTGGTGCACTGTTTCCACCACGCTGGGATCTCCAGTTGTCGCACCCTTCACGGGTGCGTGGATTGAAACGCCGCGTACGAGCGGGAGTGGGACAGCGACAACTGGTCGCACCCTTCACGGGTGCGTGGATTGAAACTTCGCCGCAGAAATGCCCGTTTCAACATTGAACGTCGCACCCTTCACGGGTGCTGGATTGAAACGTCGATGCTCGTGATCCGGGCTCTGCGGACACACCATTGGTCATCCATTGAAGGGGGCGCCAGTGGGTGGTATCCGGTGAGAGGTCCGAATTTTGATCTTTTTTACCTGTATTGGTCTCTCTTCCATTCCATCAGATCACCTCATCTTCTCCTGACATGCCGGGAGACTGGCCATGCACGGAACATTATATATCATGTTACTATCTTCACCATGGACCCTCACACCGGTATCAGGTCGCCTGCGCCGCCCTCGCCGCGAAACGCCGCAGGATCGATACCGGCCCTGCCATCCCCGATGCAGCAATGGAGGGCCTCTGAGAGGTGAAGATGATGAAGCAGAAGATTACCTACGTATCCCTCGAATCGGACGAGAGCATGCACCAGTTCTACGAAGCGGCTCTTGCGGAGGTCGAACGAACCCTCGGCCACCGCCACCCCCTCTATATCGGGGGCAAGGAGTTCGCCCCTGTCGACGAGTTCGTGGTCCGCTCGCCCGTCGACCGCGACATCGTGATCGGCCACTTCCAGAAGGCAGGAAAAAACGAGGTCGAAGCTGCGATCAGGGTGGCGAAAGGGTCTTTCCCGGCATGGAGCAGGACCAATCCGGGGGACCGTGTCGAGACAATCGGGGGCGTTGCCGACATCCTCGAAGAAGAGATCTTCTCTCTTGCAGCCCTGGTCACCCTTGAGGCCGGAAAGACCCGGACCGAGGCCCTCGCCGAAGTCGGCGAGGCGATCGACATGATCCGGTACCACTGTCTGGTCTACGACCGGGCCAACAGTTTCGTCTTCAGGATGGCGTCCGAGAAAAGGGGCGGCATGAACTACAGCGTGATGAGGCCCCACGGCGTCTGGGCCGTCATATCACCCTTCAACTTCCCGCTCTCCCTTGCTGCCGGCATGGCGTCTGCAGCACTGCTCACCGGGAACACCATTGTCATGAAGCCGTCGAGCGCCGCGCCTCTCTCCTGCATCAGACTGTATGAAGCGTTCGAGGAGGCCGGCGTCCCGCCGGGAGCCGTCAACCTCGTCACCGGACCGGGCGACACCTTCGGCGAGGTCGCCACCACCCACCCGGACGTCGACGGCATCGCCTTCACCGGGTCGCACGAGGCCGGGATGTGGCTCCAGCGCGCCTTTGCCGTGAAGCAGCACTACCCGAAACCCGTGATCACCGAGATGGGGGGAAAGAACCCCTGCATCGTCACGGAGAAGGCAGACCTGGAGAAGGCCGCCGACGGAGTGGTGCGGGCCGCCTTCGGTTATGGCGGGCAGAAGTGCAGCGCCACGTCACGGGTCTATATTCAGGAGAACGTCGTCGAGGAGTTCGGCCGGGCGCTGATCAGGCGGACGGCAGACCTGGTGGTCGGCGACCCGCGGCGGCGTGACACCTTCTTCGGACCGCTCATCTCGGCCCATGCCCTTCGGACCTACGAGGACGCCGTCGCCCTCTGCAGGCAGGACGGCGGGCATATCCTCACCGGCGGGGAGGTGCTCCGCGACGGCGACCTGGCCAGGGGCCATTATGTGCGCCCGACCATCGCCGCCGGCCTCCCGCAGGACCACCCCTTGATGAAAAAAGAACTCTTCGTGCCCTTCCTCTGCGCACGCACCTTCACAACGCTGGAGGAGGCCCTTGTCCTCGCCAATGACACGGAGTACGGCCTGACCGCCGGTATCTTCTCCGAAGAGGAGGATGAGGTGAGATACTTCTTCGACACCATCCGTGCAGGTGTCTGCTATGCGAACAGAGAGGGCGGGGCGACGACCGGCGCCTGGCCGGGGCACCAGTCCTTCGGCGGGTGGATGGCGAGCGGGTCGACCGGCAGAG
>NZ_CALFSA010000113.1 GCF_937919355.1 uncultured Methanofollis sp. | reverse complement strand
AGATGCCATTGCTGGAAGAAGTCAGAATGGAAACTATTATGTAAACAGGTACACTATTCACGCTTTGTAGGAGGTGAAAGCACAGGGCGGCTGCACGAAAAGGCAGGCGTCACCACAGGCCGACCACTGTATGAGCGGTAGTGGCGGCACAGGAACACCATCCAGAATTCAGTTTCTCTCAATCATTCGCTCGCGTTGATCTGATCTGTTTGATACCGGCACATGCCGGGGAACACTGCTTCCTGAGCGGAAGCGAGATATGACCATTCCATTCCAGGGAGAGAAAAAAATCATGAAAGAGATCTATACGAAGATGCTTGACGAGGCCATGGCGGCGCAGCGCGCCGACGTGGAGACGATCAAGAAGAAGCGCGGCACGGCATTCAAGGTGAAGGACGGCAAGGCCTACGTCGACGCCGCAACGAAGATGGCGGTCGGCGAGGGGCAGAGCAAGGCCGTGATCGACCTCCACGTGGAGTCGGTGAAAGCCCATTACAGGAACATCTCCGCACTCACCGACTATGTCAGGCCCGAGGACGACCCCTTCGTCGAGCACTACCAGACGCCGGCGGTCCTGGAAATTCTCTATGCCGAGGACCCGAAGTTCAAAAAGAGCATGGACGCCTTCATCAAGGCAATCGGAAAGTCGGAGGCCCTGATCGGCCGCGAGGCGGCGAGGCGGTATGCCGGGTTCTACGGCCCGACCTGCGTCGTCGACTTCGCCCTGATCCCGGGCAGCACCTCCAATGTCGTCAACCAGGTCCTCCAGACAGTCAAGATCCCGACAGAGCACAAGCAGGCGATCCTGGCGGCGAAGTCCTGGGGCATGAACACCTCGTACGGTATCGGCGAGGTCTTCGCACAGGCGGTGGAGGCTGGCGAGACCCTTGCCGACGCCACGAAGCAGGAGGTCAAACAACTCCAGGCGATCTACGAACACCCGGTCCAGGCGCAGGTCGACCTGATGGAGAAGGCGGGCATGACCTCCTTCGACCCGGCAAAGTACATGGCCGGGTACAAAAAGGACCTCGAACCCTTCGTCAAGGCCGCAATCGACGGGGGCGTCCACTACGGCAACATCGTCACCGTCCCGGCCTACTGCGTCGGCGACATCGCCCACCACATCGCCCAGTCCACCTTCAACATGTGCAAGGATGACATGGTGATGGGCATCATCGAGGCGGTGACAGAGGTGATGGACAGGAGCGTCCGGGCGGCCCTCGACAAGGTCAAAAGCGAGTACCAGGTCCTCTCCGTCGCCACGGGTTCGTCTGCGGCGGCAACCGAGTACATCCTGGAACTCGACGGCTTCAACGCCCCGATGGTCGTCGACCTGCTCACGAAGCGCTTCCACAACTTCGTGCAGCTGTACCCGAAACGCGGCGCCGCGGCCGAACTCCACAACTGCGACTTCATGGACATGATCTGGCGCGGCTGGAGGATGCTTGACGGCGCACGGCGGAAGAGGAACGGGTCGGGAGACGTGCTGACCCCGACAGCCGCCGGATTCCCGGTGGACCTCACCCCCATCCGGGAGAGCGAGGTTATCATGAACCCGCAGCGCTACGCCTATCCGGCGTCGGCGATCACGGTCAGGTACTCGGCCCTCATGCGCCTCGCCGACTACCCCTGCCTGCTGACGAGCGAACCGGTGACGGCCACCATGATGACAAACATCATCGCCCTCCACCCGGAGCAGATCGCAGCACCGGCACGGGTATGCAAGGACTGCGCCTCGGCCTCGATGGTCGACTTCAGGCACGAGTACTGCCAGTGGAGAGAGGCGGTCTGAGGACTCAGGCAACAGGTGAGTGCGATGAAGTGCTATGTCTGCGCACAGCAGGGGAAGACGACCGAGGCCGCAGGGATCTGCATCGTCTGCGGCATGGGCCTCTGCACCGACCATATGGTCAGGAGCGACGTCGACCTCTGGGAAGGGGGGTACCCCTTCCCGGCACAGAAGATGAAGAAGGCACTCCCGAGGATATTGTGTCCGGAATGCCATGCCGCACTGAAGGAGTGAGTGGCCATGGCATCTCTCATGAAAAGAAGTGTCGCCGAACTGATCGGGACATTTATCCTGGTCTTCTTCGGTGCAGGTGCTGCGGCCGTCACCCTGATGATAGCCCACGGTTCGGAGACGCCGAACCCCTTCAACGTCGGGATCGGCGCTCTCGGCGGCCT
This sequence comes from uncultured Methanofollis sp., assembly GCF_937919355.1. Lineage (GTDB taxonomy): Archaea > Halobacteriota > Methanomicrobia > Methanomicrobiales > Methanofollaceae > Methanofollis. The sequence continues at coordinate 3,847 of NZ_CALFSA010000113.1, read as the reverse complement.
CGGCGACTGGCTTGCGATCGGCCTCGCCTTCGGTATCGCGATCGCCGCGGTGATCTATGCCCTCGGCAGGGTTTCCGGGGCGCACATCAACCCTGCGGTGACGATTGCCCTCTGGGCGGCCGGCATGTTCCCGGCGCGGGAGGTCGTCCCCTATATCGTCGCACAACTCGTCGGCGCCGCCCTTGCAAGCTTCTCCTTTGCAGCCTGTGCGGGTATGGACGCCGTCACGATCGGCGGACTCGGGGCCACCACGCCCTTCCCCGGCATCACGTTCTCGCAGGCGGTCCTTGTCGAGGCGATCGGCACCTTCCTCCTGATGCTTGCGATCATGGGTGTGGCCGTGGACAAGAGGGCGCCGCCCGGCTTTGCAGGCCTTGTCATCGGCCTCACCGTCGCCGGGGTCATCACGACGACCGGGAACATCGCGGGGTCGTCCCTGAACCCGGCCCGTACCTTCGGGCCGTACCTCGGCGACATGGTCCTCGGCGGCACAAACCTCTGGGGCTTCTTCCCGATCTACGTCATCGGTCCAATCGTCGGCGCCGTCGTGGCGGCGTTGCTGTACCGCTGGGTCACTGCAGACTGAGGTAGGACTCTGGGAAATCACTCATGAAATGAAGTTTCAAGCGGTTTGTTGAAAAACACATCTGTGGTTTTCAGGGTAAATCCTATTCTGGAGTGTCTCTTCCGGGGGGCTGCCGCCCCCCGGTCCCTCGAAAATCAAAGATTTTCTCATGCTCACTCCGTTCGCACCCTGCCATTAGGATAGGGGGAGGGCAGTCCCCTCTTTAAAATGCAAGTTTGCCCTTTTGAGGCCCAATCCTGAGCGGGGAACGAGCGCCAGCGAGTTCGAGAAGACGAAGTCTTCGAGTTGCGAGCGTCAGCGAATTCAAGAAGACGAAGTCTTCGCTGCCGGGGGCGTAGTCCCCCGCCACCAGCACTCCGGAACGTGAATTCGACAGTGACCTCTTCTGGAAGCGATCGTGTACGCGAGAAATTCTCCAGAACCTGATCCCTCTTTTTGAGCAGGGGCGACCGGTCCCTGCACCACCTTTTTCCAGAATGTGATCGATAGACGATGGTATCATGACAGGTAGGGTCTACTTCGCACGGATCGGCCCTGGCAACGGCCGGGAGAACACCATCACACGGATACGGAGGCTCTTCGACACAGCGGGCCTCGCCTCATGCATCGACGAGGGCGACCTGACCGCGGTGAAACTCCACTTCGGCGAGGAGGGGTGCGACACCTTCGTCTCTCCGGTCTGGGTGCGGCAGGTCGTCGACAGAGTGCGAGAGGCCGGGGGCAACCCCTTCCTCACAGACACGAACACCCTGTACTCGGGGCAGCGCGACAACACCGTCGACCACATCGCCACGGCGATCAGCCACGGTTTCGGCTACGAAGTGACAGGGGCTCCGATCGTCATCGCCGACGGCCTGCACTCGCAGAACTGGCGGGAGGTCGCGATTGACGGGAAACATTTCTCAAAGGTGAAGATCGCGGGCGACATCCTGGACGCGGAGAGCATGATCGTCGTCTCCCACATGAAGGGGCACGGGATGGCGGGTTTCGGCGGGGCGATCAAGAACCTGGCAATGGGGTGCGCACCGGCGGCGGGGAAGATGGACCAGCACCAGGGCCTCGTCCCCCTCATCGAGGCCGGGGCCTGTGCGGAGTGCGCCACCTGCGTAAGGGTCTGCCCGACAGGCGCCCTGGAGGGTGGGCCTGGCGGCATCACCCTCACCACGACGCGGTGCATTGGCTGCGGCGAGTGCATGACAGTCTGCCCGAACGGGGCGATAGACTTTGACTGGAAGGAGGGGCTCGTCCCCTTCATGGAGATGATGACCGAGTACGCCCTCGGCGCCGTGCAGGGCAAGGAGGGGCGGGTTGGCTACATCAATGTCCTGACGAACATCACGCCGGACTGCGACTGCTGTCCGTGGAGCGACAGACCAATCGTCCCCGATATAGGGATACTCGCCTCGAAAGACCCGGTCGCCATCGACGCCGCAAGTTTCGACCTTGTCAATGCCCAACCGGGCATGGCCGAAAGCCGCCTCATCGGCAACCGCGAACCCGGCGCAGACAAGTTCAGGGGTGTGAACCCGTACAGCGACGGCATGGTCCAGGTCAGGTACGGCGAGGAGATCGGCCTCGGGTCTGCGGACTACGAACTCGTCGAGATCTAAAGACCCCCTGCCGTCGAGGGGGGACGGATCCCTCTACCTCTGGACGCACCTGCCGTCGTACTCCACCGCGTCCCTGCCGCGCAGGGCGATCCCCCGGATATAAACAGCAGGAGCGTAGTCCGGACAGAGTTCGAGGATCCTGTCGCACTCCTCCACCGCGTCCTCGTACCTCTCCAGCAGGATGAAGGCATAGGCCATCGCCTTGTGGGCCTCCAGATGATGGGGGGTGATCTCGAGGGCCTGACGATAGGCGACGACTGCGTCATCGTGCCTGAACATCATGTCGAGGGTGGCCCCGGCCATGAACCAGCAGTCCGGGTTGTCAGGTTCGAGTTCCGATGCCCTGTGAAAAGCCTCCAGCGCGGAGTGGAGGTTCATGCGCCTCTTCTCAACCACGCCCAGGAGGTACCAGGCAGGGGCGCAGGAGGTGCCGACCTCCACGGCGTGGCGTGCACTCGCGGCGGCACCGTCCACATCCTCCGCGGCGAGGAGGGCGTGGGCGCGCCGGGTCCAGGCCTCGGGGTCGTCCGGGTTCTCCGCAAGGATGCCGTCATAACAGATGACGGCCAGGTCGGGTTCCCCGTCCTCTTCATGGATGATGCCGAGCCTGTACAGGGCACCGGCATGAGCCGGGTCCAGTCTGAGGGCCTCCGTGTACCGGTCCACCGCCGCCGGGCGGTTGCCCTGCCTGATGAGAGCGTCGCCCTCCTCGACCATGCGCCCGGCCTCTGTCTCCTTCGGCATAGCCGGAGATACGCGGGATCTGCATTAAAGGATGCGGTGGTACGGAGCAGAGGGTTATAGGGCGGGGCGCCAACGTCGTACAGTATCATGGATTTCCTCTCAGTCTTTCTCATCTCTGTCGGCCTCGCCATGGACGCCACCGCCGTCTCCATCGCAGGCGGGGTGACCGTGAGGGAGGGGCGGGCGCGGACAGCACTCGTCCTCGCCCTCCTTTTCGGCGTCTTCCAGACCGGGATGGCCGTCGCCGGGTGGTTCGCCGGGACGCTCCTGTACTCGTTCATCTCTGGCATCGACCACTGGATCGCCTTCATCCTCCTCGCCTTCATCGGCGGGAAGATGGTCATCGAAGGGCTCAAGGGGGAGGACGGCGAGGAGATCGCCTTTGGCAGCGCCGCCGTCCTCATCATGCTCGCCGTCGCGACGTCCATCGACTCCCTTGCCGTCGGCCTCTCCTTTGCCGCCCTCGGGTCGCCGATCCTCCTGCCCTCCGTCGTCATCGGGGTCGTCACCGCCCTCCTCTCCCTCGGCGGTTTCTGGTTCGGGACGGTCTTCGGGGGGAAGAACCGCGAGCGTGCGGAGGTCATCGGCGGGGTCATACTCATCCTGATCGGGCTGCGGGTGCTCGCCGACCACCTCCTCATCTGATCCGGCACCCTCCCACACCCTTCTTCTCGTAGTACTGCTGGTGATACTCTTCGGCGCGATAGAACGGGCCCGCCGGCACGATCCCGGTGACGATGGGGCGGGGGTACCGCCCTGAGCGCTCCATCTTCTCCCGCGACGCCCGTGCCGCGGCCTCCTGTGCAGGCGTCAGGAAAAAGACCGCGGAGCGGTACTGGGTGCCGATGTCAGGCCCCTGCCTGTCCTCCGTCGTCGGGTCGTGGACCTCCCAGAAGACGTCGAGGAG
>NZ_CALFSA010000112.1 GCF_937919355.1 uncultured Methanofollis sp. | reverse complement strand
GCGAGGAGGCGCGTGAACGGCTCGAACATTTCGGCCCAAACAGTGTCGCAACGACTGACAGGGTAGAGTGATCCGGTCATGATGATCATGTTTCCCTTGCTTGCCGCCCATCCGCTCCTGACGGCGACCCTTCCCGGGCTCGTAGACGTCCTGCTCAACCTGGACGACTACCTCTTTCCCGTCGTCGAGCAGTACGGCGCCTGGACCTACGCCCTCCTCTTTGCGATCATATTCATAGAGACCGGCTTCGTCGTCATGCCGTTCCTCCCCGGGGACTCGCTCCTCTTCGTCGCCGGCGCCTTCGCCGGTGCCGAGGTGCTCAGCATCGGCGTGCTGCTGCCGCTCCTGATGATCGCAGCTTTTGCTGGCGACCAGACCAACTACTGGATCGGGAAGAAAGCAGGCGAGAAGATCCTCGCCTGGAACAATCGCTTCATCAAGCCGGAGTACGTCCGGCAGGCGCAGGAGTTCTTCGACCGGCACGGGAAGATCTCGATCTTTCTCGCCCGCTTCGTCCCGATCGTCCGGACCTTCGTGCCGTTCGTTGCGGGCATCGGGAACATGCGCTACCGCTGGTTCGTGAGTTACAACATTCTTGGCGCCATTGCCTGGGTCTTCCTCTTTGTCGGCGGGGGGTACTTCTTCGGGAATATCCCGATGGTCCGTGACAACCTGTCCCTGCTCATCATCCTTATCATCATAGCATCCTTTGCCATGATCGGCGTCGGATACCTCAAGGAGAACGCCGGGCGAATTAAAGAGCGGTTCTTTCGGTAGGAACGACCATGGACATGAACCCGGTGCCGTCGATCGCAACCGGGAAAGAGGGGCGGCGGTCAGGTTCCAGCAGCAGAGTATAGAAGAAGGTCGAGCCCTTGCCGGTTCGACTGAGACGTCGAGGTGCCGGTACTGGTCCCGCCGTACGGCTCGGAGGTGCAGAAGCGGACCCGGCGGGACATTGAAGACCCGTTGCGGTGTCCTCCCCGCCCCGATACACCTGTCAGCCAACGACCCGCTCTGCGGCGTCGGGTACCTTCCAGCCTTATCCCTCACCCCACCGCAAAGTTGATGAAAACACAGGGGACGAAGGGTGTATCATGCGCGGCAGGGACCAGATCGCGGCGATCCTTCCGGACATGGGCAGGATATTCCTCCTGATCGGGCTCGTCTGCCTCACGCCCCTCCTCGTCGGAATGATATACAAAGAATGGAACATTCTCCCGGCGATGGCGACCGCACCCCTCGCCTTCTTCATCATCGGCGGCCTGCTCTCCCCCCTGCGGGTGCCGGCAGGGCAGGCGCACCTCTCCGTTGCCATCGCCGCCGTCGCCTTCATATGGTTTGTCTGCGCCCTCGTCGGCGCCCTCCCCTTCACGATCGGCACCCACATGCCCTTCACCGACAGCGTCTTCGAGGCGATGTCGGGGTGGACCGACACCGGCCTCACCCTCATCGTCAACGTGGACGGGACGCCAAAGACCCTCCTCTTCTGGCGGTCCTTCATGCAGTGGCTCGGTGGCATCGGGATCATCGCTTTCACCGTCGCCCTTTCCCGGCGGTCCGGCCCTCTCCAGAGGGGCCTGTACAGGTCAGAAGGGAGATCCGAGTCCCTGATGCCGGGCGTCGTGGCGACGGCGACGAGCATGTGGCAGATCTACATCCTGATCACGGCCCTCTCTACCGGCCTCCTCCTCCTCTCCGGTATCTCCCTCTGGGACGCTGTCAACATTGCCATGACGTCCCTCGCCACAGGTGGTTTTTCCGTCCACACCGCGGGTATCAGTTACTACAACAACGTCCTCCTCGAAATGCTCGTCATCCCGGTGATGCTCGCCGGCGCCCTGCCCTTCAAACTCTACTACCTGATGCTCCATAGCCACCGGAGGATCAACATCCTGAAAGACCCACAGGCGAGAGTGCTCTTCCTCCTCGTCGTCACCGGCACCCTGGTCACGACCTTAGACCTGGTGACAAAGAACCTCCTCGACCCCCTCACGGCCCTCCGCCAGTCTCTCTTCATGGTGACGAGCGCCATCACATGCACCGGTTTTCAGAACACAAACCCCCTCGAGTGGACAGGGGCGACGGTCCTCTTCATCACCATGCTGATGCTCATCGGCGGTTCTTCGGGGAGTACCTCGGGCGGGATGAAGATCGGGCGGATCATCACCGGTTTCGACGGTCTTGTCTGGTGGTTCCGTCGCATCTTTCACTCAAGCAGGGCGGTCGTGCCCTTCAGGTACGAAGGCCGGACCGTTCCCCGCACAGTCGCCGAATTCGCGGTGGCAAAGACGATGCTCACCATCTTCCTCTTTATTTTCACCGGGGTGCTTGCAAGCCTCATCCTCCTCCACCTCCAGGCCGCTGGACCTTTCGAGGTGGCAGACGTCATGTTCGAGGCCGTCTCGGCGATGTGCAATGTGGGACTTTCCACCGGTTTTGCAAACCCCGATATCAGCCAGGTCTCAAAATGGCTCTTCATCTTCCTGATGTGGTTTGGAAGACTGGAGATGATACCGGTGCTCGTCCTCGCCGTCGGAGCGGTGCGGGGCTTTGACTGAGGGGACGGTCAGTGTCCAGCGCGCTCTGGTGCCGCAAGGTGCCTTTCCAGCGCCGCAAAGAGGGGCTCCAGTTTCTCGTCCTCGACGTGCACGACAGACGACCCAAAATCGGCGGCCCGGAGACAGCGGCAGAGGTCGTGTTCCCACTCGCTGTCGGGCGCAGACCTGATCTGGGCCAGCAGTTCAAAAAGAGGTTGATCAAGGACGACATACTTTATTTTGTCTCCGTATGTGACGGCAACAGCACCAATACTATCCTGTCCGGCCATAGGACTCCCGCCTGAAAGTAGACATACCGGACATATAAGGATTGGTATCGCGTGCGGTAAAAAAGAATTAACTGCAGCCGCTCCAGCCGCAGTTCTTGCAGATCCCCTGGTTGCACCCCTCGCCAAAGTCAAGTTCGGCCCCACACTCCGGGCAGAGGTTTTTCTTCTTGCCGGTGACGTCGGCGATCTTCCAGGTGTCGAGGGTGGTGATCGTCTGCTTCGAGGCCGCAAGGTCGATGCACTTGCCGACGACGTCGGCACAGGAGAGGCCCTCGGCCTCTGGGTTCTTGAGGGCGACGATGCAGTTCACCTTCGCGAACTGCCGCACGAACTTCTGGTACGGCACGCCGTTCTGGAGGCCGGTGGAGATGGCGCGGCCAAGGGCATTGGAGTTCGCCTCGCAGCCGCCGCTCCCGACCGTCCTGATGAAGACCTCCCAGGGCTTGCCGTCCATGAGGTTGACGGTGATGTACAGGCGGCAGCACCCGGACTGGCAGAGGTAGGTCTTGCCGGAGAGTTCCTTCGGGCGCGTCGCCTTCTGTTCGTGTGCCGGGATCGAGAAGGGGGCCGGTTTCTTCTCCTTGAGCGCCAGGACAACGTCCTCGCGACTGCCTGTCCGGTAGATGGTCATGCCCTTGAGGTGACTCTTCCAGGCCATGAGTACGGCCTCGGCAATATCCTCGCGAGTCGCCGCGTTCGGCATGTTGATCGTCTTCGAGATGGAGGCATGGACATGCTGCTGGAAGACCGCCTGCATCCGCACGTGGTCGCGCCAGTCGATGTCCAGGGCGGTCCTGAAGAGGTGCCTGAACGAGGCGGGGAGCCACGCAACGTCACGGATCGTGCCGGTCTCGTGGACGTGGTCGATCACCTCCTTGACCCTGCTCTCCGTCTCCTCGGAGGAGAGGCCCATGCCGCCGACGACGCGGCGCAGTTCTGCCTCGAAGATCGGGTGGAGCATCACGAAGGTCTTGCCCACGGTGTTTTTCCGGGTGTAGGCATAGGAGAAGACTGGCTCGATGCCGGAGGAGCACCCGGCGAGGAGGGAGATGGTGCCTGTCGGGGCGATGGTGGTGAGTGCGGCGTTCCGCATCGCGTACTCGCCCCAGATGCTCCCCTCGAAGGCCGGGAAAGTACCCTTCTCCGCGGCGAGGGCGTGGGACTCATCGACCGCGGTCCTGGTCATGAGGTCCATCACCCTGTCGCAGACGGCACGCCCCTCGTCTGAGTCGTACGGCAGGCCGAGCATCAGCAGGGCGTCGTGGACGCCCATCAGCCCGAGGCCGACCTTTCTCGTCTTTCTCGTCGCTTCCTCGATCTGCGGGATCGGGAAGACGTTCCTGTCGATGACCGCGTCCAGGAAGCGGATGGCCATGCGGGTGATCCCCTTCAGCGCCTCCTCGTCGATGGCGCCGTCCCTGACAAACTTCGCCAGGTTGATGGACCCGAGAACGCAGGACTCGAAGGGGAGGAGCGGTTGTTCACCACAGTTATGGGCCACAAACCCGTTCGCGTCGAAGGCGTTCACGCCCGGCACCTGCACGTCATAGACATCTTCGGTGCCGTCTGAGGCGACCGACGCAACGGTCGCAACAAAGCGCTCCCTCTTCAGGCTCCGGGTGTACGACGAGAGGAGGCCGTCGAGTTTCCCGGCCTTCTCTTCGTCCCTGAACCCGACACGGTCGCGGAAGGTCAGGAGGTTCTCCCCGCTGACGGCAAGATCGTACTGCTGCCGCACGGCGTACGGCTTTGTACCGCCGCGGCCGTCAGGAAGGATCCTGAGGCCCGCAGGCCGGCGCCGGTAGATCGTGCTCCTGATACCGAGGCGGAGGAGCATCCGCTGTGCGGCGAGAAGGAGTGAGCGGTTGCTCTGGGAGAGCCTGACGCTGACCCCCTTCGCGGGCGTGCCCTGGACTGAGCCGTCGGCGTCGAAGAGGCCGGAGAGGAAGCCGCGGTACCCGGCCGAGGAGGCCTTCTCAATCGCAGGAGTGATACCCTTCGCACCGGGCGCCATCCCCATCGCGGCGGCAAGGTCGCGGACAGCCGCAAGTTTGAGCCTGAACTCGTCCCGTCCCTCCACCGGGAACCAGCCGGAGAAGTCTGAGCGGTGGTCGAGGGTTCCGGCACAGGTCTCTGCATGGGCCATGACCGACCGGGCACCACTGCCTGACCAGACAGAGAGGACGGCGGCGTCCTGCTTGAGCGTGCCGTCGCCGACGAGAAGCCCGAGGAGGTAGCCCTGCTCTTCGGTGAGGGCGCCCTCCCACGCGGCAAGAGCGCGGTGGTCGTGGAGGAGGACGCGGTCGCCCGGCGCAAGGTCGCCGGCCCTGACCCACTCGCTCTCCAGGGTAGACCGGGTGAGGGAGGAGACACGGCGGACAGGGTGGTCGGCCGTGAGCCGCAGGCGGTAGCCCTCCTCGGTGCAGAGAGAGAGCACCTCCTTTCTCCCGGTCGGGAAGAACCCGTCCTGGCCCGAGGGGACGGCGACACCGCAGACCACGGCGTCGAAACTGCGGCCTATAAGGTCACGCACCTGCCGGGGCCCCCCGGTGGTCATGACCCAGGTCTCCGCGGTGACACATGGATTGGTCGTGTCGATGGGTCCGAGTTTTGGCGTCGGGTTCTTCCTGTTGATCTCGTCGTAGAAGAGGACGCCGGGCTCGCCGTTCCGCCAGATGCCGTCGACGATGCCGTTCCAGATGGCGCCGACCGTGATCTCCTCGCCGGTGTACGGGTGAGTGATCCAGACCTTCTGCAACTGTCTGGACTCGACGAACTCCATGAACCGGTCATTGACCATCACCGAGATGTTGAAGTTCGAGAGTTCGCCCTCGACGTTCTTTGCGTGGATGAATTTGAGGATGTCGGGGTGCCAGACATTGAGGATGCCCATGTTCGCCCCGCGCCTGCGGCCGCCCTGCTTGATCACGTCGGTGGCGGCGTTGAAGACCTTCATGAAGGAGATGGGGCCTGAGGCGACGCCGTCTGTGGACTGGACGGGCGCACCCTCGGGGCGGATATGGGAGAAGTTGTAGCCTGTGCCGCCGCCGCTCTTGTGGATGAGCGCTCCCCATTCCAGGGCATGGAAGATCTCGGGGATCGAGTCGCCGACATGGAGGGTGAAGCAGGCCGAGAGCTGGCCAAGTTCTGTGCCGGCGTTCATCAGGGTGGGGGAGTTCGGGAGGAAGGAGAGGGAGCGCATGGCGTCATAATACTCTTCCTTCTCAGCATCGTCGCGGGCGAGTGCGGTCGCCACCCGCCGGCAGATGTCGTCGAAGTTTTTTTCGCCCTTGCGGAGGTAACGGGCCGCAAGGATACTGTCAACTACTGAATCGGTCATTGTGGTGCACCATTAAAAATACGGGTCAAGAGTTCTTTGCTAGATTAGATCTGTGTCAGAGATTATATTTCCGCCCCGGTCTGAGGCGGGTTCATGGATGAGAGTCCCGCAGGTTACACGAGGTCGGGGTTCACGAGACGTTCCAGCGGCTGGAATGAGATGCAAACGGTGATATCGGCAGAATGCACCGCGTCCTTCGCAGAGCGCGTTCCTGCCATGGAGTGGGTATGCTCCCGGTATGTTTATCAGAGATCAGGGGGAGGGGGAAGCATGGAGAGGTGCGACCGCCACCCCGAAAATGCTATCACCGGTCAGTGCCGGTTCTGCAGCGAGGGCTTCTGCCCGGAGTGCATCGGTTGCCGGGTCCAGATCTGCCCGGGGTGCCTGTATAAAGGACTGGTCGTCGTCCTCGTTGCAATGGTCCTCCTCTCATTCACCGTCTGGTTCGGGCTACTGTAACCACTCAGGCCCGGATCTTCTTCAGCAACCAGGCCATGTTCTGCCCCAGGTTCTGCATAGTCTGCAGACCTTCCTTATCCTTCTCGACGTCGCCCGGCGCAAGCCCGATGCCCAGGTTCCAGTACGACGACCCGACCGTGACCATCTGCGAGATCCCGAAGAGGTGGTTGATGGTGTCGTAGGCATGGACCGCACCGGCGCGGCGGACGGCGACGACGGCCGCACCGGCCTTGCGAGTGAACATGCCGCCGTTGGCGAGGGCCACGTACCCCGCCCTGTCAATGAGGGCTTTCGTCTCGGTGCTGACGTCCGCAAAGTAGGTCGGCGACCCGATGATGATCCCGTCTGCTTCGGCCATCTTCGCGATGCAGTCATTGACGAAGTCGTCGTCGATGACGCATTTCCCGTCCTGGTTCTCGAAACACTTCGCACAGGCCGTGCAGCCGTGAACTTTTTTCCCGCCGATGTGGACGAGTTCGGTCTCGACGCCTTCTCTCTCCAGTTCGGCGAGGACGGTCCGCAGAAGACGGGCGGTGTTCCCGTTCTTCCTCGGACTCCCGTTGAATGCAACTACCTTCATCTCAGGTCTCCGTAGTGCGATAGTGGTGTGCGGCCTTCATATTGCTATCCCTCACCGCCCGAAGAGGTCGGCGACCTCGTGGAGGCAGTCGATCACCCTGATCCCCTGTGGGCAGATCTCCTCGCAGGCCCCGCACTCCGCACAGAGGGAGGCGTACCCCGTGTCGCCGAGGACGTGGCGGTAGAAAAACGCGGCATGCTCGTGGTCGCCGAAGAGGGCGATATCGTTCAGGCGGGCAAGACATTCGGGGATGTTCACGCCGCCGGGGCAGGGCATGCAGTAGCGGCAGGCGGTGCAGGGGACGCGGATCTTCTCCCTGAACGCGTCCCTGACCCTCTGGATGGTCTCATGCTCTTCGGGTGAGAGGGATCCGGGCAGGCCCTCCTCTGCGGTCGCAAGGTTCCCGGCAAGGTGTGCTGGGGTGTTCATGCCTGAGAGGACGGTCGTCACCTCAGGGTGGTCGAGGACCCAGCGGAGGCCCCACGCAGCGGGACTCCGCCTGACCGGGGCGGCGTCGAAGATCGTCCTGACTCCCTCGGGCGGCGCGGCAAGCATGCCGCCACGGAGGGGTTCCATCACGACGACGGCAAGGCCCTTCTCCGCCGCATACCTGACACCTGCGGTCCCGGCCTGATAACAGGTATCGAGATAGTTGTACTGGACCTGGCAGAGGTCCCAGGCGTACGCATCGACGATCTCCCTGAATGCATCTGGGGAATCATGGAAGGAGAAGCCTGCATACCTGATCCTCCCGTCGGCCTTCGCCTCGTCGAGGAAGAGGTCGACCTCCATGTCCCAGAGTCTGTTCCACCGGCTCTTTGTCAGGGCGTGGATGAGGTAGGCGTCAAGGTGGTCGGTGCCGAGGCGCCGGAGAGACTCGTCCAGAAGGCGGTCCATATCCTCCCTGGACTCAACTCTCTTTGCGGGCAATTTCGTTGCAAGGAAGGCCCTCTCGCGGTACCCGTCGGCAAGGGCCCTGCCGACAACAGTTTCTGACTCTCCTCCGTGATAGGGCACCGCCGTATCGATGTACGACGCACCGCCGTCGATCGCCGCCCTGATCAGGGCGACGGCCGCCCCCTCGTCGATGCGGCCCGCGGGTGTCTGCGGGAGGCGCATGCACCCCATGCCGAGGACGGGGAGGGGTTCTCCCGATGATGGGATCTGTCGATAGAGCATTCTATTGATCTCCGTTGGCCAGAGTCATTTCATTGCCGGTTTTGCCGCGAGCGGATTGCTCCGGAATGTCACGGAGAGCATCCATTCTGCACATGTACAGGAGACCGGAACCATAAAATGCAGAAAGCATCCCTTTTCCAACTTGAGCACAAATAATCCCAGGAATAAACGAATGATCCATTTTTGTTGCATCATACAAACGGATTATATGAGCATAAGTACTGGAACAAAATATACCCGAACACTTCGAACAAAATAGGATGAGAAAAAGGATTCTTGTATCCCTCGTCCTCTGCACCGTCCTCCTCTGTTGCGGGTGCATGCAGGCCGCCCCCCAGGGCGACCAGAAAGAAAACGAAACACCACAGGCAGGGACGGCCTATACACAGGCCGGCAATGCCTCGGAAATGATCCAGATAGACGCCGGACTGTTCCGCTTTGCCGTGGCCTCCAACGACTCAGGCCCCTTCGCCTTCGAAGTGGGGAACCCTGACACCTATGACTATCTCGCCCATGGCGAAGGCCCCTATGCCCTGAACGTCACCGCCGACGGTCCATGGACTGTGAAGGTTGAGAAGGTAGCCGGCGAGGCAGGACACGCCCTTCCCTTCAGCGTCAAGGGGTCCGGCGACGACGCCGCAGGCTGGATCGATCTCCCGGCCGGCGAGGTCATCTTCAACGTCACCAATGACGGCAGGTCGTTCTTCGCCGTCAACCTGTACAACCAGACCGGCCACCCCGTCCTCGACCCGACTGACAGGGAACTCCGACCTGTCCGCGGGCACATAGGCCCCTACAACGGGACCGTGCCGGTGTTCATCCAGGAGAAAGGCCCCTACTATCTGAACGTCGTCTCAGATGGTAACTGGAGCGTCTCGGTCTCCTGAAAAATTAATACATCTTTTTCTCCGGGACCACTCCCCTGACCCCACCCCTGGGATCAGGGACGTCGCCGGCATAGCGCGGGATGAGGTGGACGTGGAGGTGGGGCACGGTCTGTCCGGCGGCAGGGCCGACATTGACACCGATATTCCAGCCGTCAGGATGATACCTCTCCTCCAGAACGTCCCGACAGCGGCAGAGGAGGTCGAGGAGCGCAACCCGCTCCGCCTCTGTCACCTCGAAGAAGGAGGGGACATGCCTGAAGGGGACGATGAGGGTGTGGCCCGGGTTCACCGGGAAGGCGTCGGCCCTCGCGTAGGCGAGGGCATTCTGCAGGACGATGTCGGCGGGAGAGGGACCGCAGAATGGGCAGGTGGTGCCTGTCCGGGGATCGTCGCTCATACATGGGGTTTTCACGCAGGAAGGGATGAAGGCAGCGGCCCGGTGCCGGCATGCCAGCAGAATAAATTCGCAAAACCTATCTCTGGGAAAGAGAAGGGGAGATTATGGCTACTGTCGACTGGCAGCAGTATGAGGACTGCACCCCCGACGTGAACGCGGTCCTCGACGATTATTATCGCCGGTACCTCTCCGACCATGTGCCCGGCAGACTCTGGGACCGGGTCAGGGAAGACATTGAGGTCTATTTCTCTGACAGGATGGACGAAGCCCTGTACGAACCGGGAGAAGACGACGAAGGGGACAAAGACGGAGCATACTTCGACCCCGACGCCCTCGACCCCGAGGAGATAACGGAGGACGTCGTCGGCATCATCACCGACGCCCTTGAAGAGATATGGGATATGCCCGGTGCGGCGAGGGACATGATCACCCGCGACCTCAGAAAAGAAATCAGCGCCTCTCTTGCACCCCTTGAAGAAGCGTCAAGGTACGATACCTGAGGCTGAAGGAGTTATAAATCCCTTTTTTACCAACTTTCCCCCTTCACACCGGCGGAACGGTTTTCACCAGCAGTCTGCCCGATGGCTCTACGAGGACGACGACCTCCTCGCCTCGATGGGGCAGGTCACATACCGGCGCCCGGGGATTATCCCTTCCCTCCGATGACCACAGAATAAAAAAACGTGCTGATATATTTCAGGATTTGAAGGTCATCAAATGCAAAAAATTCCATAAAACTGGCAAAAGAAACGTCACGGCATTACAATGTATAAATACCACCTTGCATAAATACAGAATGCACCTTTAGCGTACCATCGCACACTCTGCTGGCGAACTCGATGATATCCCTTCTCTGTGTTAATGACAAAAGCGGGGCAACCGACTGTATCCGTCAGAACCTCAATGACACAGGCGATTTTTCTATCACGGCATTAAATCCAGGGGTAGAGGTGTTCCTGCTCCCGAAAAAGAGTCCTGTGATGTCATCTATTCTGCCGCGGAGATGTCCGGCATGAAAAGCGTCGACCTCCTGCAGGCGGCACGGGAGAATGGATGCCGTGCACCATTTATCTTCTTTGATGGGCCTGATGAGATGGACCGGACGCCAACAGAGGAATGCGGGACGACAGACCAGATCCCGGAACTCGTCCATACTGCCGGTGATGGTCCGTCTCTTGCTTACAGTAGAGTCTTCAGGGGGATGTGGAGCGGTCCAGAGACATCATGCCCCGGCAAAAGCAGAACTCCCCACGAGACGATAATCACACAGTTGAAAAAAATCGCAGACATGTACAGACAGATCAGGGCCGCATGCAGATGGCGCAACAGGATTACAGCACGGCACTCTCGAATGTGCCGACGACAGGACCATCGAATATCTTCCCGGGCCCCTGAAGACGATCGACGGTGAGACCATGGGCGGGGTGTGGAGTTTCACCGATATCGCCGAAGAGAAAAGGGCTGAAAAATGCCTGAAAGAGCGGGAACAATTCTTCACCACTCTTCTTGAGGCCATCCGTGATGGTGTCCTGATCGTCGATGAGAATGGCAGTATCAAATACGCAAACAGGGCCGCCTGTGGACTGGTCGACCTCCCTTCCACCGGTGACTGCATCGGGAGGAACATCCATGAGTTCGTGAGTCAGGACAAGGCGCGTGCCGGCTACAGGGACCTGCTGAGAGTCAGAGGAGACAACGCCGCCGTCCCTTCAGAATACACACTTGTCACCCCGGCAGGCAGGGTGCGGCGGGTCGAAGGTCTCAGCAGCACCATAACCTGGAAAGAAAAGATGGCGATCGTCGTCACCCTCCGCGACGTCACCGAAAGAAAACAGGCCGAGGCCGAGGCACAGGAGAGTTCAGACCTCAGCAGGGCACTGATCGACGGCCTCCCCGAGTACATCTTCGCGCTGACACAGGAAGGGGAGGTCATCTTCGCCAACCCTGCAGCGGAGGCCGCCCTCGGTTACACGAGGGGAGGCCTGAGAGGGAAGGCAGTGCAGTCCTTCATCGCGGAGTCGTCCCTGCAGGACTTCGGGACCGCGGTACAGGAGACGGTCACTGGAGACAGAAACCGGTCATTCGAGGTCGGCATCAGGACTAAAACAGGCGGTATCCTGCGGGTGACCCTGCGGGTTGCTCCCATCACAATCAAAAACCGCGACGCCGTCCTCATCATATTGACAGACCTTACAGAACGGCTGATACTTGAAAAAGAACTAGAATATCATGCCGATGAACTCAAAAGGTTCTCGGAGTCGCTCAGTCGAACCAACGAGAAACTCACGATCATGAACAGTATCACCCGTCACGATATCCTCAACCAGCTCACCGTCCTCCTCGGGTACCTTGAAATCGCGATGGAAGATAGCAGGGAAGCAGGGGTCCAGGAAAACCTCGCACGGATAAAGTTCTCGGCACAGAACATCAGGGAACAACTCGAGTTCGCCCGCGACTACCAGGACCTCGGCGTCCGGGAACCACACTGGTCAGACATCAGGTGGCATATAGCCAGGCTCAGGCAGGACGGTGTCACTATCGAGACCGGTCTCCAGAAAATGGAGGTGTACGCCGACCCCCTCTTCGGGCGGGTCTTCTACAACCTCCTCGACAATGCCGTCAGGCATGGAAAAAGGGTCACGAGAGTCCGGGTTTCAAGCAGAATCGATGAAGATGGGACTCTGACAATTGTCTGGGAGGACAACGGTGTCGGGGTCAGAGGCGACGAGAAGGAGAAGATCTTCAGGCGGGGATATGGCAACAACACCGGCCTCGGCCTCTTCCTCTGCAGGGAGATCCTGGGGATCACCGGGATCGCTATCAGAGAGACAGGAGTGTATGGAAAAGGAGCACGCTTCGAGATTCTGGTCCCAAAAAAAGGGTACCGGTCGGTGCAGGAGCGGGCAAATCTTCCCGATCCCGGGGCCCAGGCATGAGGGGGCCGGGTCACACACGCCTGTTCAGGACCATCAGCCGCGGCTCGGTCATCTCCTCGATCGCGTACCTGGGCCCTTCCCTCCCCGACCCTGACGCCTTCACCCCACCGTAGGGCATGGCGTCGGCCCTGAATGTCGGGACATCGTTGACGACGAGGGCACCTGCCTCACACTCGTCAAAGGCATGGAAAGCACGTTCAAGGCGATCGGTGAAGATACCTGTCTGGAGACCGAAGGGGGAGTCGTTCGCCGCGGCAAGGGCGGTTGCGAAATCGTCGAAGGGGGTGACAGTGATCACCGGTGCAAACATCTCCGTCGCGTTCACCCGCATCGCCGGCAGGGTGTCGGCGAGGATCGTCGGGGCGAAGAGAGTGCCCGCCCGTGTCCCACCGGCGAGGACGGTCGCACCGCCGGAGACGGCTTCACGGACTTTTTCCTCGGCCGCGGCTTCCTCCGAGATCATGGGGCCCACATCGACGGCAGGGTCGCGGGGGTCGCCGGTCCTGAGAGCACCGGTCCGTTCCAGGACCATCTCCAGGCATTCGGCATACACCGAGCGGTGGAGGAAGACCCGCTGGACAGAGATGCAGACCTGCCCCGCACCGGAAAAACCGCCCTGCACGATCCTCTCCGCCGCATAGGGGAGGTCCGCGTCAGCGTCCACGATCACCGCAGCGTTCCCGCCGAGTTCGAGGCCGACCTTTTTTCTCCCGGCGATCTCGCGGAGGTGCCAGCCGACTGCCGGACTGCCAGTGAAAGAGAGGTAGGCGATACGGCCGTCCTGCACCATCCATTCGGCGACACCGGGAGTACACGGGAGGACTGAGACGGCATTTTTGGGGTACCCGGCCTCGATGAGGAGTTCGCCCAGGATGAGAGCGGAGAGCGGGGTCTTGGAGGACGGTTTCAGGATCACGGCATTGCCGGCGGCGACCGCCGGACCGATCTTGTGGCAGGCGAGATTGAAGGGGAAGTTGAAGGGGGTGATAGCAAGCACCGTACCCACGGGGACACGACGGAGATATCCAGTCCTGCCGGCCGTAGCAGGGGAGAGGTCGAGGGGGATCACCTCCCCGTAGATACGCCCGGCCTCCTCCGCACAGAGGATGATCGTCTCGACGGCGCGCTCTACCTCGGCTCTGGCCATGGCAATGGTCTTCCCGGTTTCGAGGGTGATAGTTGCCGCGACCTCGTCCTTCCGGTCTTCGATCAGATCGGCAAGGCGTTTGAGTACATGGATCCGTTCATGTGTCGGGAGTTTCCGGGTCTGACTGAAACCGTGCTGCGCAGAGCGGACGGCGTCCTCCAGGTCGACCACACCGGCGAGGCAGACGGTGTCGACGAGGGAGTCGTCGTACGGAAAACGGACTTCAAGAGTCGTCTCGCTCGTCCGCCACTCCCCACCGACAAGGAAGGGTCGAGGGCCTGTCATGCGGGGGGATGTTGCTGTCCGGGATATGGAGGTTTCGGTGGGGGAAGATCAAAAATGAAAGGACAGACGCTTGAATAACTCGGTTGAAACACCAGTCGAGCCATCCATGGGCAACGTTCTTATAGAATGGCATACCCTTTCTACGCACCGGTTCCGGGGGGCCAGCGGGGATGCAAGATCGCGAGTGCAGAATAGATCCCCTGAAATGTCTGCTCACTCTCACGCTACATTTGGTCATTATAGGTATACAGACCGCAATCTTCGCCATGGTAATCGGAGTCATTCTGTGGGGACTCTATTCAATTCTGCACATCCCGGAGACGCAAGGGATATTTTTTACAACTTTCATCGTCCTATCTGCAGTACTTCTGATCATAGTTTTTTTATGGTTGATTTCGCTGGATCACACCTACGTACGGAAATATCGATCTGATCTGAAACAGGGGCGAATACTCTTCCTCCCATGGGAGATCAGGATCAAAAAAGCATATTATAGATTCACGAAATGGATAAACAAAACAATATTAATTCTCCTCCAAAATTTCTTGCTCAGCACCAGTGTCATATGGTTCGTCATATTCATTAACCTGATAATATCCGATCTCTCCCAAGAAAAACTAAACAATATAATTTACTACATCGTTCAAAGTCTCAATACACTCTTTTCCCGCGATCTTATCACTCCGATCCTGATCCTCACTGTCGCTTTCATCGTCCTCGGGCAACTCAACCGGGCGCGTAAAACGCTGATCATCGAAGATGTTCAGGATTCAAAGAAAAAAAATGACAATAACAAGAATAATGGCGATAAAAAAGAAGCACCGAACTACCAATTGATGCTCATCGAAGAACTCAATAGGATTTATCGCGTTTACAGTGATGTCAACGAGCAACGCCCTATTAAGACCTCTATGGCAGAGAGATGCGACATCACCTCGGCGTCCCTGAGATCAGGGAGTCTGGACACCCTCCTCAGTGATGTAACCCTTTCAGAGACTGAAGTCGGTATCGGCCCGGTATCCGTCCCTGCCGGATTTTTGTTGTCCATGATAAACAAGGTACTGAAGGGCCCTCGCCTCCTCCTCTCGGTAGACCGTGAAGACAGGACGATCAGACTCAGTGCAGTGCTGGTATCTCCCAAAAATATTAGTTGGCAGGTCACGCGTCAGATGCAGGAGGGACAGGCCCAAAAAGTGAACACGATACACCCGCCAAAAAATCGACCAGATGAAGAGAACGGAGAACAAGAGGAGACTCTCTGCGCAGAGATGGCCTCAGAACTTGCCTACCGGATCTTCACTGGTATGACACGCGGAAAGACCCAGCGCTGGGAGTCGACACGGGCATTCATCCAGGGTCTCGAAAAGTACCGAGAGTGTCTCTGGTCACCAAAAAACCAGATAAAATACCTCAAAAAAGCGGAGGACAAATTTGTTGAGGCACTCGGATATGATGAAGGTTACAAATTTGCCTGGTACAACCTTGGCATCGTCTATTCTGAAATGAAACGATACGATGCCGCAGAGAAGGCATTTTCCCATGCGACCGAGATCGACCACTCACAGTGGGAACCCTACTATGCAAAAGCGGTGAACGCCCTGTATCAAAACATAAAAGATAGGAAAAAAGCGTTCTGCTCAAAAGGAGATACAACAA
This sequence comes from uncultured Methanofollis sp., assembly GCF_937919355.1. Taxonomy (GTDB): domain Archaea; phylum Halobacteriota; class Methanomicrobia; order Methanomicrobiales; family Methanofollaceae; genus Methanofollis. The sequence goes on along the minus strand of NZ_CALFSA010000112.1, from coordinate 18,164 downwards.
AATACCCGCCATGCCGGATTCAGTGGATATTCTATTTGATTCAAGGGATCTCCCAAATTGCCACGATATCTAAAATATCTTTTATTGGCGCTCAATCTCGAGACAAAAACAAGATCATACGATCAGACTCATCCGCACATCACCGGGATGGGGCTCCATCCTCCAATAATCTCTCAAAATGTCAGGTAATCATCGCAAACCTCGATCAGGCAGAGAGGGCTCTGATAAAAAATCGTCGCAAAGACGTTCCAGAGGTCTTCAAGGTCAGAGGGGAGGCCTATCTCAGGGCATATAATCATAGTCCAGTTGGGGACGTTTTCAACCAGATTCAGAACAATATCCATCATTTCTACAGCAGTTTCGATCAGGTCGTCTTCGACCTCCAGGAGGCAACACTCTCAGCGTGGAGGCAGTATCAAGCATACCTTGCATCGTCACCGACAACAGTCTCAGAACTTGCCAGAGAGGAGACCGCATGCAGGATGATGCAGGAGTCCTTGAGTTCACTCGCCTATGCATATGCCCACTCGAACATCTCATACGCTGAGTGTCTCATCTCCCACGCCATCTCCATCGATCCAACCTGTCCTGAGGTCTACTATACCTGCGGTCGGATACATCTCAAGGGAGAGGAGTGGGATAAAGCGGTCAAAGCATTCAAGATGGCGACTGAGATCGCCCCTGATATGACGAAATATGACCTGGCTCTCACCATCTCTGAGAAGTGCCTCATGAGAGCAGGGGGGGTGCGGCGGGGGGAAGAAGGATCCCGCCAGATCATAGAGATGGAAAAAACGGATCCTGAGAATGAAAGAGAAGTTGTCAGGAAAGTGACCGAAGAAGAATTGGTAGAACTTAATGAGATTGTTGAAGATCTGAAAGGAGATGATATCGATAACGAAATGAAACGCATAATATATAGGTCTCACAGGGAGTATTGCACCGACCATCAGTTAAAGATCACCTCGTGCGGGGAATCAAAGTGCGGGGAAAAACTCTACACAACATGGTTGCCGTACTGGAAAGATCCTCTCACCTTTCAGAAACACTATGACCTCGCATGCCTGCACTATCGGAAAAAGAGATATGACCTTGCAATCGGATTCTGGACGACGACACTCCCACTCAGGCCACAGGATCCCAGGATCTCCGAATACATTGGGATCGCCTCGGTAAAACAGGTCATCACCTCCCATCCTCAGAATTATGATCAGATCCTGACAGGGGGTAAGAAAAACCTGGAGAATGCACTCCTGATATACCGGCACCGAATATTCAAGGCAACTGAGGCACAGAATAACGAGGAAGTGTTCCTGAAAGGAACGATACGTACCTATTACTGGCTTGGACGTCTCCTATCGATCAGGCAGAAGTATGTCCGTGCCATTGAGGTCTTCCAGGTCGCCCGCCAGATCACGGAAGACGTCTGCAAAGGCAACACGTCAGCCCTGAACAGGGGAATTACCTACAGGCTTGCATGGGCATACCTTCGAAACCGGGACTACGACCTGGCAGAGGAAGAATTCAGGAGGGCAATCAGTCCTCCTAAAACCGATCGTGGTGCAGACCGTAATACCGATCTCGGAAGAGACCTTGAAGATGACATCAACATCAAGGATATCCAGTTCTGTTCATATCTCGGCATGGCATATTCACATATCCTGCGGGGTATTTCTTCCGGGGAAGTGGCAAAATATCTGGGAAACGCAGCAGAAAAGATCAAAGAAGGCCTAAAAAACAAGACCTATTCTCATTGCTACGACTACTGCCTCGGCCTCTCCAGGTACACAGAGTACCTTTCTGGTCCCGGAAACAAAAAATTGCTCCTCATAGAGAGCATCACCGAACTCACGAATGGTCTGAAGAGTAGGCCGACGGCAGGAAAGTTCCTTGCTCTTGCCAGGGCCTGCACCACACTCGGCGAACTGGACGAGGTGAGGCCAGAGGAGGACACAAAAAAAGTGCAGAACATCCCTGCAAGGATGCCGAATCTCTCCCGTGCACGCGAATGCCTCATACTGGCCAGAAAGATGGACTATTACGGGAGGCATACAGAGGAGATCGAGACTCTCCAGAAGAGAGTTGAGAGATACATCGGCATACCGACCCCGGAAAAATAGGGGTCGAATTTCACGGTCTCCTCAGGAAAACCCATGCCGTCGCACACCCGGCCGCCGCAAGGAGGGTGACGACCGGGAAGACGCCCAGGTAACTCCCTGTCGCCGCCATCACGTAGCCTGCAAGCTGCGGCCCCGCGATGGCGCCGGCGCCGTAGGCCAAGAAGACCACGCCATAGCAACGGGGATAGTCGGAGGTCCCGAAGTAGAGGGCGGTCGTGGCCGGGGCGATCGCAAGCCACCCGCCCAGGCATCCCCAGAGAAGGGCGAAGGCCGGGACGTACGTCCAGCCTGCGGGTGAGAGCCACATCGCCGCGGACGCCGCACCGATCAGGACGAAGGAGAGCATCGCCGTCATCCGGGGAGAGATCCTGTCGGTGAGGGCGCCGAAGACCGGCCGACCCCCGCCATTGAAGAGGGCGAAGAAACCGACAAGCGCGGTCGCCAGCGCCGGTTCGATCCCCACTCCCGTGCCGACAGGCTTTGCGATGGAGATCGCCATCAGCCCGGCAAGGCAGCCGATGAAGTAGCAGACAAAGAGGCCGAAGAAGGCCGGCGTCCTGACCATATCCTCCCGCCTGTACTCGGAGGCCGCACCCCCTCCCCCCTCGGGCGGGCGCCAGCCTTTCGGGCTCCACCCGGGCGGCGGGAAGGAGAGGGGCAGGGCGCAGAGGACGAGGAGGAGGATGAAGGCGACGCCGAAGACGCGGAAGGTCTCCATCACGCCGACCGCCCCGATAAGAACGCCGGCGACGTTTGCGGTCACGAAGGCGGAGAAGCCGAAGCCGAGGAGAGTGAGCCCGACCGCAAGCCCCCGCCTGTCGGGAAACCACCTGGCCGCCACCGCCACCGGCACACCGTAGACGATCCCGACGCCAAGGCCGCCGACGACCCCGTACATCAGGGTGAGCATTGACACAGAACCGGCATAGGAGGCGAGCAGCCACCCGAGACCTGTCAGGACGCCGCCCGCGGCCGTGGCAACCCGCGGCCCCCGCACCTCGATGAACCGCCCTGCAAGGGGCATGGCGACAGCAAAGCATGCCAGAAAGACGGAGAAGGGGAGGAGGATCCCGGTCGCCGTCACCGCTGTCCCGGCCGCGGCGAAGTGGTCGGTCAGAGGGGCGACGAAGACGCTCCAGGAGTAGATGGAGCCGAGGCAGAGGTTGATGAGCATGCCGGTGAGGACGAGGAGCCAGCGCCCCCCCTCCGCCCGCATGCCCATGATAGTCTGGTCCTCTCCGGCCACTCCTTCAGTCCTCCAGGGTCGAGATGTCTCCGGGATCGATACCCATCTCCTTCGCCTTCAGGACGCGCCGCATGATCTTACCGCTCCGGGTCTTCGGGAGGGAGTCGACGAACTCGATCGCGGCCGGCATCGCGATCGGGCCGAGGCTCATCCGCACATGGTACGTGAGGTCGGCCTTCAACTTCTCGCCTGGTCTGTAGCCCTGTCTCAGGATGACGAACGCCTTGACCGCCTGCCCCTTGACGGCGTCGGGGACGCCGATCACCGCCGCCTCGGCGACCGCCTCGTGAGAGACGAGGGCCGACTCCACTTCGGCGGTGCCGATGTTGTGCCCGGCGACGATGATGATGTCGTCGGCACGGCCGAGGACCATGATATAGCCGTCCTCGTCCTTCACCGCGAGGTCGCCCGCGGTGTACATGGAGTCGATGGTCGTCCAGTACTGCCGGTAGCGCTCGTCATTGTTGTGGACGGTCCGCATCATGGAGGGCCAGGGCTCTCTGATCACCAGGAGACCGCCGATGCCGGGCGGGACCGGGTTGCCCTCCCGATCGACGACGTCGGCCACCACGCCGGGGAGAGGCCTGCCGGCAAAACCCGGCTTCATCGGTTCGCCGACTATGGTCGTGATCATGTGCATCCCTGTCTCGGTCTGCCACCAGGTGTCCACGATCGGGCAGCGGTCCTTCCCGACATTGTGGTAGAACCATTCGAAGGCCTCGGGGTTCAGGGGTTCGCCGACTGAACCGAGGACGCGGAGGGTGTCGAGGTTGGACCTGGCCGGCCATTCCTCGCCAAACCGCATGAACATCCTGATCACCGTCGGGGCGGTGTAGAAGACGGTCACGCCGAAGTCCTCGATGATCCGCCACCAGATGCCGGGGTCGGGGAAGTCGGGCGTTGTCTCGGTGAGGAGTACGGTGGCGCCGGCGGCAAGGGGCCCGTAGACGATGTACGAGTGGCCGGTGATCCACCCGGGGTCAGCGGTGCACCAGTAGACATCGTTCTCCTTGAGGTCGAAGACGTACTTCGTCGTGTAGTAGGCACCGACCATGTAGCCGGCAGAGGTGTGGACGATCCCCTTCGGTGTGCCTGTCGTCCCACTCGTGTACAGGATGAAGAGCGGGTCCTCCGCGTCCATCACCTCGGGTTCGCAGTGCGGCGCTGCCGCCGCCATGATCTCCTCGAAGTCCACCTCCATCTCGGAGAAGAGTTCGATCTCGGGTTTTGTCCGCCGCAGCACGACGATCTTCTCGACAGAGGGTGCGTTCACGACCGCTTCGTCGACGATGGTCTTCAGGGGCACTCTCTTGCCCCGCCTGAAGCCGACATCGGCGGTGATGACGATCTTCGCCCGGGCATCGCGGATACGGGTGTTGAGGGCCGATGCCCCGAAACCGCCGTAGACGATGCTGTGCACCGCACCGATCCGGGCGCAGGCGAGCATGGCGACGACCTGCTCGGGGACGAGGGGCATGTAGATGCAGACGCAGTCCCCCTTCCCGACGCCAAGGCTCTTGAGGGCGTTTGCAAAGCGCATCACATCGCGGTGGAGCTGGCGGTAGGTGAGCACCCGCTCGTTCTCGTCGTCCTCGCCCCGCCAGATCAGGGCGACCTTGTTCCGCCGCTCGCTGGCGGCGTGGCGGTCGAGGCAGTTGTGGGTGATGTTCAACTTCGCACCCGTGAACCAGCGGGCGTACGGATTTTTCCACTCCCGCACAGTCTGCCAGGGTGCGAACCACTCCAGTTCGCCGGCTATCCCTGCCCAGAAGCCCTCGGGGTCGTCGAGATAACGTTTGTACGCCGTCTCCCACTCTCCGAACCAGGAGCGTTCCCGGTACGCGGGGTCGGGCATGTAGACCTTTCCGGCAAGTTTCACGTCAAATGTCTCTGCCATCAGCACCACCTCCCGGACCAGCCCGGATCATTCTGCTGTGCATAGGTACTGATCTACATGATAGATAATGATAAATCTTCACTCTGCACAACAGATATGCAGTGCATATGCCCGGCAGAGCAGACAGGACAGGAGACACGATCGCGATCAGGGAACTCCTCAGGAAACACCCGAAAGGGCTCTCGATCACCGAGATCGCGGAGGCCCTCGGCCTCCACAGGAACACGGCCGCAAAGCACCTGGACATGCTCGTCCAGAAAGGGGAGGTCGATATCAGGAAGGTCGGAACCGCAAAGACATGCTTCCTTGCACGGAGGATGCCGGTCTCCGCCCTCCTTCACTTCTCCCTCCACCCGGTGGTCGTCGTCGACGCGAGGAACGAGGTGGTGATGGTGAGTCAGAGCGCCCTTACCCTCCTGGAATGCCCGCTGGAGGTGCTGTACGGGGAGAAAGTCCAGGACCTCCCCTATCCCCTCTTCACGATGCCGGAGTTTGGGGAAAGGTGCCGGGAGGCAGTGCAGGGGACACAGGCACTCTTCACGGTCACAACCGCGATCCGCGCACGACAGTGCCACCTCCGCATCCACCTCGTCCCGGTCGTCTTCGACACGGGAAAGGAGGGGTGCGCCATCGTGCTCATCGACGAGACCGCATACAGGGATCTGGCCAGGGCGCTGGAGACCTCGCAGCAACATTATGAGGCACTCGCCGAGGACATCCCCGGCTTCGTCCTCCACACAAAACCCGACCTCACCCTCGAGTTCGTCAACGAGGCATTCTGCAGGCATACCGGTCGGACGCAGGAGCAGTTGACAGGGTTCCGTTTCCTCCCCCTCCTCCCGCCCGGCGACAGGGAGCGGATGCGGGCGGCACTCATCTCCCTCACCCCGGAGAACCCGACCGCCTCCCTGGAGGTCAGGTCGGTGAGGACAGACGGCACCCTCGGATGGGAGAGATGGCAGGTCAGGGGCATCTTCGGGGAGGGGGGGAGAGCCCGCGGCTACCACCTGGCAGGCCTCGATATCACCGAAATGCAGCAGTGCAGGGAACAACTGGAGCAGTACCACGAGAACATGGAGCGGCTTATCGCCGGGCGGACCACCGGGATCCAGGAAGCGAACAGGACGCTCCTGGAGGTGCTCGCGGAGAAGGATGAGATCGAACGCGAACTCCTCTTCACCACCTTCGCCTTCGACCATGCCTCAGACTCGATCATCCTCTTTGACCGGGACGGCAGGATCTACAAGGCGAACGAGACGGCATGTAGTCTCCTCGGTTACAATCAGGACGAGATCCTCGCAGTCACCATCTTCGGCCTCAACCCCTCGGTCACCGCACCGCAGTGGGAGGAGATGTGGGCAAGGGCCGAGCCCGGGAAGAGGGAGAGGGTCGTCTCGGTCCACAGGAAAAAGGACGGCACCGTCTTCGAGGTCGAGGTCTCCCGGACCTTCGTGCGCTTCGCCGGGAGGATGTACTTCTGTTCCATCGCCCGCGAGGTCAGGGGCACGGAGAGGGTGAAAAAATAGAGGTATGATTTTCAGGTCCAGCAGATCCGCTGACAGGTCCGGGTCTGGTCACAGACGCCGGCACCGGTGCAGGTGCCATCACGGGACTGGCCCCTGAACTGGTACTGCTGGCAGGTGCCGTCCTCACCGCAGGGACAGGTGCCCGCAGACACATTCTCCTGAGCACTGTTCTGCCATGCGGCCTTGCCGACGCCGCCAAAACCACCTGCACCGCCCCATGCGACGGCCGGGGCCACCGCAACGAGGGCAAGACAGAGCAGGAGGGCCGCTCCGATCATGAGTTTTCCTTTCATGTCTCTCCTCCGTGCCGCCGGTCTCCCGACAGCTGCACATCAGGGGTCGGGGGCAGGGCTGATAAATACACAAAATGGAGGGGGTTCAGAACCTGAACCGATCGGTTCAGTATTCCACCGACCCGAGTGCGGCGAGGAGTTCCCCGGCCGATGAGATCCTCTTCTCCGGGTCTTTTTCGAGGCACCGGAGGAGGAGGGAGTCGAACCCCGCAAGGGCCGGGTCGACCTTCGAGAGAGGGACCGGCGTCCCCTCCAGGACAGCGGCCGAGTACTCACCGGGTCCGTCCCCCTCGTACGGGAGCCTTCCGGTCAGGAGTTCATAAAGCACGACACCGAGCTGGTAGAGGTCTGTCCGTGCACCGGCAGGGCCGTACCGGCCGGGCGCGAGTTGTTCCGGAGCGGCATACCTGAGAGAAAAGCCCGGGGCGGTGGTCTCGTCCCCGTCGCCGAGCACGCGACCGAGCCCCCAGTCGGCGATCTTCGGCGACCCGTCCGCGGCAAGGAGGATGTTACCGGGCTTGAGGTCGCGGTGGACGATGCCGCGGGCATGGGCACAGGCAAGGCCCTCCGCAATGCCGGACGCAATGCGACGGGCCTCACCCGGCGGCAGAGGTTTTGCGAGGCCAGCAAGGGACCGGTCGAGGTATTCCATCTCCACGTACGGCACAGGAAGGATGTTCACCGACCAGACACGGACGATATTCGGGTGGACGAGTTCCTTCCAGAGGCTTATCTCCTTGAGGAAGCACCGTCCCGTCGCCTCGTCGGCCCTGAGGGGCACCTTGACGGCGACCCTCTCCCCGTCGGTGCGCCTGACGGCCGCATAGACCTGCGCCGTTCCCCCCGTGCCGACAGGGGAGACGTCGCTGTACTTTTCCATGAGGGTAGGGGGAAAACCCGGGACTGCGACGGCGTCCGGGGCAAGGAGGACCGTGCGGTCGCTGTCGAGATCAGATTTTCTTTTCCTGATCCGGTAGAGGAGGTACGCTCCTGCCGCCGCCGCACCCGCACCGGCAACCGCCGCAATGAGAGGGTCGAAGCCTTCCCCGGTCCAGGGCGGGCCTCTCCCCTCGCCGGTCGCCGCACGCAGGTATGCATCTGTCGGCGCGGTCTCCACAGATTCCGGGTTCTCTTCGGCAGGGGTGGCAGGAAGGGAGGGCGGCAGGGGCGGCGGCGTCGCCTCAGGCACTGACATCGGAAGAGGGGTGGGCGACGCCGTTTCGGGCATGACTACAGGAGTGGGATCGGGCACGGGCGTCTTCTCCTCCTTCAATTGGCCCGGGGCCGTCGCCTGGCCGTGATCATCGGAGGCGCTGGTATTTCCGCCCGACCCACGTGGACCCTTCCCGGGCGTGTCATGGGCCGCCAGCGCCGGGGCGGCACAGAGGACAAGAAGAAGAACGCAGGCTATGATCCACCACCGCATGCAATGAGGTGGGAAGTCCGGGCTATTAAGACGGGCGATCCTGATCATCGTCAGGGAGGGGGACGGTGAAGAGGAGGCGTGCACCCTGCGGGCCGCGGGAGAGGTCGATGAGGTCGCCGTCGGCAAGGGGGCGGCGCTCGTGCTGCCGGAGAGGGACGGCATTCACCGCCGTCCCTCCCGTGCTCCCGCGGTCCTCGACATGCCAGACACCGCCGGAGAGGCTCAGCAGGCAGTGAGGACGGGAGACGCGGGTGACGGCCGCATACGCGGCGGAGAGGGAGATCACGCACCCCTCACGGGCGGCGGCGTCCGGGTCCTCGCGGCCGACGGCACAGCGGGCCCCGGTGAGAGGGAAGGCACGGCCGTCGTCGGGACCGCCGACGACAAGGACAACAGGCGTGCCGCCGGAGAAGGCCGCCACGACACGGTCCTTCATCTCCCGCAGGCGGAGAGAGACCCCCTGCGCGTCGGCCGCGATCCCGAGATTCCCGAAGATCCCGAGGTTCTGTATGACCGTTTCCAGACCTCCCGGCACCAGGGAATACTTCCAGACAGGGTGGACACCGGTCGCGGTCTCCCCCGAGAACCCCGCCTCTTTCTTCACGAGGCCGGCGAGGAGGAGTCTGTCAAGGTGCTTTTTTGTATTCTCGTAACTCGTCCCGATGGCCCGCGAGATCTCCCGCACATCCCGCGGCGTGCGCTCAATGATCTTCAGGATACGCAGGCGCGTTGGGTTCCCGAGGACGTCCAGATACTCGGAGAGTTCCTCCAGAAAGTCCTGATCGGCGCCTGAGACGAGGGTGCGATCGCCGTCGGTCATCAGGGAGTATGGGGGGAGCATGGTAGATAACTCGCATGGGTCAGGGGAAAAAGTGAGATTCGAGAGGTCAGGCAGAGGTCAGACCTGGGGCGGCGCCAGGCCGAGCATGGCGGCACGCACCGTCTCGATTCCGACCCTTTCAGCAAAACGCGGTGTCCTCTCACCAGGTTTCCCGTTGTCGCGGTAGTACTCGAGGAGGCGCCGTACCATGCTGACGGCCTCATCGGCCGGGAGGTCCTTTGCCACCACATCGCCGATCCTGGGGCGTCCTCCCGAGTTCCCGCCGAAGGTCACCGTCCACCCTTTCGCAGTCCCGATCAGCCCGATGTCCCGCACATAACTCTCACCGCAGCAGCGCGGGCACCCGGAGACCCCCATCTTCAGTTTCGCCGGGAGGTTCAGGTCCTGGTTCACCTCCTCGAGTTTCAGGCCGAGGCCGAGAGAGTCCTGCACGCCGTACTTGCAGGTCTCTGTCCCCGGACAGGTCTGGACATAGTGGAGACAGGGCGCCGTCGCCTCGCCGACAGTCATCCCGAGTTCCTTCCAGACATTGTCGACATCCTCTTCCTTGATCCCGACGAGTGCCATCCGCTGTCCGGAGGTCATCTTGATGACCGGGATAGTATACCGTCGCACCGCCTTGACGATGTTTTCCAGGTCTTCAGGGGCGATGATCCCGGCTGGCGTCCTCGGGACGATCGCATAGGTCTTCCTGTCGCGCTGGAGAATCGCACCTCTTGGTCCGTCTTCCATCATACATCAACTCTCCTTCACCGTGGCATGACCACGGCAGAAGCCTGGGGCCCATTATATTCATGGGGGGATATAATATTGGCGCAGTCAGGGGAAGGATCACGACGGGGACGGCACGGCGTCACCCCTCCATATGCTCTATCAGGGAAAGGAGGAAATATCTCATGAAGGTGGTTTCAGACCCGATGACCGCAAACCTCTCAGTGCCCGAGGACCCAACGGTGATAAATTCGCCGTTGTCGATCAGGATGAAACACTCCTGCTGCGTCTGGACAGCAGCGGGTGATTGCCGGGCCAGGAGTTCGGCCACAATCCCAGTCCCCTCGAAGAGAGGGAGGTCGATCCCGGAGAATGCCTCCCTGTCCCTCACAAGGACATAGAGATCGATCCTCTTCTGAAGGGCCTTCAGGACCTTCTGGTTCTTCCTGAGAAAAGAGGGGCCCTCGCAGATGAGGACCATGCGCTCCTTCGCCTTCCTGAAAAAAGACAAGACCTGATTCTCGATCGCCCAGTCGCTCCTGAGCATGTAGAAGGGCGGCGGCGGGATAGGGACGGCAGATGAGAGGTTCTTGAGATCTGCCCTCGTCTTTTCCAGGGAGGCGAGGTATTTGTCCCTGAGGTGGTCGATCACCTCGTCGGGGTCGACGGCATGATAACGAGAGGGCGAACCGTCTTCCACCCCGACAAAACCGCGCTGCGCCAGGTCGTGAAGGATCTCGTAGATCCGGCCCCGCGGCACCTTGCTTGCCTCGTGGATCTCCCGCGCCGTCGCCCTCCGAAGGCCGACAAGAGTGGAGTAGACTCTTGCCTCGTATTCTGTGAGCCCCAGGGTGCGGAGTTGCAGGACGATCTCGTCTGTCATTGCCCACCTGTTCGTGCCACACGCCCTTCAGTGTATCTCATTTGCAACTCCTGCAAGGTGCACCTCCACAATAAAATCGCAGAGTGGGGTATGCTGACCCCCGGGGGATACCAGGAACCTTTTTTTACCCGGACCATCCTGATGCGGCGGCCCCGGACCACACAGGACCCAGAGATGAACCTCCCCCCAGTTGCACCAGACTGATATAGCAGCGAACCGCGTGATGATCAGGAAACATCGATGACCCGAACGCAGGAAATACAGGAAACAAACCAGACATACGGAAAAAAGTTCTCAGCAGAATCTTCCCGTGGGGGGACATATTGCTATGAAACCGCACGTATCTGGGAAGAGGCAGGGTTCACCCCGCCCCCGGTCTGCCAGGCCGTCGTCGAGATTCTTCATCTCCAGAGTATGGAGGAGAGGCCCGACAGGGATGTTTTCCCCCCTCACGCACGGGACGTCCTCCTCCATACAGAGAACACCGGGAAAGAGTGCGTGATCACCGATCCCGCACACCTGCGCAAGGTCGCCCGTGAGTGGGGCGTGCCGGTCGCGGGTATGAGCGACCAGGAAGTCGCAGACCTGATGACCCTCCAGATCATCGCCGACTATTGCATCCAGCCCTGAGAATACGCAGAGATATCCAGAACCGCACACAAAAAACACAGGAGACACCCATGAGATCACCCTATGAGCTCCTTGCAAGAGCCATTACAAAACGTCCATTCGCCGTCCTGGGAGTTGTCGCAGCTGTCTTCATGCTCGCCCTCTTCGGCCTCTCGATGGTGAGCATGGAAACGGGCGACGACACGTATATCGACAAAGATACACCAAGAGGAGCGTTGCTTGCCCACTATAAGGACACCTATGGTTCAGACGCTATCATGCTCATCTTCGAGTGCAACGACGTCACCAACCCGGACGTCCTCGCGTACATCGCAGAAATCGAAGATGACATCAGAAACGAGCAATATATCAATTCCGTCTCGGGTATCACCGATCTGATGAAACGGGCCAACGGCGGTATCCTGCCGACCTCCAGCGCGGAGGTAAGCGCCATCAAAAGCGGGGTACCCGCAGAGATGCTGGAACGTTACCTGCCGTCTTCGATGATGACGATCTCGGTCATCACGCTGGATCCGGGCACAGAGAGCAATGTCCAGAAACAGGTACTGGACAGTATCAGGACGATTGTCTCCGTTTCCGAACCCCCCGCCAGTCTCTCGGTCACCCTCTCAGGCACGCCGGCATTCGCTCAGGAGATGGAGGAGGAGATAGGATCTTCCATGAGTATTCTCATCCTCGCGGCAATGCTCCTGATGCTCATTGTCGTCGGCACCCTCTTCTCGCATGTCAGGTACCACCTCCTCCCGGTCGTAATCGTGGGAGGAGGCGTGATCCTGACCTTCGGGGTTATGGGACTTCTCGGCATTCCAGTCTCCATGACTGTCGTCGGGGCCTTTCCGGTGCTCATCGGGATCGGGATCGACTATGCAATCCAGATCCACGCACGCTTTGACGAGGAGATGCAGCACGGCACCATCCCGGACGCGGTGAAGGCAACGGTCACCAAATGCGGGTGGGCCGTGCTGATCGCCATGCTTGCGACTGTGTGCGGTTTTATCGCCATGTTTTTCGCCCCAATCCCGATGATCGCCGATTTCGGGATCACCTGTGTCATCGGTGTGACCTGCTGTTACCTGGCGGCCCTGGTCATCGTGCCGCTCTTCGGGGTCATCACGAAGTACAAGGTAAAGGAGAAGAAGGGAAAACTTGACGATGTGAAGGCCTGCGAACTCAACTGGAAGGGGTGCGAGACCGAACCGGCCCACAAAGAAGGCTCCTTCGGTTCCCTGATCGAGCGCTACAACCACGCACTGAGCAGAGTTGCCCTTGCCATCGCAAAAAACCCGGTCCCGATCCTGCTGATCCTCGGCCTCGTCGCTGTAGTGGGATATGAGATGGATGCCGAAGTGCCCATCAATGCCGATGAGAACACCTTCGTCCCCTCCGACATGCCAGCCCTCCTCGACATGGAGAAGGTGACCAGGACCATGGGTTCCACGACCTCGATTCCGGTGGTCGTGACCGGAGACAACGTTCTCAGCGCGGATACACTCCGGTGGATCGATGGGTTCACAGCATATGAACAGGAACGGAACGACAAGATGACCGGTGCGACGAGCATCGTAACCCTGATCAAACAATACAACAACGGCGTGCTGCCCGACACCGAGGGGGAGGTGAAAGAGGTTCTTTCGCAGGTCCCTGAGGATTCACGCGACCGCTACCTCAACGGGAATATGGAGACGGTGATCGAGTTCTCAACGGTGGATATGACAGTGGAGACCGCGAGAACCATGATCCAGAACCTGATAAAAGAGGCGGCCTGGTATCCGGCCCCGCCCGGTATTGAGGTGAAGGTGACCGGGGGCACCGACATGTTCGCCGCCGTGATGGACGACATCGACAGGTCGAAGACGATGATGGTCATCGCCGGGTTCATCCTCATCCTTGCCTTCCTCCTGCTCGTCTACCGGCGGGTCAACGCCATCACCCCCCTGATCCCGATCGTCATGGTCGTCGGGTGGAACGGGGCGATCATGTACCTGCTCGGCCTCGACTACACCCCGATGACGGCCACCCTTGGTTCGATGTCCATTGGCGTGGCCTCGGAGTACACGATCCTGATCATGGAACGGTTCGAGGAGGAACTCGCACGGGGTCTCGACCTCTACGATGCGATCCAGACTGCCGTCCAGAAGATCGGGATGGCGATCACCGTCTCCGGTCTGGCGACAGTCTCCGGGTTCTCGGCGCTCACTCTCTCGGCCTTCAATATTATCTCGAACTTCGGGCTCGTAACTGTTATCTCCGTCGGGTTTTCCCTCCTGGGAGCGATCCTGGTGATGCCGGCAGTGCTCGCAGTGATGTACCGCTTCACCCATCACCAGGCGGCGCAGGACACACCTGCGGCGCCGCAGGCATGAAAAAAGGCTCATCTCTTTTTTTTCACGGCACGCCCCGCGGAGTGTGGGCGCGGATCCACTGCCTTCCCCCTATAGTCCCCCGGCACAGGCACTCTGGAACAGGAATTTTTCGGAGCCCGTCGTTCATGCATCTAAGATCAAAGAGAATACATCGACCCGAGCATGAGGAATTCCCCGGAGTCAAAACAGCCACGAGATCAACACAGAAACAATACGCACAGAAACCCGAGAACAGTCCAAAAACAAGAAGGCCGGGGCCGAGATTTGAACCCGGGTCGGGGGATCCACAGTCCCCTAGGATGACCGACTACCCTACCCCGGCAAATACCTCTACAATGTTATCTGGCACTACTGATTAACTTATCGCAGATACGACGGGAGTGCACCCGATACGGCGCCGGTACACCGGCATGCAGTGCGTGCGCGGACGCGGAAGAGCATTAATAGTGTGAGATGTCCTAATATAGTCAAAACCCGTCATCGACAGTGGACAGGTTTTTTCCCAAAGCGACGGCGAATCAATGCCTGACACGAGGAGAGTGCCAGATATCGAGGCACCACCCGTGTCCGGTGCGTCAGACAGGGAAGACAGGGGATCAGGAAATGGCCAAGAAAAAGAAACAATCACAGGAGACAGAGGGATCCGGGATCAGGACGCCAATCGTCTGCGTCCTCGGGCACGTCGACCACGGGAAGACCTCTCTCCTCGACTATATCAGGGGATCGTCGGTCACCTCCGGGGAGGCCGGCGCGATCACCCAGCATATCGGAGCGACGCTGGTTCCCCTCGACGCCATCGCTAAGATGGGCGGGGCCTTCCAGAAACTGCAGATCAACATCCCCGGTCTCCTCTTCATCGACACCCCCGGCCACCAGGCCTTCACGACGCTCAGGGCCCGCGGCGGCGCACTTGCCGACATGGCGATCCTTGTGGTGGACATCAACGAGGGCTTCCAGCCGCAGACCATCGAGGCACTCGAGATCCTGCGGACCTACAAGACACCCTTCGTCGTCGCGGCGACGAAGATCGACAAGATCCACGGCTGGAGGGTGAACACAAAAGCCCCCTTCAAAAAGACCTTCGAGGCACAGGGAGACCACGTGAAGCAGGCCTTCGAGACGAAGACCTACGAACTGATCGGCAAACTCTCGGAGATGGGCTTCAACTGTGAGCGGTACGACCGGGTGAGCGACTTCGCCCGCAACATCGCCATCGTCCCGGTCTCCGGGATCACAGGCGAGGGCGTGCCCGACCTGCTCCTCATGCTCATCGGGCTTGCCCAGCGCTACATGACACAGGAACTCGCCGTCTCGGTCAACGGACCCGGACAGGGTACAGTCCTTGAGGTGAAAGAGGAACGGGGCCTTGGCGTGACCCTCGACGTCATCCTCTATGACGGTACCCTCAGGGTCGGGGACGAGATCGCGGTCGCAACAGCCGACGGCGTGATCAACCCGAAGGTACGGTCTCTCCTCAAGCCGCGGCCGATGTCGGAGATCCTCGTCGAAGACAGGTTTGAGCGGGTGAAGTCGGTCACCGCCGCCGCCGGCACCAAGGTCTCCGCACCCCACCTCGAAGGGGTCATCGCGGGATCGCCCCTGCGGGTGATCCCGGCGCCCGAAGATCTCGAAAGTGTCAACGAGGAGGTCAGGCGGGAGGTCGAGGAGATCCACGTCGCTCTCTCCGAAGAAGGCATCACCATCAAGGCCGACACCATCGGCGCCCTCGAAGCGCTGGCGAAGGAACTCGAAGACCACCACATCCCCATCATGAAGGCCGAGGTCGGCCCGGTCTCGCGCCACGACCTCATCGAGGTCGGGACGGTCAAGGAGCCCCTCAACGCAGTCCTTCTCGCCTTCAACACCACAATCCTCCCCGACGCCCTCGACATCCTCAAAGACCCTGCAAACAAAGTGACGGTCTTCACAGGGGACGTCATCTACCAGCTCATTGAGGACTACACCGAGTGGGTCGAAGACCAGAAGAGGAAGATCGAAGCGGCCCGCTTCGAGCACATCATCCTGCCGGCAAAGGTCACGATCCTTGAAGGGTGTATCTTCAGGCAGAGCAACCCCGCCGTCGTCGGCATCAGGGTGCTCGGCGGGAAACTGCGGGGCGGGGTCTACCTGATGCGCAGGGACGGCAGGAGGATTGGACAGTTGAAAAATATTCAGATCAGAGGGGAGAACGTCCCTGATGCCGACGCAGGCGCGGAGGTCGCCGTCTCGATCGAGGGGGCGACGGTCGGCAGGCAGATCAACGAGAAAGACGAGTTGTACGTTGAGATCCCCGAAAACCATGTCAAGGTGCTCGAAAAGGAGATGCTCGGAACCCTCAAGCCCGGGATGCGCGAGGTGCTCGAGGAGTACACCCAGATGCGGAGAAAGGAGAACCCCTTCTGGGGGAAGTAGTTTTAATATAGGTATCATCCTATTTTATAGTCACGTCTGATATCATCAGGATGAGAAGGAGTCAGAGATAATGGTTGATTTCAAGGTTGTCGTATCTGACAGGAAGGCGGGCCGCGCCTACAATATTGAAGCAAGCGGGGCGGCCGCATCGGCATTGATCGGGAAGAAGATCGGGGACGAGGTCGACGGCGCACCCCTCGGCCTCGCCGGCTACACCATCCAGATCACCGGCGGTTCTGACAGGACCGGTATCGCCGCCAGGAAGGACCTGCCGGGCGCAGGCCGCAGGCGCATCCTCCTGTCCGAAGGCGTCGGTTTCCACCCGGAGCACGAGGGGCAGAGGAGGAGAAAGTCGGTCCGCGGGAACGAGATCAGCGCCGACTTCGTCCAGATCAACGCCGTCGTCGCCCAGTACGGGGCGCAGCCCATTGATGCGCTCCTCGGCAAGGGCGGCGAAGCGGCTGCAGAGAACTAAAAAAATCTATTTTTTCTGGAGAACACTCTCACGGAGAGCAGGCAGGAGATCCTGCCATGCAACACCGTACCTGCGGGCGAGCATGACGGCTGCAGCCGCAGGCTGGAGTTTGCCGTCGAACTCTTCATCGATGACCCCATTCATCTCGGCAGTCACCTCGTTTACGTCCTTCCCGGTCGACGACGCGATCCTGCCGACGAGGTCACGCAGCGGATCGGGAGCCTCGACGACCTCGGGGCCAGGCCTGAAACCGAGAGGGACCGTTACCGACGAGAGATCAAAGAGCGGGACGACCTTCCCGTCCTTCACACAGAGAAGGCCGGTAGATTCTCCCCGGCGGAGAACAGTGTTCGCCTGCTCGACGTTCAGCCACTTCCTGTCCAGGGCAAGAAAAAATACGAACTGATTTTTCTCCAGTTCCCCCTTATGCATCTGCTTGAAGGGGGCCGCAACAGTGATCTGGAGGCTCACTCGCAGGCACCCTTCAGGATCTCACGGACGTCCACCGCATCCATCGAACCGGTCACGCCTTCCTTGACGACGAAGACCTCAGACTGCGGGCCGCGGTCGACGATCCGCATCAGGAATACGTTCTCAGAGACAGGACGTCGGCCTTCTGCCCGCAGGAGGGTTTCATGGACCGAGAACCTGAAATCCGCAGACTCGGTCACCTCGGTGGCGAGGGTGGGGATGAGGTCAAGGGGGAGGAACCGCGTCCTGTCGTCAGCAATCTCAAGGAGGAGGTCGCGCTTGAGGAGGTCATCACCCTGCCGGCAGGTGATGTGGGTGCGGTGGAGGGCCGCAACGTACCTGAGGGCCTGCCCAAATGGCGAACTCAGGGTGAAGTTCAGGTCAAAGCGCGTTGGGAAGCGATAGTAGACTCTGCGCATTATAGACGTATGGGTGATCGGATCTAATAATCTATGCTGATCGCTCCTGATAGGTAAAATTCCGCACCTCCACCTCCCGTTCCGGGGGTACGGGTGACGAGGAGAGGACCAGGGGTGCTGTCACGGCGACGTAGTCGGAGCGTTCAAAGGAGGCGTTCTCCGTCCCACGGGAGACGGTGAGTTTCACCGTGTACGTGCCGGGCTTGCGGTAGATATGCAGGGGGTTCCGGTCCGACGAGATGTTCCCGTCGCCGAATTCCCACGACCACGAGGCCGGGAAACCCGCAGAGGCATCGGCAAACCGCACGGCAAAGGGGACCACCCCGGTCGTGGCATTGGCGGAGAAGTTGGCGCGGAGGAGATGGGGTCCCACCGTGACGAGAGCGGGGCGGTGCAGGGTGTCGTTGCCATGGGGGTTTGTGACCGTCAGGTTCACGGCGTATGTGCCCGG
>NZ_CALFSA010000111.1 GCF_937919355.1 uncultured Methanofollis sp. | reverse complement strand
GTCGGCCTCGAGCACGCGGTGCCGACGGCCGAGGTCATCGCCCACCTCCTTGCCGGGGGCTACGAGATCAGCCACGAGGAGTGGAAGAAGGAGGTGCTCGAACCTCTGGACCATGCGGGCGTCTTCTTCGGGGCGTCCGGGCCCAACCACGTCTTCATCATTGCAACGCCCGACGACGCCGGGGCGACTCTCACCTATTACCAGAACAGGATCGAGGAGCAGACGCAGAGGGTTGCCCTCCTGAAGCAACTCCTTGACGAGGCCGGGTGGAGCGAGAAGATCCCGTACAACTGACGGGTGTGGGAAACCGTTATCCCCCCTCCCGGCGACCGCGTGAGGCATGGTGCCCTATGCCCGCCCTCTCGCAGTTGTCATGTTTGCGCTTCTCCTTCTCGGAGGCCTTGCCTGCGGCACCGCGGGGACCGGGGACCTCACCGTCACCCCCGTCACCGTGGCCGGGGTGCCCGGCACGGTCGTCCTCCTCTCAGACCTCCACATCTCCGAGGGGGACCGCGGCCTCATCGAGAGGACTGTCAGGGAGACGAACGCTTTGAACCCCTCCCTTGTGCTCATCGCCGGCGACTTTGTCGCGGGATACGGGAGTGAGGGGGTGCCCGACCTCTCCCCTCTCGCCAATATCAGGGCGCCGGTGTACGCCGTGCCCGGCAACCACGACTACGGCATCTCCAGCCGCGGGCGGTCGGCGATGCTGAAAGAGGCGAACTTCACCGTCGAGGGCTACGACCTCTCCCCCCTTGCCGACGGTGCGGCCGAGACCGCCCTCGCCGATGCAGTCTGCGCCCGTCTTGAAGAGGCCGGTGTGACGGTTCTCCGGAACGAATACGCAAGAGAGAATGTCGGGAACAACACTGTGCTCATTGTCGGCCTTGACGACGGCCTCGCGGGAAGGGCGCGGTTCCCCGACGACCTGCCCGTCGCCGACTTTCGCATCGTCCTCCTCCACGAACCAGAATATCGAGCGGACTGGGACGCTGACCTCGTCCTCTGCGGCCACACCCACGGCGGGCAGGTCGACCTCCCTGTCCTCGGGAAACCCTCGGCATGGTTCGGCTACAATCCGGTGTCCGGACTGATCGAGGAGGGAGAAAGGACCGTCTATGTCAGCCGCGGCATCGGCACCGCACCCCTCTTCGGCGTGGGCATCCGCATCAACTGCCCACCCGAGATCACGGTCTTCCGGGGTCAGGCCCCGTCCCGTACGCAGTAGAGGTACTCCTGCGCCCACCCGGCGTACCTGCCGAAGTGCCCCCACGCGAATTCCCTGATCTCCCGGTATTCCTTTGCGGTCATCGCCCCCTCCTCCCTGAGGTGGGGGAGGTAGGAGCGGCGCATGATCCGGCGTATCCACACGTCCACGGGGAAGGCCTCGTACTTCTGGAAGGCGAAGAGGAGGATGCAGTCTGCGGCCTTCGGGCCGACACCCGGGAAGCGGAGGAGTTCCTCTCTCGCCTCCTCGTACGGGAGGGCGGCGGCCCTCTCCGCCCAGGCCGGGTCTTCGGCGCAGATCGCCGCCGTCCGGC
>NZ_CALFSA010000110.1 GCF_937919355.1 uncultured Methanofollis sp. | reverse complement strand
GACCTTGAGTGGTCCACGGGCGGCGACGCACCCTGGTTCGTCGACGTCGACTGCGTCCACACCGGCACCACCTCGGGACGGAGCGGCGCCATCGGCAGCAACCAGCAGTCATGGCTCCAGACAAACATCACCGGCCCGGGCCACCTCACCTTCGCCTGGAACGTCTCCTCAGAACCGAGGCACGACTACCTGAGGCTCTTCATCGACGGCGAGGAGGAGAAGAACCTCTTCGGCTTCCCTGAGACCTGGTCCGAGGAAGAGTACAGGCTCGGCTTCGGCACGCACACTGTCAGGTGGGTGTACGAGAAGGACTCCAACCCTGGCGGTATGATGGAGGACTGCGGCTGGCTCGACAACGTCACCTTCACGCCCATCGACGACACCGACTTTGTCGGCAACGTCACCCAAGGCCAGGTCCCGCTCACCGTCGATTTCACCGGCTACTCGACCGGCACCGCGACCCACTGGGCCTGGGACTTCGGCGACGAGAAGTCGGCGGTCGGCAGGAACCAGACGCACACCTACACGAAACCGGGCGTCTACAACGTCACGCTCATCGTGAAGAAGGACACCGCACCTGACGGCCAGATGGAGGTCAAGAACGGCTACATCACCGTCACCCCGACCTTCGAGGAGGCCCTCGACGCAGAAGGCCTCGCCTGGACGACAGGCGGCGACGTCCCCTGGTTCGTCGACGTGAACGAGACCTACATCCGCGGCAGCTGCGGACACAGCGGCGCTATCAAACGCAACCAGCAGTCCTGGATCGAGACCACCGTCACCGGCCCGAAGGACCTCACCTTCGACTGGCAGGTCTCCTCCAATAAGGGCCACTCAATGAAGTACTCCGATGTCCTCGCCTTCTCCATCGACGGCGAGATGCAGAAGGAGATTGCGGGCAAGGGCAACGGCTGGCAGAATATGCACTACACACTGGGCAGGGGCGAGCACACCCTGCGGTGGACATACGAGACGCGTGCATTCAGTACCTACGGGGATGACTGCGGCTGGCTCGACAACGTCACTCTCACCGACACCACCCCGGTGATCCTGTTTGCCCCCACAGAGGCGACGGTCGCCGCCGGGACCGAGCGCGAGGTCGCCATCGTCGCCGACCACCTCCCTGACGGCCTGAAAAATGTCAGCCTCACGGTCAGCCTTGAGGGCACGAACGCCCTGATCACCGGCGTCGACTCTGCCTTCCTGGCGGGCGCATCCGGGGGGTCAGGCGTGCCCGGCACCACCATCACCTTCGACGCAACCGACGACGGCAACAGTGTCGAAGCCGGCGCCGAGGACGTCGTCCTCGCCACCCTGAAGGTGAAGGGCCTCACCGACGGCATGGTCGGGATCACGGCCAGCGACGTCGTGATCTACACGGACAAAGGCGAAGAGACCCCCGTGATCTGCAGACCGGGCGTCATCGACGTCGTCGGCCTCTCGCCTCTCCCCGGGTGCACCGCCATCCCCGGCGACGGTGACGGCGACGGCCTCTTCGAGGACGTGAACGGCGACGGCACCCTGGACTTCAGGGACGCCCTCACCTACTTCGAGCACTTCGAGAACGTGCTCTCACAGAAGAACCCCCGCGTCTTCGACTACAACGGCAACGGCAGGATCGACTTCGACGACGTCGTGACGATCCACCAGCACGCAGGAACGGACAGAACATGAGACAGGTGGCTGGAGATATGGATACAAGAATACTGAAAGGTCTGGCAGGCGCACTCCTCTGCGCCTGCCTGCTCCTCTGGGCCGCGGTACCGGCAGCCTCCGCACTGGAAGTGACCGAGGCGCCGCTCAACCCGGAGTTTGTGAAATACCTTGAAGAGAAAGAGGCCCCGGCCGACCGCATGATGATGGCCGCCGCCCCCATCGAAGAAGGTGACCACACAGACGAACTCTGCGGCGAGATCCCCTCGCCGGTGACTGTCGCCTGGCCTACAGGCAGCGAGGTGCAGACCACCTCGGCCTTCAGGCCCGCACCGTCCGAAGACCGCTTCGACCTCCGCGACGAAGGCCGCGTCGGCCCGGTAAAAGACCAGGGAAAATGCGGCAGTTGCTGGACATTTGCGGCCCTCGGTTCGCTGGAGTCCACCCTCCTCCCCGGAGAGGCGTGGGACTTCTCCGAGAACAACATGAAAAACACCCACGGCCTGGACTATGCCCACAACGACGGCGGGAACGCCTACATGGCCACCGCCTATCTCTCCCGCTGGTCTGGCCCGGTGAACGAGGCCGACGACCCGTACCATGAGTTCTCGGACGTCTCACCCACGGGACTCACCGTCCAGAAGCATGTCCAGGACGTGGACTTCCTCCCGAAGAGGGCCGCGAACGACCGCGCCAATGTCACCCTGATCAAGCAGGCGGTCAAGGAATACGGCGGCGTCTACTCCTCGATGTACTGGTCGAACGGTTTTTACAACGAGGCAAATGCCAGTTACTATGACCCCTGGCTCGTCGGCGGCGGCCACGCCGTCCTGATCGTCGGCTGGGACGACACCTACAGCAAGAAGAACTTCACCTTCGAACCACAGGGCGACGGTGCGTTCATCGTGAGGAACTCGTGGAACACCAACTGGGGCGACGACGGCTACTTCTACCAGTCGTACTATGACGCAGACCGCGGCGACAAGGCGGTCTTCACGGCAGAAGACACCGACAACTACCGGGAGGTCTACTGCCACGACCCCCTGGGCTGGACCGCCGCGATCGGTCTCGAGAGCGAGACGGCGTACGCCGCCAACGTCTTCACCGCCACCTCGGGCAACAGCCTTGGCGCGGTCGGGTTCTTCACGCCGGCGCCAAACGCCGCTTACGAGGTCTCGGTCTACCTTGACCCGGCAGACGGCCCCATCTCCGCAGACGGACCGGTGACGACACTCTCCGGCACCCAGGTCCTGCCGGGCTACCACACCTTCCCGCTGGCGACACCCGTGCCCCTGGTGCCAGGCCAGAAGTTCTCCGTCGTCGTCAAACTCACGACGCCCGACTACTACCAGCCCCTCGCGGTCGAGAAACCGATCAAAGACTTCTCGATGGACGCAAAGGCCGGGGTCGGCGAGAGTTATATCAGCGCCGACGGTGTTGTGTGGGAAGACCTCACCACCCATATGCCTGACACCAATGTCTGCCTGAAGGCCTACTCCATCTACGAGGAGCCGAAACTCTCGTTCAACACCGACCAGGCGTCTCTGGACGCGGGTGACGAGACGGAGGTCGTCATCACCATGAACCGCGCCCCCTGGGGCCTCGCCGGTTACGAGATGGACGTCTCTGTCGCCGACCCGGAGGTCGCCGCGATCACCGGTACGTCCTTCCCGGCCTGGGCGGGTCTCAACCTCTCCCGCGAGACCGATAGCGGCGTCATGATGCGTGCCGTCGACCTCGACGACGAGATCCATGCAGGCGACAGGGGCGTTGTGCTCGGCACGGTGAGGGTGAAGGGCCTCATCGGCGGGTCTTCAGACCTGAAGATCGCCGTGCGGCAGGTCGATGCCGACGGCGGCGGCCTGGTCACCACCAGGGCGAACACGAGCAGCGTCGCAATCACACCCGCAGGCACGGACGAGCAGGGGCTGAAGGTCTCCCTGGACGTTCCGGGCTGCACCGTCACCGGGCGGAACGTTTCGGTGAACGTGTCCGGCCAGACGTCGGTTTCCGACGACGGCAAGACAATCCAGATCACCGGCGACCTCTTCACCCTTACCTTCGTCACGCCGGGCGACGCCGTCGAAGATAACGGCACCATCACCGGCACCATACAGGGGATCGTCCTGGAAACACGGGCGGTCACCGTCGTCTCAGAGGGGGTCGGTGAAGTCTCGGCAGGCGCCGGCGCGGAACTCACTTCCCTGCCGCCGGGTGCGTCCATCGTCACAATCCTCGGGAACAGCGCACCCGATGAGACCATGAACGCCTTCCAGGATGCTGCCGCAGAGAACAGAATGCAGATAGATTCCCTTGCCGCCTCACTAGAGGTCAGGACGACCAACCTCGCGGACGGGAGCGGCATCAGGAATGCCACGGTGACGATGAGCGTCCCGGCGGCATGGGTGGATGCCTGCGGCGGCGTCGCACACATCCGGCTCGTCCGTCTCGGCGACGACGGCAGCACCAGTGTCCTCCTGCCCGGAGAGATCAAGAGAGAGGGCGAGAGGGTCATCCTCAAATTCGAGTCCCCCAACGGATTCTGCACCTTCGGCCTCGTGGCGGTCTCGGCACTGGCAGAGCCAACAACGGAACCAACAACGGAACCAACAACGGAACCGACGGCGGAACCAACGGTGGAACCGACGGCGGAACCAACGGTGGAACCGACGGCGGAACCGACGGTGGAACCAACAGCAGAACCAACAACTGTCTCCTCGCACAGTAGCGGCGGCGGCCACTCCGAGGCGGCGGTCGGTGCGGCAGGCAGTCTCCGGGCCGGGGAGAACGTCACCCTGACGATGCGCGACACGCCTTTCACGGCAGTCACCCTCAGGGCGAAAGGCGAGATCGACAGACTCATGGTCGGAGTGGAGAAGGCAACCCGTCCGTCTGCGGCCGACGCCCCTGACGGCGAGGTCTATGCCTATGTGGAGGCGACCCTCTATCACACGACCGAAGACATGCTCTCCGGTGAGACCATCGCCTTCGTCGTGCCCTCGGCATGGCTGGAGGCGCATGCCTGCACCGCCGCTGATGTCAGACTCCTCAGGTACGTCGACGGCGCATGGAAACCCCTCACGACCGCGGTCACCGACGAGAGGGACGGCATGGCCCACTTTACGGCCGAGACCGACGGCCTCTCCCTCTTCGCCATCGCGGCGGCGGAGAGCGGCGACACACCTGCGACCCCGACACCGGTCGTGACCTCGGCCAGCGCCGGGTCGGGCGTTGCGACACCGACGGAGACCGGAACGGAAACAGTCCCGCCGACGACACAGCAGTCACCCCTGCCCCTCTGGACCGCGGCCCTCGCGATCGGCGCCGCCTTCCTGATGGCAGGGAGGCGCTGAACCACACATCCCTTTTTTTCGGCTCTGGAATATTCCTGTGCTGAGGAGCACATCCCCCAGACATGGGATAGGGAGGGACAGCAATCTCCCTCATCAGGATCTCCTCCTCGCCCTTCCCCGGCCCGGATCGTGGGGAAGGCGGGGAATACGCGCGACCCCTCCACAGCCAAAAAAAGTTATTCC
>NZ_CALFSA010000109.1 GCF_937919355.1 uncultured Methanofollis sp. | reverse complement strand
AAAAAAAGAGGCGCTCAGGCCTGTTCCATCAGCGTCTTCGAGATGATGTACTCGCCCTTCGCCTCGCGGGTCGTCCCGACGATGAGCCACTGCGTGTCCCCGTGCTGTTCAAGGACACCCTGCGCCTCGATCGTCTCGCCCGCCAGGGCCTGACCCGAGTAGGTGTGGGTGAAGGAGATGACGCGGGAGACAGTCTCGTGGTCTACCTCATAGACGGCGGGGGCGTCGAAGGCGTGGGAGGCGTCGGTCACCGTCGCCTCGATCGTCGCCCGCCCGAGCACCTTCCCCTTCCCGGAGGGTGCCGAGGCGAGGGCGTCGTATGCCCGCGTATACAGCAGGTCGAAGTAGGTGCCGCCGAACTCGCCGCGGTTCCACTTCCTCCCCTCGTGGAGGACGAAGGCGTCGAAGGAGATCTCCGGGACGCGTTTCGTGTAGACCTTCCGCCACATCTCCTCGCTCATCGCCGGGACCTTCCCCTCCCCGACAAGACGCTTCAACTGCGCCTGCGCCGAGAACCAGGCCGGCCCGTAGACGACCAGGTCGATGTCCGAGGCTCCGTTCTCGACGCCGATGAGACGTGACCCTGTGCAGCCCACGCTCCCCGCCGGCAGGTCGAAGAGAGAGAGGAGACGCCTCACCCTCTCGTCGCGGGACGCAATCCAGTCGATCCTCTCGTCGGGTTTGTAGACCTTCACGATGTCGGCGGGCGGCACCCGGTGGAGGTCGGCGAGGTACTGCGGTTTGTGTTCCCTGATATACTCGAAAGCAGGCCCAAAATCGAGTTTGGAGAAGTGCCTGCCCGCGGGGTCGACACGCTCCCCCGCCGGGTCCGGGACGTACCTGAGGACGCACCCGACCCTCTCTGTGTTGTCGTAGGCGGAGACGGCGTAGATCAGGCCGTCCCTGTCCTCGACAAAGTCACGCAGTCTGATTGGCTTCATGCTAGGTCTCTGAGAAATGCTCCCACCTCCTCGATCTGCGCACCGGCGCGGACCACCGTCCTGTTCACCAGGTCGACGACCGTGCTCGGCGTCCCCGGCAGTCTGCCCCCGTCGATAAGGAAGTCGTGGGGGACGTGGACGTCGTTGACCGTCACCGGGTCGGCAGCGCCGTGGATGTTCGCCGAGGTCGCCGTGATCGGGGCGTCGAGTTCCCTGATAATCGCCAGGGGCACCGGGTGGTCGGGGATGCGGACCCCGATGAGACCGCTGCCGCCGGTGAGGATGGTGGGGAGGCAGGACTTCGCCTTCAGGACGACGGTCACCGGACCGGGGAGGAAGCGGTCGACGAAGGCGTCGGCAACGCTGTCCACGCGTGCGATCGCACCGAGCATCTCGATGTCCGAGACCGCGACCGAGACAGGCATGGACCGCGGGCGCATCTTCGCCTCGTACACGCGTTCAATAGCATACTCGGAGAGGGCATCGGCGCCGAGGCCGTAGATCGTGTCCGTGGGGTACACGACGAGGCCGTCGCGCCCGAGCACCTTCACCGCCTGATGAATGATCGATTCGTCCATTTCAGAACTCCCGTCCAGAGACGCGGTTGATATCGAAGACCGCACGCTTCGAGACGTGCATCACCGCAAAGACCCCGGCCTGGATCGGGTCGGTGACGACGAGGTCGGCGTGTTTCGGGACACTCCCCGCCATCTTCAGGGCGATGACCGGGATGCCCGCGGCCCGCACCCGGTCGACGGCCACGGAGATCGTCCCGCCCATCAGGGACCCTGCAAGCACGAGTATGGAGGCTCTCGGGAGGCGGGCGACGGCGTCGACGGCCTCGGTGAGGTCTTTCTCGCCGACGAGGGGGATCGTGTCCACCGAGATCCGCTCGCCCCTGATATTGTGCCGGTCGGCTTCGTTCACCGCACCGAGGGCCACCTGGGCGACCTGGGCCCCGCCACCGATGATGATGACTCTGGACCCGAAGATCCGGGAGAAGGTGTCGTGGGTCGAGACATGGCGGACAGTCGGGACCGTCAGGAGATCGGTGATCGCGTGCGCGATGCCGCCGACGCACTCGACCTCGAAGTAGAAGAGCGCCTTCCCGGCGTCCGACCCGGACGTCATGATCGACTGCTGGACGGTGAGCACATTTGCGGCGTTCGTCGCCATCACCGCGGCGATGTCCCTGAGTACACCGGGCTGGTTGTCGGCGATGATACTGAGCGCGTGGAGTTCCACGATATCGAGCGATTTCAAATGTTCAGATTCTTCCATACCCGCTGAGACAGGCCCCAACCGGTGCCGGACCCGCCCCCTCCCTCTTTGAGGAATATTTGAACCGGAACACTATAAGGTGTGTGGTGCGGCAATTCACCACAGATCGGCCGGAATGCAGGACATCTCCAGAACCGGAAAAACACGGGGATATTCCTGAGACCGTCACAGCGCCCCGGCCGAATGTGTTCATGGGAATAGATACAGAAAAATAAAAACGAATGGTATAATTACGAACCCGGTGATCCAAGGAGAGATGGCCCCCCCATCCATAGAGATCAGCGACGAGGCATACAGACGCCTGCTTGGTGCCAGAAAGGGAGAGGACGAGAAACTCTCCGATGTGATCCTGAGAAAGATCCCCGACCCCACACGTATCGCAGAGATCATTGCCGGGACGCACCCGGAGAGCGAGGTCGCCCGCGCCCTCCAGAGGATCTATCGGGACCGGGAAGAGTGAGGGACGATACGACCTCATCTTTCCCTATCCTCTCCATCATATCCCCGAACCTTTCCCCGATTTCAGCGTGGCCTGCAAAATAGTCGATAGCCCTGCCGATAAAGGTCGTAACGTTCCCCACTCCGAGGGGACCGGTGGCGCGGATGCCCGTTCTGATGTGGCGGCCCGCCATACCGCCAAGATAGACGACGACCCCGCTCGTCTCCGTCGTCGCCGCGCCGGACGGGCAGATGGCGGTGCAGTCCCCGCACCCGATGCATGCGTCGGCCGAGAAATGGATTCTGTCCTCGACAACGTCAACTCCGCCCTCCCGGCAGACGTGGGCGCAGGCGCCGCAGAGGGTGCAGGCCGCGGTATCGAAGACGGGGTACGCCTCGCCCATTAACCCGATATCGTTGAACTGGACTCTCGCACAGTTGTTCGGGCACCCCGCGATCCCGACCTTCAGTTTTCTCGGGAGGGCGCGACCGCCATCGCGGGCCTCGATAGCACGGGCAAGGGCCTGGGTATCGACGATGCCGTGGCGGCAGAATGTCCCCTTGCAGGCGACGACCGCCCTGACAGTCGCACCCGTGCTCCCGACCGCAAGGCCCGCACTTTCGAGTATCTCGACGGCAGCGGGGACGTCCTCCCGCCTGACCCACGGCACCTCGGCATTGAGCCTGAGGGTCAGGGCGACATCGCCCCGCCCGAACCTCGTCGACACTGCGGCGACCGCCTCCATCTGCTCCGCCGTCAGGACGCCTGCCGGCGCCCGCACCCGTATCGAGACAAAACCTTTCTCCTTCTGCGGGAGCACTCCCCCCGCCGGTCTTTTCGTCGTGCTGGTCATCAGACTCAGGAGAAGTATGGGACCGGAGAGGTATCAACCCTCATCCCTGGTGACCGGAGACCCAGCGGGTGTCCCCGCCCTTCACCGTCTCCTTCTTCCAGATGGGGACACTCTCCTTGATCCGTTCGATGACGTACTCGCAGGCCGCAAAAGCCTCGTGCCTGTGCCCGGCGCCGACGACGATCAGGAGGATGTTCTCCCCGACCTTCAGTCGCCCGGTGCGGTGGATGATGTCCACCGATTCGATGGGGAACTTTGCAAAGGCCTCGTCCCTGATCGCCCCGAGTTCGGCGCGGGCGACCTCCTCGTAGGCCTCCAGTTCCATCCCTTCGATGTCGTCGTCCCGCACCACACCGAGGAAGGTGACCAGCGCACCCATCGACGGTTTTCTCGCCCGGGCGATCATCTCGTTCACGTCAAAATCGTCATGCGTCAGTTCTATCATGGATGCACCCTCTCATACAGGTGACCGCAGGCCTCGCACTTCGGCTGCCTCTCCACCGTGATCGTCTCCATCGTCGTGGCAAGGCCGTCCCAGAGGAGGAGACGGCCGGCAAGGAGGTCACCTGTCCCGGTCAGGTACTTGATCACCTCGTTCGCCTGCACGAGGCCGATGACGCCGGGTGTCGTGCCGATCACCGGGAAGGTCTCCTTCGGCGGGGCCTTCGGGAAGATACAGCGGAGGCACGGGGTCTTTTCCGGGATGATCGTCGTCGCCTGCCCGAAAAACCCGGAGATCGCACCGTGGACGAAGGGGATGCCCTTCTTCAGGGCGGCCTCGTTGAGGAGGTAGCGGGTCTCGAAGTTGTCCATCGCGTCCACGATCATGTCGGCATCGCCGGCGAGGTCGGAGACATTGGAGGCGTCGATGACGACCCGCGCCGTCTCCACCTCGATCTCCGGGTTGACGGCGGCGAGTTTCTCGCCGGCCGAGGCGACCTTCGCCCGCCCCACGTCCCTGTCCCAGTGGAGGACCTGCCTGTTCAGGTTGGTCGTCTCCACGGTGTCGCAGTCGGCAAGTCTGAGATGGCCGACGCCGGCGGCGGCGAGGTACAGGGCGACCGGGCACCCGAGTCCCCCGGCACCGGCGATAAAGACAGTCGCCCCTTTCAGTTTCTCCTGCCCTTCCTCGCCGAAGAGCATTGTCTGCCGGCGGTAGCGTTCGAGTTCGTGTTCACTCAGCATCGCCGCCGGCCTCCTCGTGGGCGGCGTGTCCGGTCTCGGGGCGGGGTTCGAGGCCATGTTTCTTCCTGTAGTCGTTGATCGCCGCGTGGATGCCTTCCTCGGCGAGGACTGAGCAGTGGAGTTTCTGCGGCGGGAGGCCCTGCAGGGCCTCGGCCACCGCCCTGTTCGTGATCTCCCACGCCTCGTCCAGGGTCTTGCCCCGGATCAGTTCAGTCGCCATGCTCGACGAGGCGATCGCGGCGCCGCAACCGAAGGTCATGAACTTCACGTCCTCGATGCGGTCGTCCCTGATGCGCAGGAAGATCTTCATGATGTCGCCGCAGGTCGGGTTGCCGACCTCGCCGACACCGTCGGGGTCTTTCATCTCGCCGACGTTCCGCGGGTTCATGAAGTGGTCCATCACTGTCTCGTTGTACATCAGACACCTCCGTTCCGCGCCGCATAGAGGGGCGACATGCTCCGCAGTCTCTCGACGATCGTCGGGAGCACC